>NZ_JBEYTM010000010.1:0-199843 GCF_040643055.1 Streptomyces sp. NPDC047515
GACCTCCGCCGCCCCTGGGAAAGACCAGCCGAGCCCCGCCGCCTCACCCCAGCCCGGGTGCGGCGAGGGTTTCGCAACGTCCGCGCGACCACGACCAGCCCGGCGACGGCACCGAAACCCTCCCGACCAGGGCCAGGACGGCCCGCAGGGTCGAAGAACAGCCACCGGGCCAGGCACCACGACGTCGGCAAGACCGTCAAACGCGCCGAATCGATCAAAGAACACCAAGCCCGCCCACGTTAAACGCCAAGCTTAGACGAACCTGCGGCGAGTTCACGGCCTTGCCGATCCTGGTCGCGTACGGGCAGCTTGTCCTGACGGTGGGCGATATCGATGTTGGCCCACGTCACGGCCTCGTCCAGCTTGGTGAGGACAGCGGACTTCTCGGGGGAGTTGGGTGTGTGGCCTACGGCGAAGAGTTCGATGCGGTCGTGGCGACGCTCCGCGACGCCCGCCCGGAAGACACTCACCTGTTTAAGACCGTCCGACCTCGCGACGAGCCAGGATGAGAAAACTCCATTGTTCGGCGCGCGCAACGCGCTGCGTGCCGCGGTCAGCCCATCAGCGCCAGGAACCCCGCCACTGTCGCGGCCATCGCCTCGCGCCCCGGCGCGATGTACTTGCGCGGGTCGACGCCCGTGGTGTTCTCGGCCAGGTAGGCCCGTACCGCGCCGGTGAACGCCGTGTTCAGTGCCGTGCCCACATTGATCTTGACCATGCCGGAGGAGGCGACGGCCTGGCGGATCTCGTCGTCCGGGACGCCGCTGGAGCCGTGCAGCACCAGCGGGACCGGGACGGCGTCGCGGAGCCGGCCGATCAGGGCGTGGTCCAGGGCGGCGGTGCGCTCGGTCATGGCGTGCGAGGAGCCGACCGCGACGGCCAGCGCGTCCACTCCGGTGTCGCGGACGTACGCGGCGGCCTCGGCCGGGTCGGTACGGACGCCGGGGGCGTGGGCGTCGAGCGGGGCCTCGCCCTCCTTGCCGCCGACCTTGCCGAGCTCGGCCTCGATCCAGATGCCGCGCTCATGGCCCCAGGCCACCGCATCGGCCGTGGCGCGCACGTTCTCCTCGTACGGCAGCTTGGAGGCGTCGAACATGACCGAGCCGAACCCCTCCGTGTGCGCCTGGTGCAGCAGCTCCACGGACTCGACGTGGTCGAGGTGGAGAGCCAGGGGGGCGGTGGAGGTGCGGGCGACCGCGGCGGCCGCGGCGGCGATGGCACAGAGCCGTCCGCCGTGGAACTTCACGGCGTTCTCGGAGATCTGCAGGATGGCGGGGGCTCCGGCCCGCTCCGCGCCGGCCGCGATGGCCTCCGCGTGCTCCAGAGTGATGACATTGAAGGCGGCGATCCCGCGTCCCTCGGCCTGTGCGGCGGAGACGAGTTCACCGGTGCTGACGAGCGGCATGCTGACCTCTTGCTACTTCTTCGGACCCGCGCTCGGGCGGGTCCGGTACGGGCGCGGCCTCAGGCCGCCGTTGGGTGTTCCTCGACGCCGACGCGCGGCAGCAGCTCCTCGTACGCAGCGCGGTCGAAGTCCCCGGCCGTCGGGGAGAGCACGGTCGCCGTCGACAGTGCCACCGCCCGCCGCAGCCGGTCCGGCCAGCTCAGCCCCACGACGAGGCCGGACAGCAGTCCGGCCACCGCGGAGTCGCCCGCACCGGTCGGGTTGCCCCGGACCTTGGCGGGCGGGGACGCCTGCCAGACGCCGTCGGGGGTGATCGCCAGCATGCCGTCCGGTCCCAGGGACGCGACGACCCCGTGCGCACCGCGGCGGCGGGCGTCACGGGTGGCGCGCAGCGGTTCGCGGGAGCCGGTGAGCTGGGCGAGCTCGTCGGCGTTGGGCTTGATCAGGTCGGGGCGGGCGGCGATACCGCGGCGCAGCGGTTCGCCACTGGTGTCCAGGAGGACGGGGACGTGTGCCGCACGGGCCAGGCGGACCAGTTCCGCGTAGGCGCCGACGTGGATGCCGGGCGGCAGGCTGCCGCAGAGGGCGACGGCGTCGGCCCCGGTGAGGAGCTCCTCGTACCGGCCGAGGAGCGCGGCCCATTCGTCGGCGCCGACGAGCGGGCCGGGTTCGTTGAGCTGGGTGGTGTCGCCGGTGGCCCGGTCGACGACGGCGATCGTGCGACGGGTGTTCCCGGCGACGGTGACGAGGGCGTCGGTGATCGGCGCGGCGGCCGGCGCGGTGCCGGTGGCGGCCGTCGGGTCCGTGCCCCGTGGCGACGCTGTGGCCAGCAGCTCGCGCAGTACGGCTCCGGTGGAGCCTCCGGCGAATCCGGTGACCACCGTGTCGTGGCCGAGGGCGGAGAGCACCCGTGCCACGTTGAGGCCCTTGCCGCCGGGGCGCTCGGACATGTCGCTGACGCGGTGGCTGGCGTGCGGGACGAGTTCCGGGACGCCGTACGTCAGGTCGAGTGCCGTATTCAGTGTGACCGTGAGGATCACCGCGGCCGCTCCCTCGATCCCTGCTCTGGAGCGCGAATCCTTGGACGGAATGCGCTTGCTCTGCCTGTTTCCCAGGCGATCATGTCAAAGAGGTGGCGGTCGGCCCAGACCTCCGGAACAACCGCCGTCTCTTCGTTACGCATTCGATTCGCCGTCAACAACGGGTCGAATCAACCGATCTGCGGATCGATGATCCATTCGCCCTTGCGCATGACTCCCTTGAGTGTGAAGTCCGCGTCCAGGACCACCAGGTCCGCGTCCTTGCCCGGCTCCAGTGAGCCGACCCGGTCGTACACGCCGAGCAGCCGTGCCGGGTTGGCGGAGATGGACTGCACGACGTCGTCGACCGGGATCCGGTCGATGGTCACGGCCCGGTGGAACGCGGTGTCCAGGGTGAGCGTGGAGCCCGCGATCGAGTTGCCCTCCACCAGCCGCGCGACACCGTCCTTGACCTCGACCGCGAGCGGGCCGAGCTGGTACCGGCCGTCGCCGAATCCGGCCGCGTCCATGGCGTCGGTGATCAGCGCGACGCGGTGGGCGCCCGCGTGGTGGTAGGCCAGCTCCAGGGCGGCGGGGTGCAGATGCGTACCGTCGTTGATCAGCTCGACGGTGATCCGCTCGTCCTCCAGCAGGGCGGCGATCGGACCGGGCTCGCGGTGGGCGAGCGGCGGCATCGCGTTGAACAGGTGCGTGGCGACGGTGGCGCCCGCGTCGATCGCCTCGACGGTCTGCTCGTACGTCGCGTCGGTGTGCCCGATCGCGGCGATCACGCCGTGCTCGGCGAGCAGCCGCACCGACTCGATGCCGCCGGGCAGTTCGGTGGCGAGCGTGAACATCTTCGCGGTGCCGCGCGCCGCGTCCATCAGCTTGCGGACCTCGGCCGGGTCCGGGTGGCGCAGCAGATCCTCGCTGTGCGCGCCCTTGCGGCACGGCGAGATGAACGGTCCCTCGAAGTGGATACCGGCCAGGTCGCCCTGCTCGACCAGCTCGGAGAGGACGCCGGCCCGCTGCGCGAGGAAGTCCATCTCGCCGGTGACGGTGGAGGCGACCAGGGTGGTGGTGCCGTGCTCGCGGTGGGTGCGGATGCCGGTGAGGACCTCGTCCACGGTGCCGGAGGTGAAGGACGCGCCGCCACCGCCGTGGTTGTGCATGTCGACGAAGCCCGGGACCACCCAGTGGCCGCTCAGGTCGACGGTCGGGGCGCCCTCCGGTACCGAGCCGGCGATCCGGGTGCCCTCGACGATCACCCGGCCGTCCTCGACGGTCCCGGTGGGAAGCACCACCCGGGCACCTGCGAGAACTGTGCTGTCTGCGCGTCCGGCCATCAGGCGGATACCTCCGTGGAGAGAAGATCCCAGGCGAGCAGCCCTGCGCCCAGGCATCCGGCGGTGTCCCCGAGGGCCGCCGGAACGATGTGGGGCAGCTTCTGGAACGTGACACGTTCCTCGACGGCCGCACGGAGTGGTGTGAACAAGGTTTCCCCGGCCTCGGCCAGCCCGCCACCGATGATGAGGGCGCGCGGGTCGAGCAGCGTCAGCGCGGTGACCAGCCCGGCGGCGAGCGCGTCCACCGCGTTCCGCCAGACCTCCGCGGCCGCCGGATCGCCCGACTCGACGGCCTTCGCGCAGTCGGCGGCGTCCGCCGCCGGGTCGCCGGACGCGGCGGCCCAGGCACGGGTCACCGCGGAGGCGGACGCCAGGGTCTCCAGACAGCCGCGCTGGCCGCAGCCGCAGTCCGGGCCGTCCGGCCGGACCACGATGTGGCCGATCTCGCCCGCGTATCCGTGCGCGCCGGACTCGATGGTGCCCGCGATGCCGATGGCCCCGGCGATCCCGGTGCCCAGCGGTACGAAGAGGAAGCGGTCGGCTCCCTTGCCCGCGCCGATCCGGCCCTCGGCGAGTCCGCCGGTGCGCACATCGTGGCCGAGCGCGACGGGGACACCGCCGAGCCGTTCGCCGAGCAGTTCCCGCATGGGTACGTCGCGCCAGCCCAGGTTCGAGGCGTAGACCGCGATCCCGTTCTCCGCGTCGACGATGCCGGGCACGGCGACACCGGCCGCGACGGCGCTCTCGCCGAGGTGCTCCTCGCCGTACGTCCGCAGGTCCGAGGCGAAGGCGAGGATCGACTCCACGACGGCGTCGGGGCCGCGCTCTCTGCCGGTCGCCCGCCGCGCCTCGTACAGCAGGGCGCCGTCGGCCCCGACCAGTGCGGCCTTCATTCCGGTGCCGCCCACATCGAGGGCGATGACGTGTTTCACGGGAAACAGTTTCGCCCGAGGAACCCCGATAGGTCTAGTCCACTAGTGCGGTTTGTTGCGCATCCATACAAAATCACCGGCGCGGTATCGCCGCAGCGGCCCGAGCAGCGGACTCAGGGCGAAAGGATCACGCTGCGCGAGAGGTTGCGCGGGCGGTCCGGGTCGTACCCCTTCGACTCCGCGAGCGCCACCGCCAGCCGCTGCGCCCGGATCAGATCGGCCATCGGGTCCGCGGTGGCGTGCGCGATCAGCGTGCCGCCCACCCGTGCCACCTCGCCGGCGAGCCCCTCCGGCAGCGGACCGAACGCCCATGCCACCCGGTGGGGCCCGGTGATCGAGATCGGGCCGTGGCGGTACTCCATGGCCGGGTACGACTCCGTCCAGGCGCCGGCCGCCTCGCGCATCTTCAGCCCGGCCTCCTGCGCCAGGCCGTACGTCCAGCCGCGCCCCAGGAACGTCCACTGCTCGGCCGAGACCACCGCCTCGTCCAGCGGCTCCGTCACCGCGAGTTCCGCGTCGACCGCCGCGGCGGCCACCGTCTTCACCCCGGCCGGAAGCGGACCCGACGCCTCCAGACCGGCCCGCAGAAAGGCCAGCGCGGTGGTGGCGAACCGGGTCTGGACGACCGACTCCTCGTCCGCCCAGTCCAGTACGGCCACCGTGTCGGCGGCGTCCATCACCGGCGCCCGCGGGTCGGCGGTCAGCGCGACGGTGGTGACCTTGCCGCGCAGCCCGGCGAGGAGTTCCAGCACCTCGGTCGTCGTACCGGAGCGGGTGATCGCCACGACCCGGTCGTACGGCCGCCCGACCGGGAACTCCGACGAGGGGTACGCGTCCGTCTCCCCCTGCCCGGCCGCCTCGCGCAGCGCCGCGTACGCGATGGCCATGAACCAGGAGGTGCCGCACCCGGTGACGGCGACCCGCTCGCCCGGACGCGGCAGTCCGTCGAACGCCGCCCCCGCCTCCGCGGCACGCCGCCAACAGCCGGGCTGGGTGGCAATTTCCGATGCGGTACGCGACATGCTCGACGGCTCCTTGGGGCGTGGAACGGTGACGGTGCGGGCGGTGCGGCACGGCGGTGGAGCGAAGGTCTGGACCACGAAGAGCCTTGCGCCGCAACCTACTTAGCAGTCGGCGCAGGTCAAGGGCAATGCCCCCGCGCGGCAACAGGGCGCGGATCCGGCTGCGTTGCGAAAGCGATACCGCCCTGGTGTAGACCTTCGGCGATCGCTCGGGGGAGGATCACAGCTCATCCGGAGACCCCCACGAGGACGTGGCCGGCGCGGATGACACCGAGGACGAGGACGGACTGGGCTGTGCAGCGGCGCTACTGGGGACTGACCGCGGCTGGGGCCGCGCTGGCATTGACGGCGACGTTGTCGGGTTGCGGCGGCAGCGGCGGCTCGGGGGACGTCACCCTCAGGCTCGTCGCGGCCGACTACGGCAACAGCGCGGCCAACAGTTCCAAGAAGTACTGGGCCGCACTCGTGAAGGGCTTCGAGGCGTCCCACCCCGGCATCAAGGTCGAGGTCAGCGTCTATTCGTGGAAGGACGTCGACCGCGAGGTCGCCGGGATGGTGAAGCGGGGGGAGGCCCCCGACATCGCCCAGATCGGCTCGTACGCCGACTACGCCAAGGCGGGCAAGCTCTACCGGGCCGACGAGATGCTGAACATCACTGCCCAGGCCAACTTCCTGCCGCGCCTGGCCGACGCGGGCAGCGTGGACCGCACCCAGTACGGGCTGCCGTTCGTCGCCAGCACCCGGCTGCTCTTCTACAACAAGAAGTTCTTCGCCCAGGCGGGCCTGGCCGCCCCGCGGACCTGGGACGACATACGCGACGACGCGACGGTGCTCAAGCAGCGCGGCGTGACGTACCCGTTCGCGCTGCCGCTCGGTCCGGAGGAGTCCCAGGCCGAGACCATGATGTGGCTGCTGAGCGGGGGCGGCGGCTACATCGACGACACCGGCTCGTACGAGATCGACTCGGCCGAGAACGTCAGGACCTTCGACTGGCTGAAGACGAACCTGGTCGACAAGGGCCTCGTCGGCCCCGTGGCCCCCGGCAAGCTCGACCGGGGCAAGGCGTTCGCCGCGTTCACGCGCGGCGAGGTCGGCATGCTGAACGGTCATCCGACCTTGATGCAGGAGGCCGAGAAGAAGGGCGTCTCCGTCGGCATGGTGCCGCTGCCCGGCGTCGGCGGCCCCACCAAGGGCTCGATGGGCGTCGCCGACTGGATCATGGGCTTCAAGCAGCGCGGCCACCGGGTGCAGCTGGCCACATTCTTCGACTATCTGTTCACCGACAAGAACGTCATCGACTTCGCCGACGAGTACGGACTGCTGCCGGTCACCGACAGCGCCTCCGCGGCGATGGAAACCGATCCCCGGTACAAGCCGCTGCGGAAGTTCCTGGCCGCGCTGCCGAACGCGGAGTTCTACCCGTACGGCAAGACGTCCTGGGCCCGTGCCAGCGAGTCGATCAAGGAGAACATCGGCAGGGCGGTCGAGCCGAACGGGAGCCCCGAGAGCGTGCTGGGGCGGATCGCGCGGCAATCCGCGGCGGCGGAGCACGCGGGGTGACGACCGGGGGCGGCCTCCGGCCGGGCGATATGTTGGCTGATATGACCGCCCTCACGAACGGCCCCGACGACCCGAACGGCCCCGCCGGACTCTCCGACCGGGATCGCGCCGTGCTCGCCGTCGAGCGGCAGTCGTGGGCCGGACCCGGAGCGAAGGACCGCGCGATCCGCGAGCGGCTCGGGATCTCGCCCACGCGCTACTACCAACTGCTGAACGCCCTGCTCGACGACCGCCGCGCGCTGGAGGAGGACCCGGTGACGGTGAACCGCCTGCGCCGGGTCCGCGACGCGCGGCGGGGGCGCCGCTGAGGGGTGTTCCCGGGGGCGCTGCCCGGCCCCCCGCTCCTCAATCGCCGGAGAGGCTTGTCTTTGCCGGGTGCGGCGTGAGTTCCAGCCTCGTCGGCGTCTGCGGCGCGGGATTCGGGACGGAGCCCCGGCTCGGGAAGAGTGGGGTCCCCCTGATCGAACGAAGTCGAGAGCTTGGGGACGGGCAGGGGAACGGGCCCGCCGGCTGCCCGCATCCCGCTATAGGCTCCCCCCATGGGCAGCAACCCGCACGCACCCGCGCCGAGCGAAACCCCGTCCGAGCTCCCCACCCCCACCACCCCACCCGGCCGAGAGGCCCTCGCCGCGATCCTCGCGCGTCCGGACCGGGCCGTCGTCGCGCTCGACTTCGACGGAACCCTCGCCGACATCGTCCCGGACCCGGACCAGGCCCGCGCCCACCCCCGCGCCGTCGACGCGCTCGTCGCGCTCGCCCCGAAGGTGGCCTCCATCGCCGTGATCACCGGCCGCCCGGCCGGCGTCGCGGTCCGGTACGGCGGCTTCGCCGGAGTGCCGGGGCTGGACCATCTCGTCGTCCTCGGCCACTACGGCGCCGAACGCTGGGACGCCGTCTCCGGCACCGTGCACGCCCCTGCCCCGCACCCCGGCGTGGCCGCGGTCCGTGCCGAACTCCCCGGCGTGCTCGACCGGTTCGGCTCCTGGCACGGCACCTGGACGGAGGAGAAGGGCCAGGCCCTCGCCGTCCACACCCGCCGCGCCGCCGACCCGCAGGGCGCGTTCGAGGCCCTGCGCGCCCCTCTCGGCGAGCTCGCCGCCCGGCACGGGCTGATCGTCGAACCGGGCCGTCTGGTCCTGGAGTTGCGCCCGCCGGGCATGGACAAGGGAGTGGCGCTCACCCAGTACGTACGGGAGATGGACGCCGAGTCCGTCCTGTACGCGGGCGACGACCTGGGCGACCTCGCCGCGTACGCCGCCGTGGAGAAGCTCCGCACCGAGGGCCCCGACGGCGTTCCGGGCCTGCTGGTCTGCAGCGGCAGCGCGGAGGTGCCCGACCTGGCCGAGCGCGCCGACCTGCTGCTGAACGGCCCGGGAGCCGTCGTCGACTTCCTGGCGGCGCTGGCCGCAAGGATCTGACGACTCACTCCCGCCGCAGTGCGTCCAGCTGGTCCAGGAACCACTGCTGCGGAGGCAGGGCCACCGCGGCCGCGGCCAGCCGTTCCGTGCGCGCGGCCCGTTCGTCGTCCGCCATCGTCAGCGCCTCGTGCAGCGCCGCCGCCGTCGCGGACACGTCGTACGGATTCACCACGACCGCGTCGCTGCCCAGCTCCTCGTACGCCCCCGCCTCCCGCGACAGCACCAGCGCGCAGCCGTGGTCGGAGACGACCGGGACCTCCTTGGCAACCAGGTTCATGCCGTCGCGGATCGGGTTGACGAGCGCCACGTCGGCCAGCCGGTACGCGGCGAGCGAGCGGGCGAAGTCGTCCTTGACGTGGAGCACGACCGGGGTCCAGCCCGCGGTGCCGTACACGGCGTTGATCTCGTCGGCGACCCGCTGCACCTCGGCCGTGTAGTCGCGGTACACCGCCAGGTCCTGCCGTGAGGGGTAGGCGAAGGCGACGTGGACGACGCGCTCACGCCATTCGGGCCGCTCTTCGAGGAGCGCGCGGTAGGCGAACAGGCCGCGCACGATGTTCTTGGACAGTTCTGTTCGGTCCACTCGCACGATCGTCCTCCGCCCGGGGCCGACCTGCTCCCGCAGCGCCGCCATCCGCTCGTCCACATCCGCCTCGTGCGCGCGCCGGCGCAGGAAGTCCGCGTCCGCGCCCAGCCCGTGCACCCCGACCCTGGTCCGGCCGGTGCCGCCCAGGATCTCCGTGCAGCAGCCGATGAACGCGTCCGCCCAGCGCCGGGTCAGGAAGGCCGCCCGGTCCGCGCCCAGGATGCCGTGCAGCAACTGCTCGGCGATGTCGTCGGGGAGCAGGCGGAAGTAGTCGACGGGCGCCCACGGGGTGTGCGAGAAGTGGCCGATCCGCAGGTCGGGGCGGAGCTCGCGGAGCATGCCGGGCACCAGCGCCAGGTGGTAGTCCTGCACCAGCACGGCCGCGCCCCGGCCCGCCTCCTCGGCGAGCGCTTCGGCGAAGGCCCGGTTGTAGGTCTCGAACGATGCCCACTGACGCCGGAACTCCGCGTCGAAGACCGGCTCCAGCGGGGTCTGGTACAGCATGTGGTGGACGAACCACAGGACCGAGTTCGCGATGCCGTTGTACGCGTCCGCGTGCACGGCGGCGTCGATGTCGAGCATGCGGACGCCCTGCTCACCCACCCCGCGCCGGACCGCCTCCCGGTCCCCGTCACCGAGCGCGGCGCACACCCACAGCTTGTCCTTCACAGCGCTCAGCCCGGACACGAGTCCGCCGCCGCCCCGCCTCGCCTCCAGCGATCCGTCGGTGGCCAGGGTGTACGACACCGGGCCGCGGTTGGACGCGACGAGAACCTGCTCGGAGGGCTCGGCGGGCGGCTGGACCGAAGGCGCGGCGGAGGGATCGGCGAGCCGGGCGCAGGGCCGGGCGGCGGACTGGGCTTCGTGCTCGGAGACCATGTTGCGGAATCTAGCCCGATCACGAACCGCCCAAACGTGCGAAGTCAGGCGACGTCAGGCCGCGCGGCGCGAAACGTACTCCTCGATCTCGCGCATCGGCGGGCGCTCCTCGGTGTCCACCGGATGGGTGCGCGGCACGAAGCCGTCCTCGCCGCGCTCGAACTGGGTGAGCGAAGGCCGCACGAGGTGGCCGCGGGACAGCCGGAGCTGGGCGGTCCGGTAGATCGCCGCCGCCATCCGGCCCAGCGCCTGCCCGTCCTGGTGGCGGTGTTTGCGGACCCCCACGTCCACCTGGGCCAGCGCGTCCAGGCCCACCGTGTGCAGCGCGTCGACCAGGAGGCCCAGTTCCACTCCGTAGCCGACGGGGAAGGGCAGCTGTTCGAGGAGCGAGCGGCGCGCCGCGTACTCGCCGCCCAGCGGCTGGACGAAGCCGGCCAGCTGCGGCCAGTGCAGATTGAGCAGCGGACGGGCCACCAGCTCGGTGACCCGGCCGCCCTGCCCCGCCGTGTCGCCGAGCGGGCGGTCGTACATCGCCTTGACGAACCGCACGTCCGGATCGGTCAGCAGCGGGCCGACGATGCCGGAGACGAAATCGGCCGAGAATTCCTTCAGGTCGGCGTCGACGAAACAGACGATGTCACCGCCGGTCACCAGGAGCGACCGCCACAGCACCTCGCCCTTGCCGGGCACGGCCGGTATCCGCGGGAGTATGTCGTCCCGGTGCGCCACCCGCGCACCGGCCTCCCGGGCCACCTTCGCCGTCGCGTCCGTGGAACCGGAATCGATCACCACGAGTTCGTCGACCAGCTGGACCTTCTCCATCAGCTCGCGCCGGATCGTCGCGACGATCTCACCGACCGTCGCTTCCTCGTTCAGCGCGGGCAGTACCACACTCACGCTCCCGCGGCCCGGCTCCTTGGCGGCGAGGAGCCGGTCCAGCGGGCGGTCGGCGGCCGACCAGGAACGCCTGGCCAGCCAGCTTTCGACCTCTTCCAGCACGGTCGATACTCCCTGTATGTGATCCATCTCGCGGTTCGGACGGCTATCTCAACTGTCCGGTGCTTCGGTTACAGTCTTGAACAACGCGGATGGCCGTCGCATGTCGGGGTCAGTCCGCCAATAAACGCCCGGATCGTCGATCCGGTGCCACAGCGCTCATCCAGAGGGACTGAGGGAACGGCCCGTTGAAGTCCCGGCAACCCTCCCGCCGACCGCGAGGTCAGGTGGGGAAGGTGCCAATTCCGTCTCGTGGCGAAACGCGCCGCGAGGAAGATGAGGAGAAAGGGCCTCGCCTCCATGGCTGCGCAGACTGTTGCAGTAAGCACCGATTCTTCCACCGACGCCGTCGACCTCGGCCCCGCCGCGGCGCTTTCCTGCCGCGAATGCGGCGAGCGCTTCGAACTCGGCCCCCTTTTCGCCTGCGCGTCCTGTTTCGGGCCGCTCGAAGTGGCGTACGACCTGCCGACCGGCTCCCCGGACGAGCTGAAGAAGCGCATCGAGGCCGGACCCGACAACATCTGGCGGTACGCGCCGCTGCTGCCGGTTCCCGCGAATGTCGCGGACAAGCCCAACATCAACCCCGGCTTCACCAAGCTGGTCAAGGCCGACAACCTCGCCCGTGAGCTGGGTGTCACCGGCGGTCTGTACGTCAAGGACGACTCCGGCAACCCGACGCACTCCTTCAAGGACCGCGTCGTCGCGATCGCCGTCGAGGCCGCCCGCGCCTTCGGTTTCACCACCCTCTCCTGCTCCTCCACCGGCAACCTCGCCGGTGCGGTGGGCGCCGCCGCCGCCCGCGCCGGCTTCCGCTCCTGCGTGTTCATCCCGCACGACCTGGAGCAGGGCAAGGTCGTCATGGCCGCGGTGTACGGCGGTGAGCTGGTCGGCATCGAGGGCAACTACGACGACGTCAACCGCTTCTGCTCGGAGCTCATCGGCGACCCGCTCGGCGAGGGCTGGGGCTTCGTCAACGTCAACCTGCGCCCGTACTACGGCGAGGGCTCCAAGACCCTGGCGTACGAGATCTGCGAGCAGCTCGGCTGGCGGCTGCCCGACCAGATCGTCATCCCGATCGCGTCCGGCTCGCAGCTCACGAAGATCGACAAGGGTCTTCAGGAGCTGATCAAGCTGGGCCTGGTCGAGGACAAGCCGTACAAGATCTTCGGCGCCCAGGCCGAGGGCTGCTCCCCGGTCTCCACCGCCTTCAAGGCCGGTCACGACGTCGTGCGGCCCCAGAAGCCGAACACCATCGCCAAGTCCCTGGCGATCGGCAACCCGGCCGACGGCCCCTACGTCCTGGACATCGCCCGCCGCACCGGCGGCGCGGTCGAGGACGTCGACGACGAGCAGGTCGTCGCGGCGATCAAGCTGCTGGCGCGCACCGAGGGCATCTTCGCGGAGACGGCCGGCGGGGTGACGGTCGGCGTGACGAAGAAGCTGATCGAGGCCGGTCTGCTCGACCCGGCGCTGACCACCGTCGTGCTCAACACGGGCGACGGCCTCAAGACCCTGGACGCGGTGGCCGCCACCTCGCAGGCGACCGCGACGATCCGGCCGAGCCTGGACGCGTTCCGCGCCGCCGGCCTCGCCACCAGCTGACCACCCGAGACCGAAGGAAGGCACCCACCATGAGCGTCAAGGTCCGTATCCCCACCATCCTCCGCACCTACACGGGCGGCCAGGCCGAGGTCCCGGCCGAGGGCTCGACCCTCTCCCAGGTCATCGAGTCCCTGGAGCAGAACCACCCGGGCATCGCCGCCCGCGTCCTGGACGACCAGGGCAAGCTGCGCCGCTTCGTGAACGTGTACGTCAACGACGACGACGTGCGCTTCGAGGGCGGTCTGGAGACGGCGACGCCGGACGGCGCCGGAATCTCGATCATCCCGGCCGTCGCGGGCGGCTGCTGACCCTGCGTCCGACTGCACAGCGTTATAGGAATTGCCCCCTCTGCGAGAGAAGCGGAGGGGGCAATTCTGCATGGTTGAGCGCGGTACAGTGTGGGAAGTCCCCCCAGCTGCCCGTGCCGCCCGCATATGAGAATGCGCCGGGTCGCGACAAGATGCAGCCAAAGTGTGCGATCTCCTTGCGCCATAAGTCACTTTTGCCCGGCCCGACTTGCCCGGGAATCCCATGAATTCCACATATTCGGGCGTTCGGCGCTGCCCGGAATTCTCGTCCGATTGACCTGTTGCAGAGGGCAGTTGGGCAGATACATTCGGCCGCGGTCGACGCGTTCCGGCGCACACACCCTCTCCTGTCGGAGGGTGAGTTCTGACCCGGGTCCGCGAAGTGCGGTCCTGCGCAAGGGCCAGTAATAGGGGAGTTAGGCATGGCTCAGGGCACCGTCAAGTGGTTCAACGCGGAGAAGGGGTACGGCTTCATCGCGGTCGACGGTGGTGCGGATGTTTTCGTCCACTACAGCGCGATCCAGATGGACGGGTACCGCACCCTTGAAGAGGGTCAGCGAGTTGAGTTCGAGATCTCGCAGGGCCAGAAGGGGCCGCAGGCGGACATGGTCAAGCTCGCCGTCGGCTGAGCTCGACGCGGTCGGCCAACGACACCACTCGCGCACGGAGGGCCCGTACCCCTGGGGTACGGGCCCTCCGTGCGTCCGCGTCCGGGCCTTCCGCGCGTCCGTGTCCGGGCCCTCCGCGCGGAGTCGTCGTTGTCCACATCCCGAGGGGGACGCTTGCACTCTCGGGGGTCGAGTGCTAATCATTGCGTTAGCACTCTCCAGGTGAGAGTGACAGAACTTGGACCGGGCCGGTGAGGCCCGCAGGTCCGGTGGGGCAAGGAACCACCGGTCACGCAGGCCGTCCGTCGCGGGCGCCACTCGGTCCGGAGAAATCCACCCCTGTCCGGGAGGACCACTTCACATGGCCAAGATCATCGCGTTCGACGAGGAGGCCCGGCGCGGTCTCGAGCGCGGCATGAACCAGCTCGCCGACGCCGTCAAGGTCACCCTTGGCCCCAAGGGTCGCAACGTCGTCCTTGAGAAGAAGTGGGGTGCCCCCACGATCACCAACGATGGTGTTTCCATCGCCAAGGAGATCGAGCTGGAGGACCCGTACGAGAAGATCGGTGCGGAGCTGGTCAAGGAGGTCGCCAAGAAGACGGACGACGTCGCCGGCGACGGTACGACCACCGCCACCGTTCTCGCCCAGGCGCTCGTCCGCGAGGGCCTTCGCAACGTTGCCGCGGGTGCCAACCCGATGGCCCTCAAGCGGGGTATCGAGAAGGCCGTCGAGGCCGTCTCCGCCGCCCTCCTGGAGCAGGCCAAGGACGTGGAGACCAAGGAGCAGATCGCTTCGACCGCCTCCATCTCCGCCGCCGACACCCAGATCGGCGAGCTCATCGCCGAGGCCATGGACAAGGTCGGCAAGGAAGGCGTCATCACCGTCGAGGAGTCCCAGACCTTCGGTCTGGAGCTGGAGCTCACCGAGGGTATGCGCTTCGACAAGGGCTACATCTCGGCGTACTTCGCCACCGACATGGAGCGCATGGAGTCGTCCCTCGACGACCCGTACATCCTGATCGTGAACTCCAAGGTCAGCAACGTGAAGGACCTCCTTCCGCTGCTGGAGAAGGTCATGCAGTCCGGCAAGCCGCTGCTGATCATCGCCGAGGACGTCGAGGGCGAGGCCCTGTCGACCCTGGTCGTCAACAAGATCCGTGGCACCTTCAAGTCCGTCGCCGTCAAGGCCCCGGGCTTCGGTGACCGCCGCAAGGCCATGCTCGGCGACATCGCCATCCTCACCGGTGGCACCGTCATCTCCGAGGAGGTCGGCCTCAAGCTGGAGAACGCCGGTCTCGACCTGCTCGGCCGCGCCCGCAAGGTCGTCATCACCAAGGACGAGACCACGATCGTCGACGGTGCCGGTGACAGCGACCAGGTCCAGGGTCGTGTCAACCAGATCCGCGCCGAGATCGAGAACTCCGACTCGGACTACGACCGCGAGAAGCTCCAGGAGCGCCTCGCGAAGCTGGCCGGCGGCGTGGCCGTCATCAAGGCCGGCGCCGCGACCGAGGTCGAGCTCAAGGAGCGCAAGCACCGCATCGAGGACGCGGTGCGCAACGCCAAGGCCGCCGTCGAGGAGGGCATCGTCGCCGGTGGTGGCGTGGCTCTGCTCCAGGCCTCGGCCGTCTTCGAGAAGCTGGAGCTCTCGGGTGACGAGGCGACCGGCGCCAACGCCGTCAAGCTGGCGCTGGAGGCCCCGCTGAAGCAGATCGCCGTCAACGGTGGTCTTGAGGGCGGCGTCGTCGTCGAGAAGGTGCGCAACCTGGCCGTCGGCCACGGTCTGAACGCCGCGACCGGCGAGTACGTCGACATGATCGCCGAGGGCATTCTCGACCCGGCGAAGGTCACGCGCTCCGCCCTGCAGAACGCCGCGTCCATCGCCGCGCTGTTCCTCACCACCGAGGCCGTCATCGCCGACAAGCCGGAGAAGGCCGCCGCGGCCGCTCCGGGCGGCATGCCGGGCGGTGACATGGACTTCTGATCCTGACGGATCGGTAGTTCCCGCACAGCTTTGCCGCATCGGCCCCTGGGACCAGCTGGTCCCAGGGGCCGATGTCGTTTCCGGGGCGGGGACGGTGCTTGCGCGCCCTGAGCTCCTCCTAGCGTGCGAAGACCATCCGTGATCTTGCGTGGGTATCCCCGGCTTCAGCCGGGGAGGGAAACGCATCCTTGGCCCGGAGGCGCGCAGCGCCGGAGTTCTCTGCGTCTCCGTCGTGACGGTCCGCGAGCGGTCGACGAGGTGGAGCGCGGCAGTTCCGACGGCGAACGGGCCGGTGGGGCGCGGCAGCCCGGCCTTCGGCAGCGAGGAGCGGCGGGCCCGTCCGGCCGCGGCGGCGGGCGACGGCATGGCGCCCGTGGCCAGTAGCGCCGAAGCCGCCGGCCCGGTGACGAGCGCCTGACGGCGGTTGAGGGTACGACTGTGGTCGTGCGGGACAACGGTCACGTGGGCTCCCCGTAGATGCGCGGTGGACGCGCCCACGATGCCCGCCGGAGCATCGTGGGTGCGTGATACCGCAGTCCCCATTTCCCCATGGACGCCTGGCTCCCCGGTATGACGGGGCGCCGGACGCCGCGACGCCCCGCCCCTACGGGAGCCGGTCGAGGAGCCAGGTGCAGAGCTCCTCCGTCACGAGGGTGTGCCCCTCGTTCCGGGACGCGAGCCTGTACTCGTCCAGCCCGCCCTCTCCGTAGGGGAGTTCCGAGATGCTCGCGTACAGCTCCTCGTCCGTGTCCAGGTCGCGGACGTCGACCGCGCTGACGGCGGGGACGAAGCAGTGCGAGCGGATCAGTACGTCGGTCTTGAACCCGAGGAGGGGATTGAGGGCGTTGAAGGCGTCGGCGAGGATGCCGAAGCCCTCCAGCGAGCCACCGGGCGCGCCGTCGATCTCGGGCAGTCCGGACGTACGCACCTCGTTGGTCTTCAGTGTCACCACCCGCAGTTTCGCGACGAGTTCGCCGTCGCCCGGGGCCTGGGTGTAGAGCTTGGTGCCCGCGACCGAGAGGCCCTTGCCCTCCAGGGCCAGTTCTCCGGCCCGCACGTCGGAGCCGGTGCCGTCGGCCACGCCGTTGGCGACACCGATCCGCCGCGGCCGTCGCGGCCATTCGCCGACGGCCGCCATCTCCGCGAGGAACGCGGCGCGCTCGTCGCTCTGGTCCGGCGTCCCGTCCCACTTCTCGATGTGCCGCCACAGCAGCTCGCGCGCGGCGGGGCTGTTGATCTGGTCGGAGAACCGGCTGTCGAGATCCTTGATGTAGTGCGCGAATGCCTGCAGCGCGATCGGGATCCAGGCGCCGCGGTGCGGGCTGTCGTACGAGAAGTACAGCGACGTCTCGTGGTCGACGCCCTGGCTCTCCATCTTGGCCAGCGCGTGCCGGGTCACGAGCCCGCCCATGCTGAATCCGCCGACGGCCAGTGGCGAGTCGCCCAGCCGCTCCGCGACGGCACGGTGGATCGCGGCCTGTGCGGTCCTGGAGTTGTCCAGAATCGACGCACTGCGCTCGTGGAAGCCGAGAAGGATCACGTCGTGTCCCCGGCGACGCAGTTCGCTGATGAGCGCGTAGTCGCCGAACTCCATGATCTCCCAGCAGAAGTCCAGGCTGCTCGGACCGGTGTTGAATCCGTCGGCGAAGATCACGGGCCGTACGAGGCCCCGATTCCCCTCGCCGTAGTAGACCCAGGCGGTACCGCCCGGCAGGTCCCACACGGTGCTGGGTGGCAGGGGGAGAGCCCCGTGCTTCTCGGCGTCCAGGCGGGGGCCGGGCGCCAGGGTGATGGCGGGCATGCTGTGGAGCGCCGAGACGATTTGCTCGTGGGTCGGTTCGGACATGGATCGTTCCCCTTGAGGTCGATTGATTACACTGTGCGTCCAAAAGAACACGCAACGTAACGATCGGGTGGGAGAAGTGGATCAAACCACCCCCAGGTGGGAGCCGGTTTCGGACACCCGGTGAGCTCGGGGCACTCCCGCCCTATCTCCTCTCGGAGTGTGGCGTCATCGCCGCCCGAATCTCGCTCATGCGGCTGCGTACGCCGGTGGGCGGGACGGTTCCGGCCGGTCCTGCGGGGGCGTCGACGGGGTTGCCCCGGCAGGGTCCGCACCGTCCGCCGATCAGGACCTCCGCGCTGCCGGGTGCGCGGCACTCGCCGCATTCGAGGGTGCGCAACACCGTCCGGTGTGGTGCCGGAGCGACCCGTTCGGGTGGCATCTTGTCGGTCAGCCGCCTGCGGACGAGGGCCGCCGCGTGGTGGACCGGGGCGGGAAGGCCGTCGGTCAGGGCGTGGAGCAGTTCCGCTTCTGTGGCGCCGCGCTCGAACCAGTCGGTGACCTGCGGTTCCAGTGCCGCGCAGTCCGCCGCGGAGAGGGTGAGGGCGGGGGCGGTGCGGCCCAGGGCGGCCAGCAGTACGAACGCGCGGGAGCGGGTGGGGTGTTGATACCGCTGTCGCCGCTCCGGCGGTGCGTCGCCCCGGCTGAACGCCGCCCACCAGTCGTCGTCCCGCGCGGTGCGGGAGAAGAACGTGCGGGTCACCCAGAGCAGGACCTCGTCATGGGCGACGCACTCGCTGCCGCGCCGCAGATGACCGGCGTCCTGGAGCCGGTTCAGGGCGGTCCGCAGTGCGCACTGGCCGTACGGGAGGACCTTGGCCAGCGTCTTGACGGAGATGTCGGCGCCCTCGGGAAGCCGGTCGATGTACGCCGCGATGGATGCCTCGCGGGGCGGAAGATGCGCGAAATCGTGCTCGGTGCATGCGTGTTGTGCGGGGGCGGAGCGCTTGCCGTAGCCCGGATTGGCCATCGGGTGCGGGAGCGTGGGCAGAGGTACGTGCGGTGCGCACGGGGCGGCACTAAGCTGGCTGACAGCCATGGATCGAGGTCCGTTCGATCGAGTTGGTCAGACCCCTGTCCGGTGTTCCCGCACCGGCAGGGGTCGTTCGTTATTCGGAACGCTAGAGCGTCGCCACCATCCGTGGCAAGCCGGTCACGAGAAGTCAACTGGCCGGGCAGGGAGGGTGGGTGGGAAGTGGCCCACCTCCCCTTCCTCGGAAAGAGCGCTCGGACTTCGCGGCTTGAGCTCCGGGAGGAATCCCGTCGTCGCTGGGGGCGCGAGAGAGGTACGCATGCGCCGTGCGTGATGCGTGCGCGCCGCTGCCGTTGGGGTGGAAACTCGGGCCGGAGGTCTGCCGGGCGCGCGAACGGCCGCACATCTTTGTGATCTTGGGGACTCCGGGCCGCCGCCGACGTGGCCTGGCCTTCCGCATTTCTCTCTCGTACGAGGAGTCCCGTGCGTATTCGTTCGATTCTCTCCCTCGCCGCGGCCGCCGTCGCGGTGGCGGCCCTGGCCACCCCCGCCCAGGCTGCCGACGACGGCTCCTACCTCATCCGTGACGTACGCAGCGGTCTGTGTCTCGCGGGCGGCGAAGGCCCGCTGGGCGGCCACATCGAGACCTGCAATCCCGGCACCGTGTGGGAGGTCAACAACCTGGACGACGGCCTGACCCAGATCCGTCAGGCGGGTGGGCAGAACCGCTGCCTGGCGCTCTCGCCGATCCGGATCTACCCGCCGGCCGTGTGGGTGGACCAGTGCGGCCGTCAGCCCGACCAGTGGTCGATCCAGGGCGCTGCCGATGGCGGGCCGGTCGCCATCGCTCTCGGCCGTGGCGAGTTGGGTCGCCTGACCACGCAGGGCAGCCGCGCGGTCATCAGCTACGACGGTGGGCCGCAGTGGGTCCTGGAGCGGGTCGGCTAGTACTCGCTCGGTCTGTCCCGCAGGCGCCCGTGCCGGGGTCGTTCTTCCTGGCACGGGCGGCTGCGGTGTGTTGGCGCATGCGTGCTGACCAGAGGTTTGACGCCGACACGAAGACCGGGACGCGGCAACGGGCTCCGGGTGATCCGCCCTCAGACCTGATCGGTCGGGGCCAGGCCGGACCGCCAGGCCCAGGCGGCGATGCCGACCCGGTTGCGGACGACCAGCTTGCGCTGGAGGTTGGCCACGTGGGACTTGACGGTGGCGAGTGAGATGAACAGTTCCTCGCCGATGTCCGTGTTCGACAGGCCCCCGGCGACCAGCGCCGCGACCTCCTCCTCGCGCGGGGTCAGCGGCTCGACGGGCGGGTTCCCGTCCCGGGCGACCGGCGGGACGAGTCGGTGCAGCATGCGTGCGGTGATCTGGGGGCTGATGAGCGCGTCGCCGGACATCGCCGCCCGCACCGCCTCGACCAGCAGCGTCGGTCCGGAGCGTTTCAGCAGGAAGCCCGAGGCTCCGTCGCGGAGGGCGGAGTGTACGTACGCGTCGAGGTCGAAGGTGGTGACGACGATGACCCGGACGGGCGGGTCCGCGTCGGGCCCCGCGAGCTGCCGGGTCAGCTCCAGGCCGTCGAGGCGCGGCATCCGGATGTCCGCCAGCAGTACATCGGGACGCAGGCGCCGGGCGGCATGGAGCGCGGTGACGCCGTCGGCCGCCTCGCCGATCACGGTCATGTCGGGTTGGGCGTCGAGGACGAGGCGGAAACCGGCGCGGATGGTCTCCTGATCGTCCGCCAGCAGAATCCGGATGGCGCCGGGGGCGGTCATGCGACGGTCTCCTCGGGTGCCGCGCGCCGCGCGGGGCTCGTTCGCTCGTGCGGGGCCGCCGTCGGTGGAGCGCTGCCGTGCAGCGGAAGCGTGGCCGTGACCTGCCAGCCCGCGGTCCCGTGCGGCCCCGCGGTCAGCGAGCCGCCGAGAGCTTCGGTCCGCTCGGTGAGGCCGGTCAGTCCGAGGCCGCCCCGCGCGCGATCCCGACGGAGGGACGTCCGTGGGGCGGCCTCGGCCCCGGTCGTGTCCGTGACGGTGAGACGGAGCGCCGTGCCGGCCCGGTACGGCACCCGCCGGGCGGCGATGTCGACGACTGCGGCGGCGGAGGCGTGGCGGCGCACGTTGGTGAGGGATTCCACCACGATCCGGTAGCCGGTCGCGCTGACCTCCCCGGGCAACCCGTCCAGCGCACCTCCGGTCACGTCGAGATGGACCGGGACGGTGCCGGTGCGGGTGAACCGGGCTGCCAGCTCGGGCAGTTCACTCAGGTCGCGCCGCCGATCCCGCGAGCGGTCGGAGCGATCCGCACCGGGTGGCCGCCCGGCGGGCGCGCCGCCCGGCACCGCCGCGTCCCCGGCCCGGCCCCGGCCCCTGTCCGCGTCTGTGTCAGTGTCTGTGTCCGTGTCCGTGTCCGCGTTGAGCGTCCACACCGTACGGTCCATCGCGGCCAGCGCCTGCAGCCCCGCTTCCTCGATCCGCGGCAGCAACTCCACGGCGCGCGCGGGGTCGTCCCGTGCAAGGAGCCGGGCTGCCTGCACGAGCACCACCACGCCCATGACGTCGTGCGAGGCGAAGTCGTGCAGATCACCAGCGACTTCGAGACGCTGTTCGCGACGCTGCTCCGCGAGGGCCCGGCGCCTCCTGGAGTCCTGGACCCGCAGATAGCCGCCCAACGCGGCGGCACCCACCGCCAGCAGCGACCAGAGCAGGCACAGCACGCCGGTCTCCGCCGGCCCCGCGGGCGGGGTCAGACGCAGGCCGATACGCAGGGGCAGCACCGCGATCGCCGCACCCTGCACAGAGGTGTATGCGATCGCCCCGACCCTTCCACTCGTCCGACGCGCCGTCGGCACCATGAGCGCGAGCAGCGCGAGTGTCTCCAGCGCCCACCACCAGCCCGTGGAGTTGACGACCGGCCCTTGGTAGCAGGCCGTCACCGCCGCGGAGGCAGCGGCGGCGGTGAGCCCCAGCCACCGACGGACCGACGGGCGCCGGGGCAGGTGGGTCGCCGCCGCCAGTGCCGTACCGGCCGTCAGCAGTCCCACGGCGACGATCGTGACGCCCGTGGCAGGCCCGGTCGTCCAGGCGGCGGCTGCCACACCGAGGAACAGAAGCCCGCTGAGCACACGAAGGTGAGGCAGGTACCGGTTGCTCATGAGCATCGACCCTATGAGACAGAGCGGTGAGTCCGGGTGGCGGCCCAGGATCGGGTTCAGTCCCGCTCGGTCCACCACGGCCGGTTTCCGGAGGGGCTTCGCAGTGCGTTGGTCGCGCAGTGCACCTCGCCGCCGACGGTGCCCCGGTGGTGCGAGTAGGCCCAGTCCTCCACCCAGGAGATGCGCGTGCCGGTCCGGCGCAGGGCCTTCTCGGCAGCCTGCTCGAAGACGTCCCGGCCGCCCGCCTTCGGCGCGTGCTGGCGGGGCGCCAGATAGAACCCGGTGCCGGTGCTGACGCCGTTGGCCGCGCCGGGCAGGTAGTTGGCGACCACGTCCTGGCGCGGATACCCGGCGGGCACGTCGAGCCGGTTGAAGAGGGCGGGGACACGCACGATGTCACGATCCGTCAGCCCGGCCCGATCACGCAGGGTGCGCAGGGCGGCGTCGATGCCCTGCCTGGCGATCTCGGTGCCACGGGTCAGGGACGGCTTGCGCAGCGCGTCGGCGACCGTGAGACCGGGGTCCTCGGTGTCCTTCGCGGCGATCCCGCGGACCAGCGCCCGACCGCCCCCGCCGTGCTCCGCGAGGTCGCTCAGCAGGTTCCGGCCGAGGTCGGGGTCGGCGACGACCGCCGCCCAGCCCCGGGCATTCCGGGCCGGGACGAAGGACAGGAACTCGTCGATGTGGCCGACCCCCAGCCAGCTGGTGTCCACTGCTACCGGCCGCTGGTAGCCCTGCGCGGCGAGCATCCGGGTGAAGGAGGCGTCCGGGGATTCCTTGTCCCCGGTCCCGCCGTAGATGACCCGCCCGACCGGGTAGCGGTGGCCACGCCAGGTGTACGGCGGGAGGGTGCCGAAGTTTCCGGTGGAGCTGAAGGAGCCGTAGTACTGGCTGTCCTCGCCGCCGACGCGCCGGGGGTCGTACTGCTGGAGCACTCCCGTACCGGGGCCGCGGAGCAGCGGAAAAGCGCTTCGCGAGGCGTCCCTCAGCGGGAACGCGCGTGTGGCCGTGCCCGGCATCACGTCCGCGGACCGCACGATGACGGTGACGCGGTGCTCCCGGCCGCCGGGAGCGGGGATGGAGGCGTAGGCGGTTTTGAACAAGTCCTGCATCCAGATGTCACCGCCCGTGGGGTAGTTGTACAGCGGGGCGGGCAGTCCGGCCCGGTCGAGGCCGCGTCGCAGGTCGCGGCGGAATGCGGCTTCCCCGGGTTGTACGGGGCGTGGCTGTGCGGCGGGGTCGTAGCGCTTGCCGCGCTCCACCTCGGCCGGCTCGGTGGTGTGATCGGCCGTCATCATGCTTCGTATCGGCATCAGGTCGTGCTCGAACACCAGCGGCGCGACCCGGAGCCGTACCCGGTCCTCGGTGGTGTCGCCACCGCGGTCGACCCTCAGGACGAGGTCGGTGAAGCCAGTCCACTGCTCGGGGTCGCGTACGAAGTCCCGTGCCTCGACGCCCAGCGGGACGCCGTGGCGCAGTTCGCCGGTGGTCAGCCGGCCGCCGGGCTCCAGCAGGACCATGCGGCCATGGCGCTCGGCGAAGATCCGGACGTGGTCCCGGGAGGCCGGGTCGGCGGCGACGGTGGCGGTGGTTCCGGCCTCGGCGCGCGGATCGGCGGTGATGCGCACGGGGGCCAGGTCGGCCAGGTCGGCCGCGCCGTCGACGACGGTGTTCGCGGCGTCGTTGCAGGCCGCGAGGCGGTCATCGGGCAACCGCGCGTCTGAGGGGCCCACGGTGGGGCAGCGCCGCTGGTCGTCGTCCACGTTGGGCAGCATCAGCGCACCGCGGTCGCGGGTCCACGCGTCCTTGCCGGGGTCGTCGTCGGCGGTGACCCGGCCGTCCCGGTTCGTGTCCGCCCGGATAGCCGGTCCGAGCGGCGCGGCGTGCGCCGGATGCCCCGGAATCGTCGCGGACGCGACCGTGAGCAGGGCCGCGCCGAGTACGCCCGCGCTCGCGGGCACCAGACGGCGGCGCCGGTGGCGCGGGCGCCCGACGGGGCGGGAGCCGGGGGTGGGCAGGGAGCTTTCGTCGTCCATGGACCCACCCTCGGCGAGGGGCCGAACGCCGGGCATCCACCGGATGGCCGGTTCCTGTCAGGTGGACGGGAACCGTCTCATCCTTTCGGCGGGGTTGCCGGACCGCGTCGGACCCGATCAGAGGCCGCCCGACAGGCTCTCAGTCGCGGCGGGGGCCGATGACGGTGTTCCCGTCGTGCACGGTGATCGCCTGGGCCGGGCAGATGTCCGCCGCGTCCAGGACCCGCTCGTCCGGCTCGATGCCGTCCGCCCGCACCCGGGCGTGCTCGCCGTCCAGCGCGAACACCTCGGGAACGGTCCCGGCGCACATGCCCGACGCCTGGCAGAGCTGTGGATCGACGCGTACGTTCCAGGTCATGGCTCTCACCATCCGACCGGCATGACGCGCGGGCCGCGTACCAGCATCTCGGACTTCCACGTCACATCGCCCGCCAACCGGAGCCCCGGGAAACGGGTGATGAGTGCGATCAGCGCCTCCTGGAGTTCCAGCCGGGCGAGCGGGGCGCCCAGGCAGTGGTGGACCCCGTGGCCGAAGCCGAGGTGCTGGTTGCCCTCGCGGGTGATGTCGAGCACGCCCGGGGCGGTGAACCGCAGCGCGTCGCGGTTGGCGGCACCGGTGGCGACCAGGACCGGGCTGCCCGCCCGGACGAGGGTGCCGCCGACCTCGATGTCCTCGGTGGCATAGCGGGGCTGACCGGCACCGCTGCCCAGCGGCACGAAGCGCAGCAGCTCCTCCACCGCGTCCGGGACGAGCTCGGGCTCGGCCCTGAGCCTGGCCAGCTGGTCCGGGTGGTCCAGCAGGGTCAGGACGAAGTTGGGGATCTGGGACGCGGTGGTCTCGTGGCCCGCCACCAGGATGCCCACGCACAGATCGACGAGTTCGAGCTCGGAGAGCCGGTCGCCGCCGTCGCGGGCCTCGATGAGTGCCGTCATCAGGTCGTCCTGCGGGGACCTGCGGTGCTGGGCGATCAACTCGGCCATGTAAGCGCGCAGTTCCTCCCGGCTGGCGTCGAACTCCTCGGCCGTGAGGGAAGTGGTCGACAGCGCCGCGTCGCTCCATACGCGAAAGAGCGGACGGTCCTCGGTGGGCACGCCCAGCATCCGGCAGATCACCGCGACCGGCAGCGGCAGCGCGTAGAGGTCGACCAGGTCCGCGGGCGGCCCGGCCGCCTCCAGGTCGTCGAGGAGGCTCGCGGTCAGCTCCTTGACCTGGGGCCGCAGCTTCTCGATCTGGCGGACGGTGAAGGCCTTGGCGACCAGGGAACGCAGCCGGGTGTGGTCGGGCGGATCCATGCTGAGGATGCCGCTGTCGCGCCGCCCCTCGGACTGCCGGGGCTCGTCGTGCGCGATGCCCTCGGCGCGGCTGAAGCGCTGGTCGCCCAGGACGAGCCGGGCATCGGCATAGCGGGTGACGAGCCAGGCCGGTTCGCCGTACGCCATCTGGACCCGTAACAGGCCCGGCTGGTCGCGTACGCGCTCGTACTCGTCCGCGAGCTGGAGCCCGTCGGCGGTGTTGAAGGGGTAGGCAAGGGGAGCGATGTCTGCTTTCGTCACTGCGGCCTCCGATATGTAAGCAGCTGCTTACAAAGGTAGGAGTGGCACCACCCGCAGTCAACGACCCTTTACGGCCGTTATCCTGACGGGCCGCCCGAGAGGAAATCGCTCATGGATTCCGCCCCCGCACCCCCGTCCGGAGAGCGCCGCCGGGACGCCGCGGCCACGCGCCGCCGGCTGCTGGAGGCGGCCCGCGACCTGTTCGCGGAACGGGGTTACGAAGGGACGACCGTCCGGAGCATCGCGGAACGGGCCGGTGCCAATCAGGCGCTGCTGTTCCGGTATTTCGGGTCCAAGCAGGGACTGCTCGCGCAGGTGATCGCTCAGGGCGGACTGGAGCAGTTGCGGGCGACCCCGCCCGAGGAGCTCTTCGAGACCGCCCTGCGCTCGATGCTGACCCGCAGCGCGGACGGGACGGGGGACCGGTCTCTTGAGGTCTACCTGCGCTCCATAGGACGAGGCGACGAGGCGGCCGGGACCTTGCGGGAACTGGGCGAGGAATACCAGGGCGCGCTGGCCGGGCTCTCCGGCACCGGGGACGGCGCCCTGCGCGCGGATCTCGCCATGGCCTGGCTGCTCGGCATCGGCCTGATGCGGACGGTCGTGCACCGCGAACCCCTGGCCGGTGCCGAACCGGACGACGTCTGCCGCCTCGTGCTCGGCACGCTCGCCCACCTCTGGTCGGCGCCGGAGTAGCGGTTCCGCGACACGCTTCAGGTGAGATCGAACGGAGCCGGGGCGTGGCCCTCCCAGATCCGGCGCGAGAGCTCTTCGGGGTAGGGCAGGGTCTTCGATTCCGCGTCCAGGACGCGGGTGAGGGGCCGGTCGGGTCGGAAGGCGGCCCATCCGGGGTCACCTGTGGTGGCGAAACGGACCCACGCCTGCTGGAGTTCCCGCGACACCGCGAAGACCTCGGGAGTGGGAGGGTCGCCGACGAGTCCCCGGCCGGAGGGGCTGTCCAGCGTGCCGAACGCCAGGGGGACGTCGAGGCTGTGGCACGCGCCCAGGACTCCTCCGAGGGCCGGAGAGGCCAGTCGCAGCTCGAACAGGAACGAGGTGCCGCCCGCCGTGGTGTTCGCCTCGGCCAACCGAAGTGAAGGCATCCGGAAGAGTGCGTCGGAGTACACCGATTCCAGCAGTTCCTCCGGGGTGGCCCGCGGATGGGCGGCGCGGTAGGCGTCCGCGCCGCCCGGGGCCGGGGCGAACAGGGCCAGGGCGCTACGGGCGTCCTGCTCGGTGAACTGGCCCAGCCGTCCGCTCATGACGCTGAACAGCCGGAACTCGTCGCGGGTATGGCCGACGAGGAGGTCGACTCCGCTCGCGCGGCCACTGGCCAGTGCGGGCCAGGGTGTTTCGGAGAGGACGTCCCCGTCGACGACGGGGCATATGGCGACACCGGTCCGGGAGAGCCGTCCCCAGCTCTCGTGATGGTCGGAGAGTTCGGCGCCGAGCGAGGAGAGCTCCTCGGCCAGGCGCAGGGGTTCCACGGCGGAGAGGGCCGCGGCGGTGGGCGCCGTGCCGAGCCGGTCCGCGAGCGCGGCGGTGACCTGTTCCGCCAGTGCGCGGGTGCAGTGATTGCCCGGCACCGAGTGGGTGATGGCCCGTCGGAACAGGCCGCGCACCGGCTTCATCGTCAGCAGGGCGGCGATCGATCCCGCCGCGGCGGACTGTCCGGCCACGGTGACGTGGCCGGGGTCGCCCCCGAAGGAGGCGATGTTCCGCCGCACCCAGTGCAGGGCCGCGATCTGGTCGAGGAATCCTGTGAGCGTTCGCGTCCCGACGCGGCGTGAACCCCGTCGTGGAGCTGCGTCCGGGCCCGGGGCTCAAGTCCCCGGGCCCGGAGGTGTGTGCGGAGGGATCAGCGGTGACGGCGCTCGAAGGCGGCGAAGGCCGTCTCCTGACGCCACTGCGTGGCCGCCTTCGGGTTGTCGGCGAGGTAGCGGGCACAGCGCGCGCTCGGGCGGTCGGCGCCGAGCCGGTCGTTGCGGCAGGCGGAAACCGGCTGATAGGCGGAGGGTGCGGAGTTGGTGGCCCACAGGCTCCGGCCGCCGCGGAACGCGTACTCCAGCGAGGCGCGGGCCAGGTCCTTCAGCTCGGTGTAGCGGAGGCCGTACGTCTTGGCGGCGTACTGGTACTCATGGCTGATGTCGATCCGCGAGACCCCCGGGTCGTCGGTGGCCAGGACCACCGGGACGCCGTAGTGGCGGTACGCGTTGAACGGGTGGTCGGCGCCCGCGATGCCGAGGATCTGCTTGTTGCTGGAGAACGGCACCTCGACCGCCACCTTGCGCCGCGCCATCGTCCGGGCCAGCTGCCGCCAGTCGTTCTCGTGGACCAGGTCCACGCCGTGTCCGATGCGCTCGGCCCCGGCGACGAGTACGGCCTCGCGGATGTGGAACGTCAGGTCCTGGGGCTTGACCAGGCCGGGGGCCAGCTCACCGGCGTGCAGGGTGAGGTGGGCGCCCGGGTACTGGCCGTGCAGGTACTTCAGCATCCGCATCTGGAGGCTGTAGTCGGCCAGAGCGCTCTCCCCGTCCTCGGGCTGCACGAGGTTGACCGCGACGAACCTCGGGTCGCGTTCGGCGAGTCGCATGCCGACCGCGATCTGTGTGAACACCCGCGCCGGGGAACTGCCCCGGGACACCTGGGAGATCCACCTGACGGGCAGTCGGCAGCCCGGGTCGGGGCGGCGGGTGTCGCAGTGCGCGGCCACCCGGAACTGGGCGTTGGCGTCATTGGCCTCCTTGACCGCGTCGTTCACGACCCGGTCGAGCTGCCCGCCGGCCAGGAGCTTGCGGTGGAAGGCGGCGAAGTCGGGGTCGTAACCCACGGTGTCGGCCAGCTTCTTGGCGCTGTCCGACGCGGGGGTGACCATGGTCTCCAGATAGAACTGGTTCTGCTCCACCACGGTGTCGGCCACATCGGCGAGCAGCTTGCCCCGGTCCCAGGTCGCCAGGCCGAACTTGCCGAAGGTGTCGAAGAAGTGGTCGTGCCCGGACTGGTTGGACGGGAAGTCCTGCATGGACCAGGCCCGGACGATCTGCCGGCGGAAGGCGGCATAGGTCCGCGCGTCGGCGGCGGGCCTCGTGCCCGGCCCGCACGGCGGCGCGACAGCCGTCATCGTCGCGTCGATGCAGAGCCCCTTCTCGCCCGCGAGCTTGATCAGGAACTCGGTCCTCGCCGCCCCCGACAGGTGGTTGTGGAGGTCGCCGCCCTTCGGCAGCGCCTTGAAGAAGGCCCTCAGCCTCTCGGGCCTGTTCCGCAACGAGTCGAGGTACGCGGCGGTCCTGCGCTCGGCCCGGGTCACCGCGCGGGGCGACGCGTACGCGGCGGGCCGGGCCGAGGGGTCCTTCACGGGTGCGGAGGCGGGTGCGGCCGTGGCCGGGATCGCCGGAAGCAGCGCGAGTACGGCGAGTGCGCCGAGCCCGGCCGGGAGCAGGGACTTGGGACGGTGGACCGTCCGGTTCGATGAGATCACCGCCGAATGATTGCGCTCGGGGAGTCCGTTTCTCACCCAAACCGCGTCTATGGCCGGAAACCTCCACCCGATCGAGTGGGCGAGCGGGTGCTGCCCTCCGACTCTTCCGGGAGCTGTCTCCCGGGAAGAGTCGGGGGCTTCTCCCAGCGCGCGGCAGTGGAATCGCAGGCAATGATCTCTCTCAAGTGGTCATACACAAGTGGAGGGGTAGCGGCATGGCTAGGCACCGGAAACGGATCAGTCGACGGGTACTGCTGGCGATGGCGGCGGTCGCGACGGGAGTGGTCCTCACCCCTGTGGCGGTCCAGGCGGCCACGGCCGACACGGCCGGCAGGGGGCAGAACCCGGTCCGCGCACTGGAGCAGGCGGCACACCCGCTGCGCTCGACCGAGCCCGGGGGGAACACGGCCGACCTGCGAGCCCTGGGCTCGATGATCGGCGACGCCAAGGTGGTCGGCCTCGGCGAGGCCACCCACGGCTCCCACGAGTTCTTCACCATGAAGGAGCGAGTCTTCCGCCACCTCGTCGAGAAGAAGGGCTTCACCACCTTCGCCCTGGAGCTGAGCTGGTCCGCAGGACTCCAGATCGACGACTATCTCCAGACCGGCAAGGGCGACGCCCGCGAGATCGCCGAGGAGACGCTCACCAACTCACCCTGGGATCGCGAGGAGTTCGTCAGCCTCATCGAGTGGATGCGGGACTACAACCGCCACCACCCCGACCGCACCGTCCACTTCATGGGTGACGACATCGGCGCCCCCGCACTGAGCGACGAGTTCTTCGGCCGGGTGACCGGCTACGTGCAGAAGAACCACCCGGAGGCGCTGCCGCGGCTCAACGAGCTCTACACCGGCCTGCGCCCGATCGACGACGTCTTCGCCTACCTGGGCAAGCCGCTCGCGGAACGGCAGCAGCTCGCCGCCAAGGCACAGCAGGCCCTGGAGCTGGTCAGCGGTCTGAAGGGCTCCGGCGGTGAAGCGTTCGACTGGGCCGAGCAGAACGCCCGGTCCGTCGCCCAGACCGCCAAGTTCCTCACCCTGAACCCGGACGACCCGGAGTCGAACGCCGCCTCCCAGCGCTTCCGCGACGAGGTGATGGCCCAGAACGTCTCCTGGTGGCAGCAGCGCACCGGCCAGAAGGTGCTGCTCTCCGCACACAACGACCATGTCGCCTACGTCGCCAGCGATCCCGAGACGTACTCCAAGACGCAGGGGTCGTTCCTGCGCGACACGATGGGCAAGAACTACCTCCCCATCGGCTTCACCTTCAACCAGGGCTCTTTCCTGTCGAAGGACGCCGCGCTGGGCGGCGAGTGGAAGAAATTCACCGTTCCAGCCGCCGAGCCCGACCGGAACGAGGCCACCCTCGACCAGGTCCGCTACCGGGACTTCTACCTCGACACCCGCACCGCCCCGGCTGCCGCGCGCGACTGGCTGAACACCGCCCGGCCCACGCTCAACGTCGGCACGCTGTTCCCCGAGGAGCCGCGCGACACCGCGCTCGCCAAGGCCTACGACGTCCTCATCCACCTCCACGAGGTCAGGGAGGCCGACAAGCTGAAGCCGTGACAGCCTGGTTCCGGCCCCGGCGCGAGCCGTCCGACACCACCCGACCTGCGGGGAGGCCGGCCGTGCGGCGGGCCTCTCCACAGCGGGAAGCCTTCTCAGGCGTGCTTGAGGTCCGCGATGAAGGAGGTCCAGGCAGCGGCCCGGAACACGAGCGTGGGGCCCTCGGTCGCCTTGGAGTCACGCACGGGGACGATGCCGGGGTGGCCGTCGGCCACTTCGAGGCAGTCGCCGCCGTCGCCGCCGCTGTATGTGGACTTGCGCCACGTCGCAACTTCGAGGCAGTCGCCGCCGCTGCCGCCGCTGTAGGAGGACTTGTGCCAGGGCGCTGCGGACAGGTCGTAGTCAGTGCTGAGCTTCATGGGCGTAATCCTCCGCCACCGACTCGATCAGAGCCAGGGACAATTCTGGTGACAATGCACTGGCCACCACCAGATCGTAGGTCAGTTCGTGGTGCCTGACGGTTGCCGGTTCATCGTGCAAGGTCCCTGTGCCCAGGCTCTGGAGGTAGGCGAGCGGCGGTGCGTCCTCGAAGGACATCAACTTGAGCTGGCCGGTCATGGCCGCGTGGGCGCCCGCACCGAACGGCAACACCTGCACGATGATCCGGTGTTCGCGGGCCAGCTTCAGGATGTGGCGGAGGCTCTCGGCCATCACTGCCGGGCCACCGACCCGGCGGCGTAACACCGCCTCGTCCAGAACCGCCCAGAACAAGGGCGTTGTTGGATCGGCCAGAAGTTGCGCCCGTTCCAGTCGCGCTGCGAGCAGATCGTTGATGGCACCTTCCGTAGCCGTCGGCTGGTACGCCCGGAACACCGCCCTCGCATATCCCTCCGTCTGCAGTAGCCCCGGAATGAGCAGTGGCGCGTACTCCTTGATCGTCTTCGCCGCGGCCTCCGCCTCGGCCGCCTCCGCGAAGTGATCCGGATACTTCGACTTCTTCAGGGCGGCGCAGTTGCGCACGAAGAACCCGTCCGCGTGCAGGATCTCGTCCAGTTTCTGGGCCTGGTCCATCTGCATCCGGCGTGTGCCGGACTCCAGTTGTCCGATGAAGGAGCCGCTGACGAACAAGGGCAGGCCCAGGTCCCCCTGGGAGAGGCCCGCGCCCTCCCTTCGGTGGCGGAGTTCGGCGCCGAGCAGGGCGCGCGGAGAGGAGGAGGGGTCGAGCTTTTTGGGGCCAGGCATGACAACTCCCTGTGACACACGTGCGGTTGTTGGCTCTGCGCCTCTTCCAGGCTATCCGCGCGTTGGACACGCTGGGTATGCATTGTCATTACTCAGCGTGGAAAGGGATGGATCATGACGACGATGGAACGGCGCAGGGCGACAGAGGGAAGAGTGCGGGCTGCGGAGGACGCGGTGGCGCGGTTGAAGGAGGGTCTTTCCGGGTTCGGGATCACGCTGCCCTCGCTGCGGATCGACCCGGTGTCGTGCGCGGGGAACGAACCCGCGTCGCCGTTGGTCGACCTCGGTCGGTGCAACCTGGACACGGCGCTGCGGCTGAGCGCGGCGCTGGAGACGCGGAGGCAGGCCGGTCATGACGGGTGAGGTGCTTGAGCCGTCCGGGCCGGAGCCCGGGTCGTTCGCGGTGGACACCCGGGACGGGCGGGTGGGGCGTGTGATGGGGCGCGTCGGGCCGTATGTGCAGCTGCGTCCGCCGGGCGGTGGCCCCGAGTGGGACTGCCCGCCGGAGGCGGTGCGCCCCGCCCCCCTCGGGGAGGTGCTGCGGGCGCGGGTCAGGGAGATCAACCGGGAGGGGCGGCTGCCGTGACGGCGTCGGGGGGATCAGGGCCGACACGACGGTGAGCGCGGGAAGGGCGACACCTCGGACGGGGTGCCGCCCTTGGTTCAGGCCTGCGGGACCCGTTCTGCCGCTGTGCGGGAAGCGGGCTTCGCGCACGGGCCCCGCCGCCCCGAGGGCGGCACCTCTTTTTCGGTGTCGTAAGCGCGCGGCCGCGCCCTGCGGGCGGGGTCGCGCCGGGCACGCGGTCAGGAAAAGTTCAGGGAAGCCCTGTCAGCGTGCCGTTCCATGACGACCGAAACGAACGGCGCCGCCGGGGCGACCGACACCGACCGCACCGCCGGCGCGAACGGCGCCCGTGGCGCGGCCGGCAGGCATGCGCCGGGTACGCGCTCCCGCGCACGGCAGATGCTCAACAAGGTCCCGGAAGTGACCGTCTACTTCTGGGTGATCAAGGTGCTGTGCACCACCGTGGGGGAGACCGCGGCCGATCTGCTCAACGACAACCTGGCCATGGGGCTGACCAACACCTCGTACCTGATGAGCGCGCTGCTGGTGCTCACCCTCGTTCTCCAGTTCCGGGCGCGCGCGTATGTGCCGAGCCTGTACTGGCTGTCCGTGGTCCTGATCAGCGTGGTCGGCACGCTGATCAGCGACAACCTGACCGACAACCTCGGCGTTCCGCTCCAGACCACGACCGTGGTGTTCGCGGTGGCGCTCGCCGTCACGTTCTTCGCCTGGTACGCGAGTGAGCGGACGCTGTCCATCCACACCATCCGCACGACGCGCCGCGAGACGTTCTACTGGCTGGCGATCCTGTTCACCTTCGCGCTGGGCACGTCCGCGGGCGACCTCACGGCGGAGAAGCTGAACCTGGGGTACTGGCTCTCCGCGGTCGTGTTCGCCGCGCTGATCGCGGCTGTGGCGCTCGCGCACCGCACGCTGGACTTCAACGCGGTGTGGTCGTTCTGGATCGCGTACGTCCTGACCAGGCCGCTCGGCGCCTCGCTGGGCGACTATCTGTCGCAGCCCACCGCGGACGGCGGGCTGGGGCTGGGCACGGTCGGCACCAGCATCCTGTTCCTCGTGGTCATCCTCGGCCTGGTCGTCTTCCTGACCCGGACCCGGCGCGATGTGGCGCGGGACGGTGCCGTTGACACGGCCGGCGCACGGGAAGTCAGCCCGCGGGAAGGGTGACGATGAAGCGTGCGCCGGGGGCCGCGGCATCCAGTGCGATTCGCCGCCCGCGGCCCTGGCCAGTCGGCGGGCCAGGGCCAGGCCGAGACCCGCGCCGTCGTGTCCGTCCTCCGGGCGGGCGCGACGGCCGGGTTCGAAGAGCGAGGCGACGAAGTCCGGCGGGACGCCGGGGCCGTCGTCGCCGACGTGGACCGTGACCTCGCCCGCGCCCGCCGCGCAGGTGAGGGTGATCGTGTGGGCGGCGTAGCGGCGGGCGTTGTCCAGGAGCGGCGTCAGGATGCGCTCGGCGACGTCCTGCGAGACGCCGATGCTCACGTCCGGTGCGGTGGCGTGTTTCCGCCCCTTGCTCTGCCGCGAGGCGTTTCTCATGCTGCTCGATCGTGTGGGGAGCGGTCGGGGGTCTCGCCGTTGGGTCCGGCTGCCCACGTGATGATCGCGGCGGCTCCCGCGCGCCATGGTTCGCTGAAGTAAATGTAACTGCCCCGAGCTGAGCTGTTCGCGTTGTTCATGACAATTCGTGCTGCGTGCGATCCGCGGCGCAACGGGGAGTCGGGCCGTCTCGCCGAGGCGCAGGGAAGTCCTGTTCATCGCTCCTGGGACGGAGGCGGGGTCTCGAAGCGGTAGCCCACACCTCGGACCGTGCTGATGGTCTGCGGGCTGTCCGCCTCGCGGAGCTTGCGGCGCAGGCGGGTCAGGTACTGGTCCAGGGTGTTGTCGCTGACCTGGGCTCCCTCGGGCCAGCCGGCCCGCAGCAGGGCCCGGCGGCGCACCACGCTCCCGGGGCCCGACATCAGGCACGCCAACAGGCGGAACTCGGTCGGAGTCAGCGCCACGGGCCAGCCGTGGACCGTCAGCTCGTGCTTCATCGGGTTCAGCCGCATCGAGCCCGCGCTGTCGGCGAGGGCGCTGTCGTGGTGACCGGTGCGGTTCAGGACCGCGCGGACGCGGGCCGCGAGCTCACTGAGGTGGAACGGCTTCACCAGGTAGTCGTCGCCGCCGGAGGCGAACCCGGAGAGCCGGTCGGTGAGATCGCCCCGCGCGGTCAGGAAGATCACCGGAACGGTGACCCCCGCACCACGCATCGCCTGGCACACATCGCGCCCGTCGGAATCCGGCAGTCCCACATCGAGCACGACCGCGTGCACCGACTCGTCGACGGTCTTGAGGGCGGTCGCGCCGTCGACGGCGGTCACGACGTCGAAGTCCTCGTCGCGCAGGCCGCGGGCCAGGACATCGCGCAGGCCGTGGTCGTCCTCGACGACGAGAATGCGTGCAGCGGTCACCCGGCCAGTATGGCGCGGGCCGGATCCGTTCGGCGGGGCCGAGGGCCCGGAAGGGCGCCGCCCCGGCCGGGACTCCGCCCTTCCGGCATGCCCGGCCGGCCCGCCCCACGGCGCCGGGACTCCTCGTACGGGCTTTCGAGGCCCAGGGGCAGAAGCAGGAGCCGGGCAGGAAGGGGCACAGCCACTCGCCTTCGCGCGCCTGAAGACCGGGACCGGACGGACGGCGGAGGGTCGCTGCGTACGTCACACGATCGTGGGACGCTGATGGGAGCGGCGAACTGCCGCGGAACCGTCGATCTACGCTCCTTTGACAGGCCACAGGAGAAGGGACCCGCGATGACTGCCGCGATGGTCGAGAACGACCAGGCCTCTGAGGGCCGCCCGTGGGACTACCTGCTGCAGACATGGCGTGAACTGGACGTGCCCGAGGGGTGGCGCGCCGAGATCGACGAAGGGCAGATCGTCTTGGTACCTCCGCCTCATGCGCATCACAACGGAATCGCCGAAATGGTGCAGCATCGTCTCTACCGGGTACTTCCCGAGGAGCTGGGCATCTACCAGACCCTCGGCGTGCACGTTGCGCCACTTGAGAAGCTGTACGTCCCTGACCTTGTGATCATGGAGCGCGAGCTGATCATGGCCGCCGATCCCGAGACCAGCGACCCGATGGACGCGTCGGAAGCTCTGCTCGTCGTCGAGATCACATCCAGGGGAAACGCCCGGGAGGACCAGACGAAGAAGTACCGCGCCTATGCGCGTGCGGGTGTGCCGATGTACCTGCTGATCGACCGCTTCGACACCCGTGGGGCGATGGCCACGCTGTTCACGGAACCGAGTGAGGACGGGACGTACAAGCAGTCCGACCCGGTGCCGTTCGGGAAGCCCCTCACGTTGCCGGAGCCGTTCGGTACGACGCTCCTCACAGGGGATTTCCCGGTCTGAGACGCCGTGGGCATGGATGAGGGGTGGTACCCGCGCTGCGGGTACCACCCCTCATCCATGTATCGGGCTCAGACCCCGGCCGGTTCCTTCGCCGGGGTGTCGGGGCCGGGAGCCGGTGACGTCGGGCCGTCCGTTGCCGCGACCGTGGAGGCCGCCGGTTCCCGGGAGACGTTGAACTCCGTCAGCAGGTCCTTGCCGAAGCCGAAGAAGTACGTTGCGAGGAACCCGGCGAGGTAGCCGACCAGCAGGCCTCCCGCGTAGATCGCGATCGTGGTGCCGAGGCCGTGGTTGCCGTCGAGGAGGGGGAACAGCGCCCAGCCGGACGGGCCGATGGCCGTGGAGCCGACCTTGTCACCGAGCTGGTTGAACAGGCCGATGAAGCCGCCGCCGAACGCACCGCCCACGCAGGCCGTGATGAAGGGGCGGCCCAGCGGGAGGCTGACACCGTAGATCAGTGGTTCGCCGACGCCCAGCAGACCGGCCGGGAGTGCGGACTTGATCGTCCGGCGGATCGACTCGTTGCGGGGGAGGCGGAAGTAGACCGCCACGGCCGCGCCGACCTGGCCGGCGCCCGCCATCGCGAGGATCGGCAGCAGCACGGTGTAGCCCTGCTGCTCGATCAGGGTGGTGTGGATCGGGATGAGCGCCTGGTGCAGGCCCAGCATCACCAGGGGCAGGAAGAGACCGCCGAGCACGAAGCCCGCGCCCGCGCCGCCGTTGGAGAGCAGCCAGTCGGCGAACGTGCCGATGGCGGTGGAGACCTCACCGGCCACGTACATCAGTCCGAAGATCGTCACCAGGCCGGAGACCAGCACCGTGAGCGTCGGGGTGACCAGGACGTCCAGCGCCTCGGGCACCCAGCGGCGGCACCACTTCTCCACGTACACCGCGAGCACCGCCGCACCGAGTGCGCCCAGCACACCGCCCTGGCCTGGGGAGAGCTTCTGGCCGAACGCCTCGATGTTCGCGACGCCCGGGAAGACGATGATCGCGGCGACGGCACCGCCCAGGATCGGCGTACCGCCGAACTCCTTCGCCGTGTTGAAGCCGACGAAGACGGCGATCAGCGCCATGAAGCCGGACGCCATCGCGGCGAGGGCGGGCGTGACCGAGGTCAGCCAGCCCAGGTTTACCAGCAGGCCGTTGAGGCCGGCGATGATGCCGCAGCCGATGAGCGCCGGGATCAGCGGCACGAAGATGTTCGCGATCCTGCGCAGGAAGAGCTTGAACGGGGTGGCGTTCTTCGCCTTCCGCGCCGCCTTCATCGCGGCGCCCTGGGCGGCCAGTTCATCCGCCGAAGCGGAAGCGGAGGCGGAGGTGGAGGTGGAGCCTTCGGGGTGGGCGGCGGTTGCGGTCGAGGCCGGTTCCGGTGCGGCCTCCCTGCCCTCCTCCACCAGCTGCTCGAACTCCGGCGTGACCCGGGCGACGGTGCCCGGCCCGAGGACGATCTGGTACGTGTCGTCCTCGACCACGCCCATGACGGCGGGTATCGCCTTCAGGGCCTCGTCGTCGACGAGCGAGCGGTCGCGCAGGCCCAGCCGGAGCCGGGTCATGCAGTGGGCGATGGAGCTGACGTTCGCGGCGCCACCGACGAGCGGAAGGATCGCGGCGGCGGTGGCGCGGTTCTTGTCTTCTGTTGCCATGGTGCGTGGTGCCTTGCTGTGCGGGGGTGCGGGGGTGGAGCCGGTGGGTCAGGTGGTGGTGCGGGGGGCGGCGGCGAGGGCGGCGCGGAGATGGCCGTCGGACGCGGTCAGCAGGGTGGCGGCCGTGGGGCCGTCGACCTGGCCGAGGATGGTGAGGATGGCGTTCTTCACCTCGCCGTCGGTCGCGGCGAGAGCGGCCTCGATCTCCTCGTCGGACGCCCCGGTGGCGAGCGAGACGATCCGGCGGGAGCGGGCGCGCAGCTTCTCGTTGGAGGCGCGGACGTCGACCATCAGGTTCCCGTACGTCTTGCCGAGCCGGATCATCGTGATCGTCGAGAGCATGTTGAGGACGAGCTTCTGGGCCGTACCCGCCTTGAGCCGGGTGGAGCCGGTGAGCAGCTCCGGGCCGACGACGACCTCGATGCCGTGTTCGGCCGCGGCGCCCAGTGCGGAGTCCGCGTTGCAGGACAGCCCGATGGTCAGCGCGCCCTTGGCGCGGGCGTGCTCGACGGCCCCGATCGCGTACGGCGTCCGGCCGGAGGCGGAGATGCCGACCACGGTGTCGTCGTCGGTGAGGTCCAGGGCGTCGAGGTCGGCGGCGGCCAGCTCCTTGCTGTCCTCGGCGCCCTCGACGGCCTTGACCATGGCGGACGGGCCGCCCGCGATCAGGCCGATGACCTCGGAGGGGTCGGTGTTGAAGGTGGGCGGGCACTCGCTGGCGTCGAGCACGCCGAGCCGGCCGGCGGTGCCGGCGCCCGCGTAGATCAACCGCCCGCCGCGGGCCATGCGCTCCGCGGTGCCGTCGATCGCGGCGGCTATCTCGGGGAGCCGGGCGCCGACGGCGGCCGGGACGGACCGGTCCTCGCCGTTCATGATCCGGGCGATCTCAAGCGTGTCCAGACGGTCGATCTCGGCGAGCTCGGGCCGAAACGCCTCGGTGGTGAGCGTTTCGAGCTGGGCGCGCAGCTCCCCGTATCCGTCGGGGGAGCTGGTGTCGGCGTCGGTGGTGGAGGTCATGGAGGGCAGCTCTGCTTTCTCGATCTCGTACGGTTCAGCGGGTGCGGGTTCGGGTGCGGGTGCGGTGCGTGCGGTCGGTTCGCTTCGAGGCCAGAGGGCCGGAGGGGCCGGAGAGGTCAGCGGGGGCGCGGGGTGTGGCGGTGGGCCAGCGCCTCGTAGGAGGCGGCGAGCGCCGGTGCGGCCGTTTCGTACGTGCGCTGCGCGACGCCTATGAACAGGCAGTCGACGACGAGCAGCTGGCTCGTACGGCTCGACATGGCGGCGGGCCGCAGCTCGCTCTCCCGGGCGGTGGACGTGGTCAGCACGTGGTCGGCGTACTGCGTCACCGGGCCGTCGGGGCGGCCGGTGATCGCGATCGTCGTCGCACCTCGGTCGAACGCGACCCGCAGTGGCTCGATGACATCGACGGTGGAGCCGGAGTGCGTGATCGCGATGGCCACATCGCCGGAGCGGAGCTGCACGGCGTTGGTCACCGCGAGGTGCGGGTCCGTGTGGGAGTGCGCGATCAGGCCGATACGGGACAGCTTCTGCGCCAGGTCCTGGCCGACGAGGGAGGAGGCGCCCACACCGTAGATGTCGATGCGCCGGGCGGTGGCGGCGGCGGCCACGGCGGCACCGAGCTGGACGGTGTCGAGTCCCGCGGCCGTGTCGGCGAGGGTCTGCTGTTCGTCGTAGGCCAGCTTGGCGACCACGTCGGCGATCGGGTCGTCGACCGCTATGTCGGCGGTGACGGAGGGGGCCCGGCCCGACTGCTGGTGCGCGGCGAGCCCGGCGAGGGCCAGGCGCAGATCGCGGTAGCCGGGATAGCCGAGGAGACGGGCCGTGCGGACCACGGTCGCCTCGCTGGTGCCGGTGAGCTCGGCGAGACCGGTGACCGTGAGGGCGGCGCAGCCTGCGGGGTCGCCGGCGACGGCCTCGGCGACACGCTGCATGGAGCGGGTCATGGACGGCGCGAGCGTACGCACCTTGGCCGCGAGAGCCGCCGGGGCGGGCGGGGAATCAGCGCTGAAACTTTCCTTCAGGTCATGGGTCACCTTTGAAAGATATTTTCAACCCGGTTGCCCGTCAACCCCCCTTTGGTCCCTACCTTTGATGGCACTGTCCGGCCGTGCCGCCGACAGCCCCTCCGCCGGCAATTCCGGCGGCTTCCGGACTGCCCCGGGCGGTGCTTCCGACAGCGCGGAAAGGGCGGGAGCGGGCGCGAGAAGCGGGTTCGCGGGCAGGGTGACAATGGGCCCATGGAGATGAACCCCCTGGAACAGGCGTTGCACACGGCCCGCGCGCTGGTCATGGCCGATCTCGCCGCAGGTGATGTCGCCGAGGCCGGGATCGTCTCGCTGGTCGAGGATGCCGTGACCCACCGCCGCTGGTGGGTCGAACAATGGCCGGACGGCGCCGCGTTCGTGGTCGGCCTCGTCGCTCAGGACGTGCAGGACGCCCTGCTCGAACGGTACGGGCGGTGGCCGCTCTGCCCGGTCTGCGACGCGGGCGACCCGCACGCCCTGGACGTCGAACCGGAACTGGGCCCGGATCCGCACTGGGTGTGCACCAAGGCCGCCGTCGCCGTCGCACCGGTCGGTTCGCTGGGCGGGATACTGCGGCGGTGACGGTCTACATCGACCCTCCGGACTGGCCGGGTCACGGGCGACTCTGGTCGCACCTGGTCAGTGATGCCTCCTTCGAGGAGCTGCACGCCTTCGCGGCGTCCATCGGCTGCCCGCCCCACGCGTTCGAGCGGGATCACTACGACGTACCGGAATCGCGGTACGTGGACGCGGTACGGGCAGGGGCCCGGCAGATCGGTTCGAAGGAGCTCGTCCGCCGGATCACGGAGGCCGGGCTCCGGCGCCCCAAGGGGCGCCCGGCGCCGGCCCTCCGTGATGCGGCACCGGACTCGGTTGACCAGCCGTCAGCTCGCAGCCTTGGCTGAGACCTCCGCAGCTGCCCCGGACGACGCGGCGGCCGGCGCCCCGGTCACCCGTCGCGACCTGCCCCCGCCGTGCAGCCGCAGCGAGAGCAGCACGGCCGCCAGTGCCACCACCGTCATCGCCGCCCCCGCCCATGCCGTCGCCGCGAAACCGAAGTCCGCGTCGATCACCGTGCCGCCCAGCCAGGGGCCGCCCGTGTTGCCGAGGTTGAACGCGGCCGTCGTCGTCGCACCGGCCAGCGTCGGGGCGGCGCCCGCGACATTGAACATCCGGGCGTTCAGCGCCGGGGCCGTGTAGAACGCCGACACCCCCAGCAGGAACGAGAGCCCGACCGCGGCGACCTGGTTCGACGCGAACAGCGCCAGCGCGACCAGGAAGACCGTCGAGGCCGCGATTCCGCTCATCAGCACTCCGAAGAGATGCGCGTCCGCGACCCGGCCGCCGATCGTCGTACCGACCAGCGCGCCGATCCCGAACAGTGCGAGCACGGTCGGCACCCAGCCCGAGTCCAGCCCGGCGACGTCCGTCAGCAGCGGGGCCAGATAACTGAACGCGCAGAAGACACCGCCCGCCGCGAGCGCGGTGATCACGATCGACAGCCACACCTGCCGGTCCCGGTAGATGCTCGTCTCCTGCTTCAGCCGCGGCTTCTGCTCCGGCAGCGGGATCCGCGGAATCAGCGTCGCCACCCCGACCAGCGCCACGGCGGACGCCGCACCCACGGCCCAGAAGGCCGACCGCCAGCCGAGGTTCTCACCGAGAAAGGCGCCCAGGGGCACACCCAGCACATTGGCGATCGACAGGCCGCCGATCATCACGGCCATCGCGCGGGCGCGTGCGTTCACCGGCACCATCGCGATGGCGACCGCGGCCCCCACCGCCCAGAAGCCGGCGCAGGCGAAGGCGCTCACGACACGGGAGGCGAAGAGCACTTCGTACGTCGGGGCCAGCGCGCCCGCCACCTGGCCGAGTCCGAAGACGGAGATCAGCGCGATCAGTGTGGTGCGGCGGGGCAGCCGGAGCGTGGCCACGGCGAGCAGCGGGGCGCCGATCACCATGCCGATCGCGAAGGCGGATATGAGGAGTCCGGCCCGGGGAATGGACACGTTCATGTCGTCGGCGATGGGCGGCAGCAGCCCGGAGAGCATGAACTCGCTGGTGCCCAGCGCGAAGACGGAGAGGCCGAGAATGTACACGGCAAGTGGCATGCGTGAGCGGTGAGCGGCAGAGTCGGGCATGACAACTGCCAACAGCGGTCGACGGCGTCGCATTCCCGACGCTGCCGCCGCACCGCGTTGCTCAGTGACCGAGCAGCTCCCATTCGGTCAGCAGATTCTGCCGCGCCCGCGGTTCCCACCGCTCCACCCCGTACGGCGTGCGGAACAGCCGCGGCAGTCCGAGCAGCTGGCGCAGCACCGTCGCCCGCCCCGCGCGGAACGCCTCGTCGGGCACGAAGGCGTACTCCTCCCGCACCTGCGCCGCGTAGGCCGCGTACTCCTTCGGGGGCGCCGCCAGGATGGCCAGATCAGCGTCGCACAGCACCTCGCCGTCGGTGTCGCCGTCCGCCGGATCGTGCGTGACGGTGAGCCGGACGAGCCGGGCGACCTCGGTCGTGACGTCGGCCGGTACGCCCGCCTCCGGCAGAGCGCGTTCGGCGAGGGCGGCGCTGCGCTCCTCGTTCTCGGAGCGGTCGGGCCGGTAGACCGCGTCGTGGAACCAGGCGGCGAGGCGCACGGCGTTCGCATCGGCCGCGTGAGCGGCGAGCGTGTCGATGCGGTCGAGCACCGCGACCAAGTGCGCGGTGGTGTGGTACCGCCGCTGCGGCTCGGCCCAGCGCGCCAGCAGATTGTCGGCGTACGGCACCGGATCGGGCTCGGACGCCCCGCCCCGCGCCCCGACGAGCGCCTCCCGCCAGCGGTCCCGGAGAGCGGCATCGGTACTGCCCGCCTCGTGGCCACTGCTTCCGCTTCCGCTGCTTCCGCTGCCGCGCGAGCTGTCGGTCATGGGACGACCCTAAGGGCTGCGGATGCCGGTGAGGCCTGCGGAGGCGGCGAGCTGACGGGGCGGCAGTCGGAGCGCCAGGAAGCGGCCGGCCGATCCGCGCCGCTTCCACGACACTCGGATCGTTGAACCATCGCCGGCGTGTGCCCGTGATCGACCGGGGGTCACCCGGTCGTCGGTGTCGTGCACGAAACCGCACTCGCGGGCGCGGCACAGGCGGTGCCGGGAACCCGGGTGCGGTTCGTGCGGGTGGGCCGAGGTCGGCCCCCGTCGCGGTGGGCGGCTTGCTACGCCGCCGCCTTGAACCCCCGCAGCCGCAGCGAGTTGCCGACCACGAAGACCGACGAGAACGCCATCGCGGCGCCCGCGATCATCGGGTTGAGCAGTCCGGCCGCGGCGAGCGGCAGGGCGGCCACGTTGTAGGCGAAGGCCCAGAAGAGGTTCGTACGGATGGTGCCCAGCGTCCGGCGGGAGAGGCGGATGGCGTCCGCCGCGGCCCGCAGGTCCCCGCGTACCAGCGTCAGGTCGCCGGCCTCGATCGCGGCGTCCGTACCCGTACCCATCGCCAGGCCCAGATCGGCCTGGGCGAGGGCCGCGGCGTCGTTGACGCCGTCACCGACCATGGCGACCGAGCGGCCCTGGGCCTGGAGTTCCTTGACGACGTCGACCTTGTCCTCCGGCATGACCTCCGCGTACACCTTCTCGATCCCGACCTCGGCCGCGACCGCCTCGGCCACCGCCCGGTTGTCACCGGTGAGCAGGATCGGGGTCAGCCCCAGGGCCCGCAGCCGCCGAATGGCCTCCGCGCTGGTGTCCTTCACCGCGTCGGCGACTTCGAGGACCGCCCGCGCCTCGCCGTCCCAGGCGACCGCGATGGCCGTCCGGCCGGCGGCCTCCGCCGCGGCCTTGTGCCGGGCCAGCTCCACCGGCAGGTGGATCTCCCACTCGGCGAGCAGCTGCTCCCGGCCGACGAGGACGGCGTGCCCCTCGACGACACCCTGCACGCCGAGCCCCGCGATGTTGGCGAAGTCCTCGTGGGTGGGCAGGGCGGCGCCGGTGCGCTCGGCGGCCCCGGCGGCGACGGCCCGGGCGATGGGGTGCTCCGAGGAGTGCTCCAGGGCGCCCGCGAGCCGCAGCACGTCGCGCTCGTCGGTACCGTCCGCCGTGTGGACGTCCAGCAGGGTCATCCGGCCGGTGGTGACCGTGCCCGTCTTGTCGAGGACGATCGTGTCGACGCGGCGGGTGCTCTCCAGGACCTCCGGTCCCTTGATCAGGATGCCGAGCTGGGCGCCGCGCCCGGTGCCGACCATGAGGGCGGTGGGAGTGGCGAGGCCCAGGGCGCAGGGGCAGGCGATGATCAGTACGGCGACGGCGGCCGTGAACGCGGCGGTCAGGCCCGCGCCGTTGCCGAGCCAGAAGCCGAGCGTGCCGAGTGCGAGGGCGATGACGACGGGGACGAAGACGGCCGAGATCCGGTCCGCGAGACGCTGGGCCGCCGCCTTGCCGTTCTGCGCGTCCTCGACGAGCTTCGCCATCCGGGCCAGCTGGGTGTCGGCGCCGATCCGGGTGGCCTCGACGACGAGCCGGCCGCCCGCGTTGAGCGTGGCGCCGGTGACGGAGTCGCCGACGGAGACCTCCACCGGTACGGACTCGCCGGTGAGCATCGACGCGTCCACGGCCGACGCGCCCTCCACGACGGTGCCGTCGGTGGCGATCTTCTCGCCGGGCCGGACCAGGAACCGGTCCCCGACCTGGAGGTCGGCGGTCGGCACGGTCACCTCGCGGCCGCCGCGCAGCACGGTCACCTCCTTGGCGCCGAGCTCCAGCAGCGCCTTGAGGGCGGCGCCCGCCTTCCGTTTGGAGCGGGCCTCGAAGTAGCGCCCGGCCAGGATGAAGGCGGTGACGCCAGCGGCGGCCTCCAGATAGATGTTGCCCGCGCCGTCGCTCCGGCCGATGGTCAGCTCGAAGGGGTGCGTCATGCCGGTCATCCCGGCGGTGCCGAAGAACAGCGCCCACAGCGACCAGAGGAACGCGGCCGAGGTGCCGACCGAGATCAGCGTGTCCATCGTCGCCGCGCCGTGCCTGGCGTTGGTGAACGCGGCCCTGTGGAACGGCCATGCGGCGTACGTGACGACGGGGGCCGTCAGGGTCAGCGACAGCCACTGCCAGTAGTCGAACTGGAGCGCCGGAACCATCGCCATCGCGATCACCGGCACGGCGAGCGCGACGGCGGTGATCAGCCGCTGCCGCAGCGGCCGCAGCTCGGCGGCCGCCGCCTCGGGGACGTCGGCCTCGGTGGGCGCCGGGGGCGCGGGCTCGTGCGCGGTGTAGCCGGTCTTCTCGACGGTGGCGATCAGGTCCTGTACGGAGACGTCCTCGCCCCGGTAGCTGACCTTGGCCTTCTCGGTGGCGTAATTGACGGTGGCCTCGACGCCGTCCATCCGGTTGAGCTTCTTCTCGATACGGGCCGCGCAGGAGGCGCACGTCATGCCGCCGATCGCGAGCTCGACCTCTGCGGTGGTGCCGGTGGCTGTGCCGGAGCCGGTGCCGGTTGTGGCGGTGTGCGCGGACACGATGTCCTCCCTGGCGGAGACGTTTTATACCCCTAGGGGGTATGCATTGCATGTTCAGGTATACCCCCCTGCCCTATGAAGCGCAAGGGTGGATCTCTCGTCGGGGTCCGGAGTGTCCGCGTCCGACCCCCGGGATGCGTCTGACCTCACGTATCTTCACGTCGGATTGAGGCTGCGTCCTCGGTCGACCGACCCGTAGGCTGGCCATTGGACTAGACCTATTGCCGCTTCCTGGAGGATTGGGATCCCATGAGCAACCGTGCAGTCCTGGAGGTGATCGCTCTCGACGCGGAGGACGCGGTCGCCGCCCAGGCGGGTGGTGCGGACCGCCTTGAGCTGGTCACCGACATGGCGGCGGACGGCCTGACCCCGTCCCGTGCGACCTTCGCGGAGATCCGGGCGGCGGTGGACATTCCGCTGCGGGTGATGCTCAGGGTGGCGGACGGCTTCGCGGCCGGAGACATCGATGTGCTCGTGGCCAAGGCGCGCGAACTGCGTGCGGAGGGTGCCGAGGAGTTCGTGCTGGGCTTCCTCGACGCCGAGGGGCATCCGGACCTGGTCGCCGTCGAACGGCTCGTCGCCGAGCTGGACGGCTGCCCCTGGACCTTCCACCGCGCGATCGACCGGGCCGCCGACCGCGACGCCCTGCGCAAGCAGCTGGCGGACATGCCGGGCCTCGACACGTACCTCACCGCGGGCTCGCCGAAGGGCGTGGACGACGGCATCCCGACCCTGCTCGTGGAGGCAGCCCGCAAGGGCGAGGCCGGGTACGAGCCGCAGATCCTGGTGGGCGGCGGCCTCCGCCTGGACCACTTGCCGCAGCTGCTGGCCGTGGGCCTCGACGCGGTGCACATCGGCGGCGCGGCCCGCCCGCACGGCTGGTCGGGCCCGGTGGACGCGGCGGCGGTACGGGAATGGCGCACGGTGCTCGACGCGTAGCCGGGGCGGCGTTCGGGGTGCTCCCGGGTCATGGGTTCGGGTTCACCCGGCGGAACGGTTCCGTCCTCGAACGCCGGACGGCCGGTGGTTGCCGGACGGGCTGGCTCCGCCCGGCGGAATCCGGCCTCGTCGGCGTTGGAGGCACGGGGTCCGCGCGGCGCCCCGGGTGGCCCCGGCGGCGGGCAGGGGAACAGGCCCGCCGCCGCAGGCGCCCCACCCGCTCCTACGCCAGCTCTCCCGGCAACGCCGCCGCGTGCACCACCGTCAGCCCCGACACCGCACGCGTCAGCGCCACGTACAGCCGGCGCAGCCCCGTGCGCTCGTCGGGTTCGCCGTCCACCACCGCGGCCGGCTCGTCCAGTACCACGTAGTCGTACTCCAGGCCCTTCGCCAGCGAGGCCGGGACCAGCGTCAGCCGGGACTCGGCGGTCGTCTCCTCACCGGGGGAGAGATACGCGTGGCCCGCCGCGGTCAGCGCGTCCGCCAGCGCCAAAACGCGCGCATCGGCCGCGATCAGGCCGATCGACCCCTCTCGCGTCAGCGACTGTTCGCACGCCGCCAGCACCGCCGCGTCCAGCTCCGCCGGACCGGCCACCTGCCGTACCTCCAGCGAACCCGGCGACTCACGCACCGACTCCACCGCCGCGAGCCCCGGCGAGATCTCCGGCAGGAGCCGGGACGCGTACGCGATCACCTCGCGCGGCACACGGAAGCCCGCCGTCAACTCCTCGACCACCGCGTCCGGCTTGCCCAGGTGGTGCAGGGCCTGCGCCCAGCTCTCCGTCGACCACGGCGTCGTGCCCTGCGCGAGATCGCCGAGGACCGTCGCCGAACCCGTCGTGCACCGGCGGCCCACCGCCCGGTACTGCATGGGGGACAGGTCCTGCGCCTCGTCGAGCACGACATGGCCGAGCGAGTGCGTACGCGCCACCAGATCGCCTGCCTCGTCGATCAGCACCGCGTCCGCCGCCGACCACTTCGCGGACTTCACGCTGCGGGCCGGCCTGGTCCACAGGATCGTCTTCTGCTCGTCCTCGGTGAGCAGCCCCGCCGCGTGCGCGGCCAGGAACTCCGCGTCCGACAGCAGTCGCAGCACCACCTTGGCCGGTTCGACGGCAGGCCAGATCGCCTTCACGGCCGCCTTCACGGCGGGGGTGCGGGCCACCGCGTTCTGCACCCGGTCGTCGGGCGCCTCGCCCGCCTCCTCCATCCGGACCAGGACGGAGTGCGCGATGCGCTGCGGGAGCGCCTCATGGGCGGCCCCGTACCGCATGTCACGGGCCAGCAGCTCGGTGACGATCTCCTCCAGCTCGTACGCCGGCACCCGCCAGCGGCGCGAACCGCGCACCACCATCACCGGCTCCGTCGGCGGCGTCACATGCGAACGGATCGCCCGCCGCAGTACCTCCGCCATCCTGGCGTCGCCCTTGACGACGGCGGCGGCCGCCGAGTCCGTGCCGCGCACCTCGATGCCCGCCGCCACCAGGTCGTCGACGGTCGCCTGCTTCACCTCCAGCTCACCGAGGGCCGGGAGCACCTGCTCGATGTAGTGGAGGAACGAACGGTTCGGCCCGATGACCAGCGTGCCGGTACGGGCGAGGCGCTCGCGGTGCGCGTAGAGCAGATACGCGACACGGTGCAGGCCGACGGCCGTCTTGCCGGTGCCGGGCCCGCCCTGCACGCAGACCGTCCCGCCGAGACCGCTGCGGACGATCTCGTCCTGCTCGGGCTGGATCGTCGCGACGATGTCACGCATCGGCCCGACACGCGGCCGCTCGATCTCCGCCTGGAGGAGCTTGCTGGTCTGCTCGGCCTCGGCGGGGTCGTCGAGGTGCTCGTCCTCGTACGCGGTCAGCTCACCGCCGGTGTAGCCGAAGCGGCGGCGCCGGCCGACGTCCTGGGGATCCTTCCTGGACGCCCGGTAGAACGGCTGCGAGACGGGCGCGCGCCAGTCGATGACCATCGGGTCGCCGTCGGCGTCGTGGACGTGGCGGCGCCCGATGTAGAACTGCTCGCCCTCGGCGCCCTCGGCCTGTTCCGCACCGACCGCGTGCAGATAGTCCAGGCGCCCGAAGAAGAGAGGCGTATGGGCGAGATCGGCGAGCGACTTGATGCGCTCGTCGATCTGGGCCTGCAGAACGGCCGCGTTCACCCAGTTCGCGGTGACGTCACGGATGTCGAGAGCCTGGGCGTCCTCGCGCATGGCGCGCAACGCGGAGCGGGACGCGGTGAGATGGGCGCGTTCACGAGCCAGGGGATCGTTGGTGGTGTCGCTTTCGTGTTCGTGCGCGGGCACGGTGTTGCCTCCGGCTTTTCAACGCAGGACGGCGGACCGCACCTCGCTCCGGCCACGGGTCGGGGCGATGCGGTCCGCTCGGGGATCGATCACGGGATGCGCGCGCGGGCGCGCGTACGGCTGTCGGCCGGTTTCCGTCCGGTCGGCGGCGCTCCCCCGGCTGCCGGCGAAGGCCGGTACCACGGTGCGGGAGGCGGGCAGACCGGCGATTGTATCGACCGCCCCCGGCGGGGGCGAACGAATTAAGGTCCCGTCCGGCGGATCGGATCGGGGCAGAGCCCGGAGCCCGGGGCCCGGAGTCGGGAGCCCGGAGCCGGGCCCCGGCCCGCCGGACAAGGACGAGGATCCGGGTCCACCCCGTAGGGGACGGCATGCGACCGGAGGCCTGGACGCACCGCTTCGGGATTCCGCCCGCGGGCCGATGCCTTCACGGGGCGGGCGCAGGACCATGGAATACATGAGCACCGTCTCCCTGAACCCCCGCAGGACCGGTCCCGCGCACGGCGCGACGGCGGCCACCGGTCACCCGTACACCCACCGCGTCGGCGATGCCCTGCGCGCCGTCAAGGTCTACGCCCGCGCCGCGTTCGGCATCGTGGTCCTCGGCGAGTACGCCGAAGAGGCGGGCGTCCGCCACTACCACTGAGTGCCGCACGCGGCCCGGCGCCCACCGACCGGCCCGGCCGCCGTCCGCACCGACGACCGTCCCCGGTCACCGTCCAGCGGCCGACCCCGACCCCGGCCACCGTCCTCACCGACCGGCCCCGGCCCCCGGCGCCCGTCGACCGGCCCGGCAGGTGTCCTCAGCCGTCGGCCAGCAGTTCGTCCGCGTCCACGATCCGGTACGCGTACCCCTGCTCGGCCAGGAACCGCTGGCGGTGCGCCGCGAAGTCCTGGTCGATCGTGTCGCGGGCGACCACCGAGTAGAAGCGCGCCTCGTGCCCGTCGGCCTTCGGCCGCAGCACCCGGCCGAGCCGCTGCGCCTCCTCCTGTCGCGAACCGAACGTCCCCGACACCTGAATGGCGACGGTCGCCTCCGGCAGGTCGATGGAGAAGTTCGCGACCTTCGACACGACGAGGACGCTGAGCTCACCCTCCCGGAACGCGTCGAAGAGCTTCTCGCGCTGGGCATTGCTCGTCTCGCCCTTGATCACCGGGGCGTCCAGATGCTCACCGAGTTCGTCGAGCTGGTCGATGTACTGCCCGATGACGAGGGTCTGCTCGCCCCGGTGTTTGCGTACGAGCGCCTCGGTCACGTTCCGCTTCGTCGCGGTCGTCGCGCAGAACCGGTACTTCTCCTCGGTCTCCGCGGTGGCGTACGCGAGCCGCTCCGAGTCCGTCAGATTGACGCGCACCTCGACGCAGTCGGCGGGCGCGATGTAGCCCTGCGCCTCGATCTCCTTCCACGGGGCGTCGAACCGCTTGGGCCCGATCAGCGAGAAGACGTCCGACTCGCGGCCGTCCTCGCGCACCAGCGTCGCGGTCAGGCCGAGGCGCCGCCGGGCCTGCAGGTCGGCGGTGAACTTGAAGACGGGGGCGGGCAGCAGATGCACCTCGTCGTAGATCACCAGACCCCAGTCGCGGGAGTCGAACAGCTCCAGATGCGGGTAGACCCCCTTCCGGCGGGTCGTCAGCACCTGGTACGTGGCGATGGTGACCGGCCGGATCTCCTTGCGCGTACCGCTGTACTCGCCGATCTCGTCCTCGGTCAGCGAGGTCCGTTTCACCAGCTCGTGCTTCCACTGCCGCGCCGAGACGGTGTTCGTCACCAGGATCAGCGTGGTCGCCTTGGCCTGTGCCATCGCACCGGCCCCGACCAGCGTCTTGCCCGCACCGCAGGGCAGTACGACGACACCCGAGCCACCGTGCCAGAACCCCTCGACGGCCTGCTTCTGGTACGGCCGCAGCGCCCAGCCGTCCTCCGCGAGCTCGATGGGGTGCGCCTCGCCGTCCACATAGCCCGCGAGGTCCTCGGCGGGCCAGCCCAGCTTCAGCAACGTCTGCTTGATCTGCCCGCGCTCCGAGGGGTGCACGGCGACGGTGTCCGGGTCGATCCGCACCCCGACCAGCGGCTGGACCTTCTTCGACCGGAGGATCTCCTCCAGCACGGGGCGGTCGGTGGAGGTCAGCACCAGACCGTGCACCGGATGCTTGGAGAGCGTGAGGCGGCCGTACCGGGCCATCGTCTCGGCGATGTCGACGAGCAGCGCGTGCGGAACGGGGTAGCGCGAGTACTGCACGAGCGCGTCGACGACCTGCTCGGCGTCGTGCCCGGCGGCGCGCGCGTTCCACAGCCCGAGCGGGGTCAGCCGGTAGGTGTGGATGTGCTCGGGCGCCCGCTCCAGCTCGGCGAAGGGCGCGATGGCCCGCCGGCAGGCGTCGGCCTGGTCGTGGTCGACTTCCAGGAGCAGTGTTTTGTCGCTCTGGACGATGAGGGGTCCACTCACGCGCGTCAGCCCTTTCTGCTGCGGGGACGGCCGGGAACGGCCAAACGTCCAGTGTGCCGCATCCGGCGGTGCGGGCGCGTCGCGTCGCCGGGCACGGGGCCGTCGGTCCGGACCGGCCGGATCCCACCGGCCGGGCACGACGCCCGTGCGGGGTGCCGGGCGACGGGTGATCGCGGGCGATTCAGGACGTGGCGTCGTCGGCCAGTTCGGCGACTCCGGTGATCCGGTGCAGCGGGTATGTGCGGACCTCGTCCGCCGTGTGGTCGTACGCCGTGACGAAGCCGCCCTCGACCCGGACCGGGGCGATGACGCGCTGGCTGGCCGCGCCGTCCGCGTTGACGTAGCCGATCCAGAGCGCCGAGCCGGTCATCGCGGCCGCCTGGACGGTGGCGAGGGTCTCGGCGGAGGTCGTACGGGGCAGGGCGCCGGGCGTGGCGGCGGGCGCGTCGGCCGGGTCCTTGCGGACCACCGTGGCGGCCGTGTCCCCGGCGCGGATCGCCCGGACCGCCGCGCCGAGCAGGGTCGCGTCCGGGACCGGCGGGCCCTCGGGCACGGGGACGGGGGGCGTGCGGGGCGGGGTGCGGCGGGCGCCCGCGCGGGTGATCAGGACGTCGCCCTCGGCGGACTCGGCGGCCGGCGCGTAGCCCATCTCGCGCAGCCCTTCGAGCAGGGACGCCGGATCGACCTGGGCAGCCAGGGCCGTCGGTGCCAGACGGCGCAGGCGCAGGGTGGCCGAGCGTTTGTCGGCGAGGATCTCGTTCAGCATGGCCTCGTCGTCGCAGCGTACGTACGAGGAGGCGGCGCCGATCCGCAGATGGCCGTGGCGGCGGGCGACGTCGTCGATGAGGTAGCTGAGCGGCTGCGGCACCGGCGTACGGCTGTGGGTGGAGAGGAAGGCGTGCAGATCGGCGGCGGACTGTCCGGCGTCCAGGGCCCGGCGAACGGAGCCGGGGGTGAAGCGGTAGACCGTCGCGCCGCCCTTCGACTCGATGTCCGCGAGGGCGGAGAGCATGTCCGCCAGCGGGCGCTCCAGCGGACCGGGGGCGACGGCCGTCAGGTCGGCCTGGAGCAGGACGTGGTCCAGGGGTTCCGGGATGAGGGGCGCGAGCAGCGCGGCGGCCCCGTCGGGGCCGGAGTCGAGCAGGGCGCGGGTGTGCGCGGCGAGTGCGCCGCGGCCGGTGATGCCGAGGAGTTCGGACTCGTTGAGCGTCCACAGGGCGATCCGGGACCGCAGGTCGGTGGTGCCCCCGGCGGAGGCGGACGCGCCGCGCAGCGGGCGTTCCCAGCGGAGCCTGGCGAGGACGGTCTCCGGGTCGGGGGCGGTGCCCGGCTCCAGGGAGGCGAGGAGGGCCAGGACCCGGTGGCGGATCTCGGGGGCGGCGGAGCGGTCGAGGTCGGGGCCGAGGGCGGACAGGGCCCGGCCCTTGGCGTCCTGGCCGCCGACCAGGCCGGGGGTACGGGTCGCGGCGAGCCAGGCGGCGGCGAGGCGCGCCCAGCGGTCCTGGGCGGGGAGTTCGGCCCAGTCGTCGTAGGCGGGCGTCGGCGCGTACCGTTCGTCGGCCTCGCCGTCGGAGGCCAGCAGCCCGGCCGCGTAGGCGAGTTCGGTCCAGAACGCGGCGACGGGCTCGGAGACGTCGAGGGCGGTGGCGGTCCGCTTCAGGTCGCGGACACTGAGGCCGCCGGCACGCAGTATCGCGGGCCCGCCGCCGTTCCAGCCCTTCAGCAGCTCCTCGACGGTGGCCACCGCCAGGAACGCCTGGCCGGCCGCGGCGCTGTCCACAGCCTGGGGATCACGGCCGGCGACCGCCTCCACGGCCGGCGGCCGCGGTTCGGGCACGCGGTGGGCGCGCCCGGCCCGCAGATGCAGGGCGGCCTCGCGCGGCAGCACCACGGTGCGGGTCGACACGGGCAGCAGCAGCCCGTGGTCGCGCAGCCATTTCACCGGCGGGGTGGGGTTCGGGGTCACTTCCCCGTACGGCGGTCCCCACACCAGCCGGTCCAGTACGGACAGGGCCTCGGCGGGGGCGGTGTCCAGCAGCTCGCCCATCCTGGCCCGGTCGGTGAAGAGTGCCGACAGGGCCGTCACGGCGGAGACCGGGTCGTGGGTGGCGGGCAGACCGGCCGCCGCCAGGATCTCCTGGAGGCGGCCCGGCGACATCCCGGCGGTCGCCTCCGCGACGGTCGGACCCAGGCCGGTGGGGGAGGGGTGCTGGGGGGACGGCGCGAGGAGTTCGCGCGCGGTGCGCACCAGTCGCAGCCGGTCGTCCTCGCCCCAGACGAGGGCCTGTTCGCGCAGCGTGTCCAGGGCGGCGGGCAGCGCGTCCGCGATCGCCGTGTCCGCGTCGCCCCGGTGCTCGCCGTCGTCCCGGCCGTCGCCGGTGAGCAGGCGGAGCAGGGTCTCGTACGGTGCGGGGTCGGGCGCCACGGCGAGCGCCTCGGCGGTCTGCAGGGAGAACCGGTCGAGGTGTTCCAGCGCGCGTACGACGGAGGCGCGCGTGCCGGCTCTCGTCGCGAGCTGGGTGATGTCGCCCGGCACGGGGGTGAGGAGATCGGGGCGGGCGCGCAGCAGCCCCGCCAGCGATTTCTCGTCCCGGGCGCGGAGAGCCTCGGCGAGCGTCCGCGGTGGTGTGGTCGTCCCCATCCGTCCCACGGTAGTCGCTCCGGACAGGCCCGAGGGCGCTACCGTCGGTGCAGGGCCGCAGAGGGGAACCATCGCGTGGGCATCGAGAGCGACCAGCTCGTCTACGACTATCTGAGCCGGGTCGGGGACCTGGCGCAGCAGCAACAGCTGTCCTCGGGCGCCCGGATGAGGCTCGTCGCGACGCTCCGGGGCGAGATCGACCGGCAGCGCGGAAAGCAGTCCGGGGACACCCCGGCGGCGGTCCGCCGCATCATCGGGAGGCTCGGCACGCCGGACGAACTGGTCGCCGCGGCGGCCGCGTCGGCGGACGGCACGGTGGAGTTGCCGCAGGGGCCGGCACCTGCCGCGCAGGAGGGCAGCGGCATCCCCCGGCCGCGCAGGGGAATGCTCCGGAAAGAGGGTTCAGGCCGGGGCGCGTCGCGGGTGCAGGCAAAGACCTCGGGCGGGGAGTTCCCGGACGAAGAGCCGGGACACGCCGGCGAGTCCGCGGAGTCCGCGGCTCCGGAACCGGCCGGGCGGGTGCCCTCGCCGCCGCACATGGCCGGATCGGACGAGCTGGGCCGGTCCGGGAACGAGCCGGACTGGTGGCGCGTCGAGCCGACGCCGTTCGGTGACGGGGTCGATGTGCCGGGGTTCTTCGGCGGCGTCGAGATCCCGGACATGATGAAGCCGCCGGCTCCGGACGGGGGCGCCGTGCCGCGTCCGCGCGCGGGCGACGGTGAACCGGAGCACGACGAGCCGGACGGTGGTGACGGCCTCACCGAGGACGACGGTCCCGGCGAGGCCCCGCGCCGCCGACGGTTCCCGAGGCTCGGCCGCCGCGCCGCGCGCGAGGGCGGGGCGACGGGTCGCGGCTTCTCCCACCCCTTGTTGCTGCTCGCCGCCGCGCTGCTGGTCGCGGGCGCCGTGATGGGCTCCTGGCCGGCCCTGGCCGGCGGCTGGCTGCTGGCGTACAGCTCACGCAAGCTCTCCCGCGCGGAGGCGAAGTGGGCCGCGATGGGGCTGCCGGGCGTGGTCGTGGCGGGCGCCCTGGTCTGGCTGTGGGGCCGGACGGCGGGCCGCTGGGGCGAACCCATCGGGACCGGGCAGATGAACGAGGTGATCGGCCAGACATGGCCGTGGGTGCTGCGGGGGGCGGCCGTCGCCTCCGCGCTCTACCTGGTGTGGCGGTCGCGGAGGCCACGGTCGTGAGGCCGCGCGTCAGCCGGTCGTCTTCGCCCTGAACTCGTCGAGGATCCGGTCCGCGGCCGTGTAGCCGATGCCCGCGCTCCACAGCCGGTCGTCGACCTTGAAGACCTTTCCGTTCCTGGACGCCGTCAGCCCCTTCCACAGGCCGCCGCTCATCGTCTTCGTCGCCCCCGCCTTGTCCGGGTCGCCGTACGTCGACGTGAAGACGACATCCGCGTCCGCGAGGTCGGTCTTCTCGGGGGACACGTCGTACGAGAAGCCGTCCTTGGCCTTGTCGGTGATCGCGGGGCGGCCCATGCCGACGTCGGCGAGGATCGAGCCGATGTAGTTCTGCTTGCCGTAGATGCCGATGTCGGCGGTGAGCCGGGCCCCGGGCGCCCGGCGAGGGCGGATGGCCCGCGGCGTCGGGCAGCCGTTCCGGCGGGCACTCACCCGCCGGGAGCGGGCCGCGCGTTCACGCCGTCGGCGTGGCCTGCCACGGCGCACCCGGCACCACGAGCGGCGAACCCGTCACCGGGCACGGGACGATCACCGCGTCCAGGCCGAAGACCTCGCGCACGAGAGCGGCGGTCACGATGTCGTTCGGGTGGCCCTCGGCGACGATCCGGCCCGCCTTCATGGCGACCAGGTGGTCCGCGTACCGGGCGGCCTGGTTGAGGTCGTGGAGCACGGTGACGACGGTCCGGCCGCGGGTGCCGTCCGCCGCCGGGGCGGTCAGTCGGCGCACCAGGTCCAGGACCTCCACCTGGTGCGCGATGTCGAGGTACGTGGTCGGCTCGTCGAGCAGCAGCAGATCGGTCTCCTGGGCGAGCGCCATCGCGATCCAGACCCGCTGGCGCTGCCCGCCGGACAGCTCGTCCACGGACCGGTCGCCGAGCGCGGTGATGTCCGTACGCTCCATGGCGTCCGTCACCGCCCGCTCGTCCTCCTGGGACCACTGCTGCCACCAGTGCTGATGCGGCTGCCGGCCACGGGCGACGAGGTCACAGACGGTGATCGCCTCGGGGGCCACCGGGGTCTGCGGCAGCAGCCCGATCGACTGGGCGATCCTCCGCGTGGGGATCCTCGACAGCTCGGTGCCGTCCAGGAGCACCGCCCCGCCGCGCGGCTTGAGGAGCCGGCCGAGCGCGCGCAGGGTGGTCGACTTGCCGCAGGCGTTCGGCCCGACGATCACGGTGACCCGGCCGTCGGGCACGTCGAGGTCCAGCTCCCGCACGACGGTGCGGTCCTCGTACGCGAGGGTCAGCCCCCGTGCGGCGAGCCGGCCGGTCGCGGTCGCCGCGGCCTCGGGCGCGTCGGACGCGTCGGACGTACGGGTCGAGCTCATGCGGTGCCTCCACTACGGCCGCGACCGCCGCCGTGGCCTCGGACGATCAGCCAGATCAGATACGGGGCGCCGACCGCCGCCGTCAGAACGCCCACCGGAAGCTCGGTGGGCGAGAAGAGCTTGCGCGCCAGCAGATCCGCGAAGACCACGATCACCGCGCCGAGCAGCGCCGAGCAGAACAGCGGGATCTGCGCGGTACGGGTCATCCGGCGGGCGATCTGCGGGGCGAGCAGCGCCACGAAGTCGACCGGCCCGGCCGTCCCGGTCGCCACGGACGCCAGGATCACGCCGAGGGCGACGAGCCCCAGCCGTACGCGTCCCAGACGCACCCCGAGCGCCGTCGTGGTGTCGTCGTCCATCGAGACGGTGCGCTGGGCCCGCGCCGCCCACAGGACGGCCGGCAGGAGGATCAGCAGCGTCCAGCCGATCGGTGCGGCCTCGGACCAGCCGCGGCCGTTGAGCGAGCCGGTCATCCAGACCTGCGCCTGCTGGGCGACGAGATAGTCGCCTTTCGTCATGAACAGCGTGGTGACCGACCGCAGCGCGATGGCGAAGCCGATGCCGATGAGGACGAAGCGGGTGGCGTGCAGCCCGCCGCGCCAGGCGAAGACGTACACCAGCGCCGCCGCGGCCACCCCGCCGATGACGGACAGATACGGCAGCACGGTGTACGAGGTGACGCCGAAGGTCATCGCGCCGACCGTGAGAGCGCTCGCCCCCTGGCTGATGCCGATGATGTCGGGGCTGGCCAGCGGATTGCGGGCGACGGTCTGGATCAGCGCACCGGCGATCCCGAACGCCGCGCCGACCAGCAGCCCCACGACCATCCGCGGCAGCCGCAGCGTGCCGACGACCAGCTCGTCGGGGGACGGCTGTCCGAGGATCACCTTCACGACCTCGCCGGGCGCGACGAAGCTCTCGCCGACGCAGAGGTACGCGACACAGAGGGCGGCCAGCACGACGAGGAGGGCGGCGGCGACGACGGCCGCGCGCCGGTGCAGCAGGAACCGGCCCCGCGCCCCGATGCGTACGACGTGGTACCCGGCGGGCCGCACCCGGGCGGCCGTGTCCGCGCTCATGCGGGCACCGCCTTCCGGCGCACCAGCACGACCAGGAACGGAACACCGATCAGTGCCGTCATCACGCCCGCCGGGACCTCGCTCGGCGGGAAGAGGACACGGCCGATGACATCGGAGACGAGCAGCATGACGGGTCCGATCAGCGCCGCCATCGGCAGCACCCAGCGGTGGTCGCTGCCGACGATCGCGCGGGCGATGTGCGGGACGGCGAGCCCGATGAACGCGATCGGACCGGCCGCCGCGACACCGACACCGGTCAGCACGGTGGCCCCGACGCCGCCGACGATCCGTACCGTCGCGACCTTCTGCCCGAGGCCCTTCGCCACGTCCTCGCCGAGGGCCAGCGCATCCAGCCCTCGGGCGACGGACAGCACGAGCACGGTCCCGACCAGCATGAACGGCCAGATCTGCTGGGCCACATCGGCCTCGCGCCCGGCGATCGAGCCGACCTGCCAGAAACGGAACTCGTCCAGCGCGGACGCCTTGGTCGTCAGCACCGCCATCGTCACCGACACCAGCAGCGCGTTGATCGCGGCGCCGCCGAGGGCGAGCTTCACGGGGGTGGCGCCCCCGCGCCCGCCGGAGGCGACGGCGTACACGGCGACCGAGGCGATCGCGGCCCCCGCGAACGCGAACCACGCGTACCCCGTCAGGGTGTGGATTCCGGCGTACGCGATGGCCAGCACCACGCCCACCGAGGCGCCCTGGCTGATGCCGAGGATGCCAGGGTCGGCGATGGGGTTACGGGTGATGCCCTGGAGCACCGTGCCCGCGAGGGCCAGTGCCGCGCCGACCATCAGCCCGATCAGGGTGCGCGGTACCCGCATGTTCCGGATGACTTCGGCGGAGTCGGAGTGCCCGCCGTGCAGCAGGGCGTCGATCACCTCGGACGGGGGTATGGAACGGGCCCCCACGGCGAGACTGAGAAGGACCGCCACCAGCAGCGCCGCAACGGCCGCCGCCGTCGCGAGTGCGCGTCCGGGGCGGCGTGGTGCGGCGGCTGACATGGGACCCAATCGAAAGGCGAAGCAAAGTTAGGCTTGGCTAAGTCTAAGCACCGCCGGTTCGGCGTCCGAGGGCCCGTACCGCGAACGCCCGGCATCCGCCACGCGCGACAATGGGCTTCATGCCTTCGCACCCGCTGACGGTCGGCTTCGACCTCGACATGACGCTCATCGACACCCGGCCCGGCATCAAGGCCGCCTACCTGGCGCTTTCCGCCGAGACGGGGACGCCGATCGATGCCGACCTGGTGGTGAGCAGGCTCGGGCCGCCGGTCGACGACGAGCTGCGCAACTGGTTCCCGGCCGACGCGGTGGCCGCCACCGCCGACCGCTACCGGGAGATCTATCCCACCTACGCCATCACCCCGAGCCCCGTGCTGCCGGGCGCCCGGGAGTCGGTCGCGGCGATCCGTGAGCGGGGCGGCCGGGCGATAGTCGTCACGGCCAAGCACCGGCCGAGCGCGGAGCTCCACCTCGCCCACCTCGGGATCGAGCCCGACGCGCTCATCGGCGGCCTGTGGGCGGAGGCCAAGGGCCAGGCGCTGCGCGAGCACGGCGCGCAGGTGTACGTGGGCGACCACACCGGCGACGTACGCGGCGCCCGCACGGCAGGGGCGCTGTCGGTCGCGGTCGCCACGGGCCCGTGCGACGCGGAGGAGCTCCGGGCGGCGGGGGCGGACGTCGTCCTGTCGTCGCTGACGGAGTTCCCGCCCTGGCTGGACGGGTACCTGGACGGGGACGCGGCGTAGGGCTTTCGGCGGGGGCGGATCCAGAGCGCCGGGCGACCACGCCTCCGGACGCTCCCGCGGCGGGCCAGCGACCCCGATCCACCGGCTGCCGACGGCCGTTGTGCTCTGTCCTCGGTTCGTCACCCGTGTCGGACGGGGCTTCGAGACAACCTGATCGCGATCCGGAACATCTCCTCTCACAAGCCCGCACCACACCGGTGCGGGACAGTGAACGAGGAGCCGGAGCATGGCCCGACGCCCCATCCGCCCGATCCGCCTTTGCGGCCTCCGTGTCGACTACCCCCGCCGGGGGAGAGGCAACTGGCGCCGCTGGGTCCCTTCGTGGCGGCAGGTGCTGAGCGGGATCCTGTTCGGATCCGGAGCGCTGGCCGGGCTGTTCGCCGTGGTCTACGCATCCGTCGACATCCCGGACGAGAACGCCGAGGCGCGCAGGCAGGGCACCGTCTACTACTGGGCGGACGGCAGCCAGATGGTGAGCGTGGGCGCGGTCGATCGGCAGAACGTCACGCTCGCCGACATACCCGATTCGGTGGAGCACGCGGTCATCGCCGCCGAGAACGAGACCTTCTACTCCGACTCGGGGGTATCGGCGAAGGGGATCGCCCGCGCGGCCGTCAGCATGGTCGAAGGCGGTGAGACCCAGGGCGGCTCCACCATCACCCAGCAGTACGTGAAGAACACCTATCTCAGCCAGGAGCAGTCGGCCACCCGGAAGTTCAAGGAGTTCTTCATCTCGCTGAAGCTGAGCAACAAGCAGAGCAAGGAGGAGATCCTCCAGGGATATCTGAACACCAGCTGGTTCGGCCGCGGCGCCTACGGCATCCAGGCAGCGGCACACGCGTATTACGGAATCCCCGCCAAGGACCTCGACCCCAGCCAGGCGGCGCTGCTCGCGTCCCTGCTCAAGGGGGCGGAGCAGTACGACCCCGCGGGCGGCGAAGGCAACCACGAACGCGCCGTCGCCCGCTGGAAGTGGATCCTCGACCGGCAGGTGGAGATCGGCACGATGACGAAGGCCGAGCGGGCCGCGTACCAGAAGTTTCCCGAGCCGAAGCCGGCCGCCAAGCCGACCAGCCTCGGCGGCCAGACCGGCTATCTCGTCGACATCGCCAACAAGTACATCAAGAAGCGCTCGGGCCTCACGAACAAGGACCTCTTCCGGGGCGGCTACCGGGTGCACACCACCTTCGACAAGGCCAGGGTGGGGCAGCTGGAACGGGCCGTGCGGAGCGTGCGCAAGCGCGACCTCGACCCCGAGAAGCGCCCCGAGGACAAGTACGTCGAGGTCGGCGCCGCATCCGTGCGGTCCGACGGGGCCGTGGTCGCGGTGTACGGCGGAGCCGACGCGGTCACCCACTTCGCCAACAACGCCGACACCGCGGGCGTCCCCGTCGGCTCGGCCTTCAAGCCCTTCGTGCTGGCAGCGGCCCTTCAGCACGGCGACGGGATCACCTTGGACAGCGGCTACGACAGTGAGGGGCGTCTGATCAAGGACGGCCCGTACGCGGCGCCCCCCGCCCCGCCGGGTGCCGGTCCCGGCCAGGTGATGGTCACGGCGCCGACGCCCTTGCGCGATGCGCTGGTCAAGTCGTCCAACGCAACCTTCGTGCTGCTCGGCAAGGCCATCGGGCTGAAGAAGGTGAAGGAACTGGCGGTATCGGCCGGGCTGCACGAGGAGAGCCTGGCCCGCCTGGACAAGTCCTTTCCCCTCGGCACGTCCACACCGAGCGCGGTCAGGATGGCGGACGCGTACACCGCCTTCAGTAACGACGGTATGAGGGCCGATCCCTACTCGGTGACCAGGATGACCCGGGACGGCGAGGTGGTCGAGGGCTTCGGGAAGCCCGAGCTGCGGCGCGCGATGGACGCCTCGGTGGCCAACGATGTGAACAACACCCTGGGGATGGTGGCCTGGACGCGGCTGGGTCGGGACGGGAAGTTCGCCACGTTCGCCAGGCCCAAGGCTGCCGACGACCTCTCGGCGGGCGCGACCGGCGAGGACGACCGGATGAAGTCGGCCTGGTTCATCGGCCACACCGAAGGGCTGACCACGGCCGTCACGATGTTCCGCAGCAAGCCGGGCACCCCTCAACTGCTGGGAATGCAGGGTGTGGGCGGACCCGATTCGGGACGCGGCAATGTCTTCCCGCTCCGGATCTGGAACGCTTACGTCACGGGGACGTAGGCCCACCCCCGTTCGCGATCCCCCGACGAGGGAGTCGGAAGTCACGACAAGCGGGCCTACGTCTTCCACGGCACAGTCACCGCTGCAGCGATCCGCCTGTGGCTCCGCCCGCGCGCGGCCCGGACGGATCCCGTGGTGCCCGGGTCAGCCCTCGCCCTGACCGGCGCTGCCCATCGGGCCGACCTTCACCGGGGAGCCGGAGCCGTCCGTGGCGGGCAGCGTGCCGGCGCCCGGCCAGTCGAGGGTGACCGACTTCGTCTCGTCCGGCGGGGTCACCACCAGGCCCGTGATGCGGACGCCGGAGCCGCCCGACTTGTTGATCGGGTAGTTGATGCCGAAGTACACCGACTTCCCGTCCTTGAGGGTCATCGGGGTGGCCTTCTCACCCGTGCGCTTCGCGGACAGCGACCCCGCGCTGGTCTTCAGGTCGACGCCCGCGTACCCGGAGAGCACGCAGTCCCGGCCGCCGCCGTTCTTCAGCTCCACCGCGACGGTCCCCTCGGTGTCGCCACCGATGGTGCTGTCCGTCGCCGTGATCTCCAGCTCGTCGGTGCGGCACTTGCCGACCTTGCCGCTCTCGTTGGAGCCGGTCCCGGCAGCCGTGCCCTGCCCGCCGGAGCTCTTCACGCCGGAGCTCTTCCCGGCGGAGCCCTTCCCGTCGCCCTGATCCGAACCGCCCGAGCCCGAACCACCGTCCGATCCCGAACCATTGCCCGAGGTGGACGTGGACGACGCGGTGGACGCGGACGACGAGTCGTTCTGTGCCGTGCCGTCATCGTTGTTCTGACAGGCCGTGAGCGAGAGACCCGCGACAACGGCCAGGGCGGCGAAGGTGAGCTTGCGAACGCGCATCGTTTCTTCCTCAGTATCGGTGGGGGGTGCCGGCTGCTCGGTACGAGTCGGTACGAGTCGGTACGAGCGAGCGTTTCTGATCACCAGGACACGTCCGGCCCAGTGAACCGTTCCGCCCAACCAGCCCCTAATACGCTCCTGTTACACGCACAGCCAGGCACAACGCGCACCACCACCGGGCGCACCCCGCCGGGGCACGCCGCCGACCGGCCGGGACGGCGGTTCCCGCCACCGTTCCGCACCTGTTCGCGCCTGTTGCTCGCTGGGACAGACCCGTAACCCGGCGGATCTTGACCACAACCGGTGGCGTGCCCTGTTTGCGGCAAGGACGCGGCGCAGGCCTTCGGCGGGTTCCGGTTCACCGAGCGCCGTACGACGGAGCCTCCTCCGTCTTGGCGGCGCATTCCACCCAGAGCAGTTTGCCGCCCTGGCCCGGCAGTCCGGTCCCCATGGGGTGGGCGCCCCAGCTCTCCGCGTAGAGGGTGACGAGGTACAGCCCCCGCCCGCGTTCGGCGAGCTCCTCCGGTGCTTCGGCGTTCCATCGGAAAGGGGCGGGGATGTGCGGGTTGGTGTCCCACACGCTCAGCCGGACACGGCTGCGCCCGGCGTCGTGCAGGCGCAGGGAGTAGGCCCCTGAGGAGTACAGGTACGCGTTGGTGACCAGCTCGCTCGCCAACAGTTCCGCCACCTCGGTGAGTTCGCGCATGCCGTGCACGCGCAAGACGGTGCGGAGAGTGGAGCGGGCCACGCCGGGAGCGCGGGGATCCTGCGGGAGTTGGAGGGTGTACGCCCAGGGCGGGGATACCGTGGCACTGACCATGGAAGTCTCCGATCACGGAGGGAGGTTGGAGGGTGCGCTTCGATGTGCCCGGTGACGAGGCCGCTCCGTCGAGCGGGGTACTTCCGGGCGAGTGGCCTGGGTCCAAATTAGCGGCACGAGACATAAAATATTTGCGAGATCGGCAATCGATTGAGATATGCACTCGTGTGAGTGACGTTGCCAACATGTTCCTGATCAAGGAGGGTTGACACATGGCGTCCAGAAGCACCCCCGGCGTGCGGCGCCTGCGCCTTGGGGCCGAGTTGCGTCGGTTGCGAGAACGCGCCGGGCTCACGGCCACTGACGGCGCCCGGCTGCTCGGGATCAGCCAGGCTCAGCTCAGCAACATCGAGGCGAGCCGTTTCGGCGTGAGCGCGGAACGGCTTCGGGCCATGGCTCGCAACTATCGTTGCTCGGACCCCACGTACATCGCAGGGCTGCTCGATCTCGCCGGGGAACGCTCATCGGGCTGGTGGGAGACGTTCCGCGAGGTCCTGCCCTCCCCCTTGCTGGACATCGCAGAACTGGAGCACCACGCGACAGGGCTGCGGTCCGCCAATACGTCCCATGTCCCGGGTCTCCTCCAGACCACGGACCATGCCCGCGAGATCTTCCGGCAGGTGGTGCCGGAGTTCTCTCGTTCGGACATTGAGCACCGAGTGAGTCACCGACTTCAGCGCCAGGCCCTCCTTGACCGACCAAGCCCGCCGACGTACCGGGCAGTCATTCATGAAGCTGCCCTCCGCGTGCCGGTCGGCGGACCTGCCGTCGCCAGGAACCAGCTTCGACATCTGGTTGAGCAGAGCGAGCGGGAACACATCTCGGTCCAGGTGATCCCGTTCGCCATCGGCGCCTATCCCGGGTCCGGGCAGACCATCCTGTACGTGCACGGCTCGGTGCCCCGCCTCGACACGGTTTCGCTGGATCAGTCGCACGGCCCTGTTCTGGTGGATGCCGAGGCGGAGTTGGAGGCCTACCGCCTCCTGCTGGCACGCATGGAGGCCGTGGCCCTGGCGCCGGACAAGTCCCGGGACTTCATCCACAGCCTGATCGCCGACCAGTGAAGGATCTGGATATGCACCAGCACTCATGGCGGAGGTCCTCGTACTGCGGGCAGGGCGAATCCTGCCTGCACGTCGCCGCGAGCCACAGCACCGTCAAACTCACCGAGAGCAGTGACCCCACCGGGGCGATACTCCACACCACACCCGCCGCCTGGGCGGCCCTCGTACGCTCCGTCAAGGAGAGTCACCGCCATGGCTGACCCCCGTACCCCCACCGACCTCACCTGGGTCCGCGCCGCCCCCGAGGGCGAGGAGGGCCCCGGCCCCTGGATCGAGATCGCCTTCGGCCCGCACGACTTGGTCCATCTACGGGAGACCAGCGACCCCGAGAACGTCGTGACGACGACCACGACGAAATGGGATGCCTTCACCAAGGGCGTCGTGGCCGGCGAGTTCGACCACTTCGCCGGACTGGACGACGAGGGCCCGGTGGCCCCGGCCTGACCTCGCCGGACAACGCCCCTCATCGCTCGACGTGGGCGACCGCGCCGGGGACGTACGGGGGGCCCGCACGGCCGGGGCACTGTCGGCTGAACAGATGCCGCTGTGCCCGGCGGCGCTCCTCGGACGACCATGGCGATTTGCCAGAATCGGACCGGACCGGATATCACAAGTCACCGGCAGCAGCCGGAACTTGAGGGCTGGCAGCCGACAGGATGCGCCCGTCGAACCAGACGGCAGGACAGCTAGGAAGCCTCCATGGATCGAGTCCCGGCGGACCGCGTCGACTGCAAGGACGACGGCCTCCACTACCTGGACGACGCGCCCTTCACCGGGGTCACGTTCACGGAGAAGAATGGCGCCCTCAAGTCCGAGGCGGCCTACCGGGAGGGCCTGCGGTGGGGGCCGACGAAGGAGTGGTATCCGTCGGGGCAGCCCATGGTGGACTCGACGTTCGAGCGGGGGGCGCTGCACGGACGGGCTCGGGAGTGGCACAGGAACGGGCAGCTCGCGGAGGACGGCGAGTACGAGTACGGCATTGCGTTGTGGGCGAAGCAGTGGGATGAGAACGGTGTCCTTGAGGACGACTGCACGCTTACGGAATCCGACTCGGACCATCGGGCGCTGCTGCACTTCCGGGCGCTCTACGGCGGGGCGGCGTGACCGTGGCGGGGCTGCCGCTGAAATTGTTCATTCGCGACTGGTGTGTGCCTCGATGGCGTCGTTGATCTCGGGCCAGAGTTCGCGGGGGCGGTCGTGACCCATATCGGGGATCAACAAGAGCTTCGCTCCGGGCACGAGTTCTGCGGTGCGTTCCCCACCACTGGGGTCGACCAGTGTGTCGTCCAGGCCATGGATCACCAGAGTCGGGACCCGAAGCTCCCGGAGCGCAGGTGCGCGTGAACCACTGAGGATCATCGCTCCGAGTTGACGTCCGACTCCGGCCGGGCAGTACGCGCGGTCGTAACTGTTGGCAGCCAGCTCACGAAGGGCCGCGGGGTCGCCATAGCGCTTGGAGGCCCATACCAGGTCTCTCTCCGCCGCTGCGATGTATCCCTCGCGGTCCGCCGGCTTCGGACTGGAGACCACCGCCTGGGCTTCGGGACTGGACCGGCCGTATTCGGGCTCGCCGGTCGAGGACATCATCGACGTCAGGGTCACCACCCGCGTCGGCTGGCTGATGGCCATCGTCTGGGCGAGCATTCCGCCCATGGAGGATCCGACCACGTGAGCTCGTTCGATTCCGAGCGCCGTGAGCAGGCCGAGGCCGTCGTCGGCCATGTCCTGAAGCGTGTAGGGAACCATCGCGAGGGCGGACGGAATGTCTCCCGAGCTCACAGCGGCGATGAGCCGGCCCGTATCGACGGAATGACCACCGAACTTGGTGGACAGCCCGCAGTCGCGGTTGTCGTACCGGATCACGTGGCGGCCACGATGGGCGAGTGCACGGCAGAAATCCTCGTGCCAGGCGATCATCTGAGCGCTGAAACCCACCACGAGCAGGACAGGTGTGTCGGAGGGGTCACCGAAGGTTTCGTACGCGATGGACACCCCGGGCGAGACTTCAACAATCGGCATGCTTGCAGTTTCCCAGCAACCGCTGTCGGAGCACAGCCGGACTATCGGTGGCGCTTGACCTTCACGTCCTCCACGCAGGCTGCCGAGACCCTGCTCATTTCTTCTGCCGAGCGTCGTTCAGGTCGTCGTTGATCCGCTGGAGGTGTTGCCAGGCGGCAAGGTCGGTCCCGTCGCCGAGTGCATAGTGCAGGGCGGGCCGGGCGACCGGGCCGAGCCGAACGGGGGCGAAGACCCTGGGGGTCCCATCGTGGCCGAGGTCGGCGACGGCGTCGGGGCCGAGGGTGAAGGTGAGAGGTACCGGGGCTGGCTCGTAGTGGGCCGGGGTGGTCAGATCCGCTCGTGCGGTGCGTAGTTGGGTGACCATCGTGGCGAGGTTGTGCCCAGCCGCCAGGGACTCGGCCAGCGCGGGCAGGGCGTCCACCGGAGTGCTCTGGTCCGCGCCGCAGCCGATGGCCAGAGTGATGTGCTCTTCGACGCCGGCGTGGGTGCGGACTGTGCGCGCGGTGGCGATGGCCGGGCGGTCGGGCGCGCCGACGGCGACGATCCAGGTGGGCATGGACTGTTGGGCGCGGGTGCGGGCCAGGTCGGTCAACTGCCGTGGCGACCACGGGACGTTGATGGGTTCGGCGGTGGCCCATCCGGCGGGCGGGGCTCCGGTGAGCACGCGCCAGGCTTGCTCCAGGGCGCCGCCCAGGACGAGCCGCTCGTCGGCCGGGTGGATCGTGCGGATGGAGAGCAGCAGTTGCTGTTCTCCCTCGGTGCCGGGACGGGGCCGGAAGGCTTCCGCGATTCGGGGGCTGTCGCCGGCGACCGGGACGAATCGGCCGCTGTGCCAGTGCAGTACGGCTCCGGAGAGCCCGTCGTAGTAGCCGCACTCGGGGTCGCGGACGACCCAGCGGGAGGGCAGTCCGTCCAGCAGTGTGCGGGCGGGGAGTGTGAGCCGGGTGCAGGGCGGGGTGAGGATCTGCAGTTCACGCCCGGTCCGGATCGTGTTGCGCACCACGTCGGTCAGCCAGGTCGTGGCGGCGACGACGGGGCGCCCCTGGATGACGACGGCGGCCGTGTCGGTGAGTATGTCGACGCCCATGGGGGCTGCCGTCGTGGTGGCGTCGGCGAGGTCGGCCACGACATCGGTATGACCGGCTTCGCGCGGCCAGACGGTGCCCCCGTGCACGGCGGTCAGGCGCCCGGCGACGGACCCGGCCAGCCGCCCGGCCTCCTCCACAGCGGTGGTGGCCCGCGCCTCGGTCCACCACACGGGCGACTCCGCGTGCACGCTCGACCCGAGCAACCGGTCCACCTCGCCCGGGACTTGGAGATACCTGGGCGCTTCGACCGACACCAACGCCTGCCCGGCAGCAGTACACAACTGAACGACGGACCCACCCCCCGCCCGGTTCACGAGCAGATCGGGGCCACCGGCGTGGAGCCCGGCCAGCAGCGTCTTGGTGTCAGGCATCTGCGGGGTGAGAGCGACGACGTCCTGGGTCATGTGCTGCTCCTGAAGTGCGGCTCGGTGGACCACGGACGCTCCCGCCATCCGTGCCGCAGGATGGAAGTCGCCTTCTCGGCGGTCAGAGATGGTCGGTCAGATCGGGTCCCATGCCGTTGTCGTGCCGGTAACCCGCAGGTCACACTTTTCTTGAGGAGTCGGAGAGGTGCCCGCATCGACTCCTATTCGCGATGCCAGTCGCGAACAACGTTGCCTTTCTCGTCCCAAGTGGTCTCTTCTCGGAGCGAATAGATATCGCTGTCGAAAAACTTTCGAGACTTCAGAGTGCCATTGGGGTGCCATTCCAGGAACTCCCCTGATGCGACGCCATTGATGACAGTTCCCTGCAACCTCAAAGAGCCATCCGGATGCCACATCTGGGACAATCCGTTCTTGATTCCGTCGGTGTAGGTATCAAGGCAGACTATTTGCCCGTCCTGGTATTCTGCGACCTCTCCTGTGAACAACTTGTCCCGATAGAGCGTGCGATGACCCATGTCCATATCGACATCAGGGTCATCGATGTCGATGCGATGCACCTGGTTCATCATGGAATCCAATTCTCGTCGCTAGGCGGATAGCCTGTAAAACGACCGTGAGGTGACGGAATTCCGGGGAGCATATTGTAACAGTTGGCACAGAATGGGGCACCCTTGCCCGGAAGTCCTGTTTCCCTACCAGAAACCGCATTCCCGTGGCGCGCGCATCAATGCCGACATCATTTTTCCTTACACTCCGGCGTCCTCCGCTTGAAATCCTGCCTCACAGAACATTCTGGGCGTGAGGTTCCCCATCGGTTTGTGGATGTCCAGCACGGCCACTCGATGGCCGATGCCGTCGTGTTTCAGCCGCATCGCCGCCTTCTCTGTCGCGCTATTAAGGGCTGTCACGTCGAAGACGGTCAAAGCCTGTCCGTTAGGTCGGGGCCCCGCCCGTCGATCATGTCGGGCATCTCGATCCCATACCCTTCGGCATGTCCGAAATATGTCGGATCGCCCGCCTCGGCAGTAGTCCCGAGAAGCGCGTCGAGGGCGTGCAGGGCAGCCGCCAAGCGTGGAGCATTTCGCTTCTGGATGCCCGGATGAGGGATCCCCCTGAAGTCGAAATGCCCCCAAATATCATGGAATACAGCGACTTCGGCTGACAGGTGCAGTTCATCCGGGCTCACTGTCAGCGCGAGGAGATCAGACTCATGGCGCTCTTTGCCCTCAGCATCAAGCCACATACCTCTGCCGGATACCGAAATGGCGCCGACTTCGGCATCCGGGAAGCCCGAGGGATGGCTCCGGCGAATCCGTTGTGCGAGTTCCGCTTCGTCGAGTCGCCCCATCACGGACAGCCTTGTGGTCACACCGACGCCGCCGACGCCATAGACAATCCACATCCACTCAAGGGAATGGGGCTCCAGCAGATCGTGACCTCGCAGCAGTTCTGACATTCGCGTCGCGGTCATCAGTGCCGAATTAAGTCCGGGAGGTGCGAAATCGTCAAGCTCCCATTCCCAGGAGGCGCATTCCTCGGGTGCGCGCATCAAGATGGACATGAGAATTCCTTACGGATAGATATGGCCGTTGGGAGGGATCGTGATGGAACCATCTCGAAAGCGGAGCTCGAAGGTTGCGCCAGTTTTTTTGGCGTAATGCTCCACATCTCTGATGGTCGACTCGGTAAGAGCGGACTTGGTGTCGTGGATGTCCAGGATGGCGACCTTAGTGCCCGCGATCTCGCCAGCCAGCTGCTTGTCCGCGATCTTGCGGGCCGCCGAACCAATGCTGTGTTCCGCGTCCACATCCTTCAACTGGCATCCATACTTGATCTCATCGCCCGACTTGACCAAGACATCCAGGTCCAGCTTTTCTGATTTGCTCTTGTACTCGAAGGCCAGGTCCTTCACCCCACGTGACTGGAGATCCGAGGCGAACTCCATGGCCTGGTGCACGGCGGGGAGCATGCCCTTCTGCTTACATTGGTTGAGTAGTTCCCTGTATTCAGGAACTCCGTCAAAGTTTCCTCGGGCGATGAATTCGGCGACGCCCGCCCCGTAGTCTCCCTTGCGTAGCTGCGTAAGTGCGCGCTGCTGGTCCTGCGGTGGCATCTTCGCACGATCAAACGCGGCTGCGACCCCAGCTTCCTGTTCGGCGCGCATGGGACCAGTAGGGCTGGCGGATACGCGATCGCCATCACTGAACCGGCCGGGCTCACCCGAGGGTTCGTGGCTGCTGCCCGTACTGTCCCCTGAGCGATCTTCGCCATGGTGCCGGCCGCTCTCGCGAACGTGCCGCCCTTGCCGAGCTTCGAGGCTGCGGCCAGTGGGCCGGAGGCGAGAGTGAGCAGGTTGAAGGAGACCACGGCGTGAGCGCGAGCGGGATCGTCCTCCCACGTGTCGTACGCGACGAACTGCTTGCGCGGTCGTAGCATTTGCAACGCATTTCAAGCCAAGCGCGTGTTGCGGTGAGCGCGGAGCGTGGTCGCCAGGGCGTCGTGGCGGCCGACGACCATTGCTGGGTGAGCAGATCGTGCTGCTCTTTTCGGTTCCTGCTGCTGTCCCATGAGGCGGGGATCGGGCAGCCAAGCAGGGTGGCTCACGGTGTTTGCGATAGGGAAGAGGCCTGTGAAGGCCAGGCCGGACGCGATCAAACCCGGCCGGAGCCAGGGCCGGCCGAAGCGGCCGTCGGGCGCCACAGTCCTACCTCTTCGGCGCCCCCGCCCGCACCCCCCGCACCACGCCCGCCCCCTGGGCGGCCCTCGCGGCGTCCTCAACGAGGACCGCACTCATGCCTGCACGTCGCCGCGCGCAACAGCACGGTCAGCCTCACCGAGAGCAGCGACCCCACCGGAGCGATACTCCGCACCACCCCCGCTGCGTGGACAGCCCTCGTACGCGCCGTCAAGGAGAACCGCGTCCATGGCTGACATCCCCGCCGACCTCACCTGGATCCGCGCCGCCCCCGAGGGCGAGGAGGGCCCCGGCCCCTGGATCGAGATCGCCTTCGGCCCGGACGGCCTGGTCCATCTACGGGAGACCAGCGGCCCCGAGAACGTCGTGACGACGACCACGACGAAATGGGACGCCTTCACCAAGGGCGTCGTTGCAGGCGAGTTCGACCACTTCGCAGGACTCGACGACGAGGGCCCGGTCAACCCGTCCTGAGTCACGAGATGTCCTTGATCACGGCGTGTCCGGCCTCAGCTGCGCGGGCGTAGAAGGCGCGCAAGGTCGCGAGGTCGCTTGCGAGCCTTCCGTCTTCGATCATGTCTGAGTCTTGTTCGCTGCCGTCTGCTCTGCTCTGGTCTGCGCCGTAGCCGGTGGCCAGCGTGATGTGCTCCTCGACGCCGGCGTGGGTGCGGACTGTGCGCATGGTGGCGATGGCCGGGCGGTCGGGGGCGCCGACGGCGGCGATCCAGGGGGGCAGGGACTGTTGGGCGCGGGTGCGGGCCAGGTCGGTCAACTGCCGTGGCGACCAGGGAACGTTGATGGGTTCGGCGGTGGCCCAGCCGGCGGGCGGGGCGCCGGTGAGTGTGCGCCAGGCCGGCCAGAATGTCGTCAGCCACGTGCCGTGCCGAGACAGGCGTAACTCGTCGTACCAGTGGCCGGGAGCGTGCGCATCTCGCGGTTGATACGGCACTCCACGGTTCCTCCGTCCGCGCACGCGGTAGCGAAGATGGCCGACCCCAACTGGAGCGTGTTGACCATGGCTTCCCACGTCTCAAGCCTCGCCGCGCGCGGGTCGACGGTGCAACGAGCACCGAGGTGGGAGGGCGCGTCGTTGAAGGCTATGTCGAGAGGGTGCGGGTACTCCTCCAGCTTGTCGATGTCCTCGGCCAGATTTCCCCTGAGGTACTCAGCCCGATTCCTCTTCCGCGGCACCAGGCGTGAAATGGCGGGTCACGACAACGGTCACGGTAGAGTTCCGGCTTCGCGCCGCCAAGAGCTGAGAAGGTTGCCCTTGTCGTCCCATTTATCTTCCTCGGCAAGTGACGCGACGCTACCGTCGAAGACCCTTCTTTGCTGAAGGACGCCATTCGGATGCCACCTCTTGAACTCGCCCATAGGGCGTCCATCCTGGTTCCGGCCTTCTGACCGCAGCGTTCCATCCGGATACCACGCTCGAGAGCGTCCGTTGGGGAGGCCATCCACGTACTCGTCCAATGCGACGACCTGCTGGCCGAAGTACTCCACTGCCTCCCCGGTGAAGAGCTCACCCTGGTACAGCAGGCGTTGTCCCATATCCATGTCCACATCGGGATCGTCGATGTCGATTCGCACTGCCTCGGTCATCATGGAATCCAGTTCTCGTCACTCGGTGGGAAGCCCGTAAACCGGCCGTGACTGCTGGGCATACCCTCCAACATATGGTTGCAGTTGGCGCAGAAGGGAGCACTGCGGCCGCGCGCCCCCGTCTCCGGGTTCTTCAGGAACGGAAACTCGACTGACGCACGCATCTCGGCCAGTGCGGAGGCGTCGTCCGGCAGTCCCTGTCGCGTGCGCATCCACAGCAGCTCGTTGGCCGCCTTTACCTCAGCATGTCCGAGCGGCTCGTCCTTGTGAGGAGGAGGATCACCGATGGACTTGAACCGGTCTGCCAGCGTCGGGTGGAGCCGGCTGGTCTCAATGGTCAGATCACGCGGACCGTTGATGCCCTCGATGATCGTACCCGTGCGCAAATCGATCACGGAGCCCACGCACGCGCCTGTCTGGGCTCGTGCAAACGTTCCGGCTTCTTTTGCCTGCAGATACATGGCGCCACGGTCGCGGGCCAGCTGATCAAGGTAGTCAGCAACCGGGAGGCCGTCCACATGAGTGATGATGCCGTTCTCGGTGGCCACGCGGGGGCTGCTGACGTCCAGCTGCTCCATGAGCTTCTCGCCGTGCCCTGCGGCTGGTCTCGCACCGTTGTCCCCCACCACCGTCTCGGGGGAGAGCGCCTCGTGGGGGTGGGAGGCTGATTCAGGGGCGCTGTGGTCTGTACCTCCGCCTGTGTGTGCTTCAACAGTTGGTGTGTCATGTCCCGCCGCAGTGGGCCCTTCTGCGTGTTCCACCTGATGCGGCACTGTGGGGCCGCCGCCGGGGCCGTCCGTGTGGCCCGGGCCGTTCGGGGTCTCTCCGTGCCCTCCTCCGGTATGGCCGCCGTCGTTACTTCGAGCCGGGCCCAGCTCGTCTGTCGGCCCGTGCGTCGTGTTTCCCGTAGCGCTACTGCCGCCTGCGTCGTGGCTGCCGCGCGGCGGCAGGCTGTCGCCCGCGTGGGCGGCGGCTCCGGGCGCGCGTGCCCCGACGCCGACCGGTTCACGGTCGCCCTGCCGTCCGCCGACACCCCGTTCGGCTGCGGAGGGTTCGCGCTTGGCCGGGTCCAGATTGGGTGTGCCGTCCCGGTCGAGCGGGATGAAGTTGCCGTCTTTGTCGACCCGGTAGCGGTCGCTGAGGTCGAGGGCGTCGTCGGGGAACTTCGTCTTCGGTATCTGGAGGTGGTCGCTGACGTTGGCCAGGACCTGGGAGACCTTGGGCAGGTCCGAGAGGGCCTTGGCGGCCTTGAAGGCGCCGCCGAGGGGGTCGAGGGCGTCGCCGATCTTCGCCATGGTGCCGGCCGCTCTCGCGAACGTGCCGCCCTTGCCGAGCTTCGAGGCTGCGGCCAGTGGGCCGGAGGCGAGAGTGAGCAGGTTGAAGGAGACCACGGCGTGAGCGCGAGCGGGATCGTCCTCCCACGTGTCGTACGCGACGAACTGCTTGCCGAACTCCTTCGCGTACTCCTTGCTGTCGCGCTGCCAGCCGGTCAGGTGCTCGTCCTGTCCGAACAGGTCCATGCCGTAGGCGTAGCCGCCGACGGCGGTGCGCCTCAGTCCGTCCCAGGCCTGGTCACGCTCTTGCTCCCCGTGGAAGCCGGCCAAGGTGACCAGGCCGTCGATTCCGCCCCAGATGCTGTCCTTGACGATGCCGTCCCAGGCCCAGCTCTTGGCCCCGTGGCCCCACCACTCCAGACTCCAGCGCTCGTAGGTACGCCCCTCGGGGCTGCCCCACGGCAGATCCTTCACGTCCTTGAGCGCGTCGGCGGTCTGGCCGTACATGCCGAGGCCATGCGTACCGTCGTCCACCACCCACTGAGGGCGGCACACACCCGGACTGATCGCGTTGATCTTGTTGGCGGCGTTGCGCTCCGCCTCCTGGAAGGCCTCGCGTGCCGCCTCCACGCCGTCCATCAACGCCTGGTGCGCGTCGACCTTGCCCTGGTCCTCGGTCCAGTCGTCATCGCCCCGGACACTGTCGACGAAGGTGAACGCGTCCAGCTTCAACTGATCCAGCCGGTCCGCGTGCGGCTTGGCCTCGAAGATGAACGTGTCCAGGGCGTCGGCCAGTGATTCGATGTCCCCGGCGAACTCCTCCGCCGTATCCATCACCGGCTGCGTGGACGAGAACAGTTTGTCGGCCTCGGGAGCCTTGTAATAGGCGGCCGTCGCCTGGAAGCGGGAGTGGACGTCCTTTCCCCCGTTCCGGATGCCGATCGCGTGCGTACGCAGGCTGGACGCGGCCTTCTCCAGTTGGCCGAAGTCACCTGTGTACTGCGGTATTCCCCCCGGTTCGATCACGTCGGCTACTCCCCGCCCCGCTGGCCGGGCTTCTGCCCGACCGCCCTGATCTCGGCGGGGGTGGGAGCCTTCGCCGCGTCGTGCTGGGCCTGGGCGGCCATGGCGAGGTCGCCCTCGATGTACTCGCTGGTGGCCTTGACCGTGCCGTCCATCGACTTCTTCGTACGGGCGGCCATGAACCTGATCCGCTGCTGGGTGTCGGCGACGAAGTTCACCACCGCGGCCCCCACCGGCCCTGCGGGCGCCTCACCGCAGTACGGACCACTGATCGTCCCGGCGTGCTGCGCGGCGTCCTCCACGCTCTCGCCGTAACCCCTGACGTCCTTGCTCAGGTCCTCGGCCGCCAGCCCCACCAACGACAGAACGGACTCCACCCCGCTCGGCCTGATGTCCCACCCCGTCATGCCACCCCCCCCCCCGCATCCCCCGGCTGATACGTCTCGTCAACTGCGTCCAGCAACGCACGTGCCACTGACAACAGGATCTTCATCTGTATCAAGGTGCTCGTAGCATTGGCAACGCATTTCAAGCCAAACGTGCGTTCAGGTGAGCGCGGAGCGTGTTGGCCGAGATGACGTGGCGACTCGGCATCATCGCTGGATGAGCAGCTCGCGCCGCCCTTTTCGTTTCCTGCTGCCGTTTCATGAGGCGGGGGCCGGGCGGTCGAGCGGGACGACTTACGGTGTTTGCGATAGAGAAGCGGGTTGCGGGCGTCAGGTCCGGGCAAGCTCAAGCCCGGCCGGAGCACGAGACCGGTACGGCCCGCCGGACGACCCCGGCGCTACCGCTTCGGCGCCCCCGCCCGTACCGAGCGCACCACGCCCGCCGCGGCGATCAGGAAGCCCACGCCCATCAGCATGCACAGCGACCAGGCGATGGACGGGAGCGGATGGGTGCCGAGGAAGAGGGGGGCCATGGTGGCCAGGGTGGACAGTGCGCCGACGAAGAAGACGATCGCGCCGATCCGGACCAGCCGGTCACCTGCGCCAGAAGGTGTAGTACTCACCCCGCCAGGGTAGTTCCCGGCACCGGCGAAACGTCCCGCGGCGAGTCGCGCGCGGCGCAGGCACCGTTTCTGGACACAGTCCGGATGACCAGGCTTGACGAGGGGTACTTCCCCTGGGGAGGCTTCTGCCAGCAGGGGAGCACCACCACTGGATAGCCTGACCTGCTGAGGCTTTGTTCCGGCATACAGGTTGCATACGGGTTGAGATGGGGTGCGTGCTTTGCCGACTGGCAAGGTCAAATGGTTCAACAGCGAGAAGGGCTTCGGCTTCCTCTCCCGCGACGACGGCGGCGACGTCTTCGTGCACTCCTCCGTGCTCCCCGACGGCGTCGACGCACTCAAGCCCGGCCAGCGCGTCGAATTCGGCGTCGTGGCAGGTCAGCGCGGAGACCAGGCGCTCTCGGTGGCGGTCCTGGACCCGACCCCGTCCGTCGCGGCCGCACAGCGCCGCAAGCCGGACGAGCTCGCGTCCATCGTGCAGGATCTGACCACCCTGCTGGAGAACATCACGCCGATGCTGGAGCGCGGCCGCTACCCCGACAAGGCGGCCGGTAAGAAGATCGGCAGCCTGTTGCGCGCGGTCGCCGACCAGCTCGACGTGTAGGACCGCCTCCGGCCCCGGCCTTCCGACAGGCTCTCAGACGAACGACAGCGCGTCCGGGCCGAGGGGTGGTACCAGCCCCTCGGCCGCGGCGCGGGTCAGCAGCCCGCGGATCGCCGCGTAACCGTCCTCGCCGAGGTCGGCCGTGAACTCATTGACATACAGCCCGATGTGCTGGTCCGCCACGGCCGGGTCCATTTCCTGGGCGTGCTCCAGCACGTAGGGCCGTGACGCCTCCGGGGCGTCCCAGGCCATCCGTACCGAGGTGCGCACGGACTCGGCGAGCAGCTTCAGCATGTCCGCGCCCAGCGAGCGCTTGGCGATGATCGCGCCGAGCGGGATCGGCAGCCCGGTCGTCTCCTCCCAGTGCCGGCCCATGTCGGCGAGGTTGTGCAGCCCGTAGTTCCGGTACGTGAAACGGGCCTCGTGGATGACGAGACCGGCGTCCACCTTCCCGTCGCGCACGGCGGGCATGATCTCGTCGAACGGCATGACGACGATCTCGCCGACCCCGCCCGGCACCACCTCCGCCGCCCAGAGCCGGAACAGCAGATACGCCGTGGAGCGTTCGCTCGGCACGGCGACGGTCCTCCCCGTCAGATCCGTCCCCGCCTCCCTGGTGAGGACGAGCGGTCCGCAGCCCCGCCCGAGCGCCCCGCCGCACGGCAGCAGCGCGTACTCCTCCAGCACCCAGGGCAGCACCGCGTACGAGACCTTGAGCACGTCGAGTTCGCCGCGCTCGGCCATTTTGTTGGTGATGTCGATGTCGGCGAAGGTGACATCGAGGGCGGGCGCGCCGGGGACCCTTCCGTGCGCCCAGGCGTCGAAGACGAAGGTGTCGTTCGGGCACGGCGAGAACGCGATGTGCAACGGGTTCGACGGGTCATGCGTCGTGTCGGTCATGGTGGGTCCAACCTTCCAGTACGGGTACGAGCTTCCCGAACGCCCCGGTGAGCGCGGCCAGCGCGTCGCCGATGCGCCACGTGTCGCGGTCGCGCGGGCCGACGGCGTTCGAGACCGCCCTCAGTTCCAGCACCGCCACGCCCGAGCGCTCGGCGGCCTCGGCGACGCCGAAGCCCTCCATGGCCTCGGCGGCGGCCCGCGGGTGTGTGGCGAGCAGGGCTGCGGCGCGCTCGGCGCTGCCCGTCACGGTCGAGACGGTGAGGATCTCGCCGGGGAGCGCGCCGGTGGCGGCGGCCACGTCCCGTACGCGCGCGGGCGGTGGCGTGAACCGGTCGCGCCCGAAGCCCAGGGCGGTGACGGGCACGAAGCCCTCGGGCGTCTCCGCGCCCAGATCGGCGGCGACGATGCCGCTCGCGACGACGAGCGAGCCGACCGGGGCGGCGGACGCGAACCCGCCGCCGATCCCGGCCGAGACGACGAGGTCGTACGGCGCCGAGGCAAGGCCGAAGGCCGTCGCGGCGGCCGCGGCGGCCGGTCCGGCGCCGCCCGCGAGGACATCGACGGCGACGGAGCCGCCGGGGCGGCCCGCATGGTGGATCCGGGCTCCCGGCACCTCGGACACGGACGGTTCGGACACGTCCTGGAACGCACGCGTGACCGCGTCCCGTTCGGCGGGGACAGCGGTCACGACGAGCACACGCACGGGGCGGATCCTCCGAGGTCAGGAGGGGCAGACGAGGGTCAGGAAGTCTTCTTCAGCTCGAAGTGCCAGATGCCCGTGAGCTGCTTGCCCTTGGTCTCCACGATGCTGATCTGCGTACTGTTCGCGGTCTCGCCGGTCTGGCTGGAGAAGAAGGCGCTGCCCGGGATGGACCGGTAGGTCTTCTTGTACGGCTCCTGCTCGGCCTGCTGACCGTTGATGAACAGCGTCCAGCCGTTGTCCGCGATCTCCGGGTCGACGCCGAAGTGGACCTTGTCGTCCATCGCGACCTTGACGGACTTCTCCGCCTTCTTGTTCAGGCAGCTCTGGTACTCGGACGGTTTGAGGGCCTTGCCGTCGTTGTAGCAGGACGCCTCGGTGCTCACCGAGTTGCCGCCGACCGTCACGGTTGCGAGCGGCGTGGGCTTGCTGCAGGCGGAGAGGACAAGGAGTCCCGCGGACACGGCACCAAGAGCGACGCCGATTCGACGGCTCTTGCCGGAGAAGAACGCAACGGTCATGGGCCGAAGGCTATCGGTCGCTCCGGTTCACGCCACGCGGGGGTGCGGCGAGCCGCGCCGAGCGGCGCTCAGCAGGCCCCGTACGGACGTGGCCGCGCCCAGGGCGAGGATGCCGGCGGCGACCGACATGCCCAGTACGCCGTTGAGGGGGAGGGCGATGCCGATTCCGCCGCCGATCACCCACGCCATCTGGAGCACGGTCTCGGACCGGGCGAACGCGGATGTCCGCACCTCCTCCGGCACGTCGCGCTGGATCATCGCGTCCAGTGAGAGCTTCGACAGGGCCTGGGTGAAGCCCGCCGTCGCACTGAGCGCGGCGACCATGACGGCGCTGAAGAACAGGGCGGCGAGCACGGCGATGCCCAGGGCCAGGGCCAGCACCGCGGCGACGATCGCCTCGGGGCCGCGCGCCCGGAGCCAGGAGCCGACCGCCGTACCGACCGCGTTTCCCGCGCCGGCCGCCACGCCGACGATGCCGAGCGAGACGGCGGCGCTCTGTCCGGCGAGCGGCTGCTCGCGCAGCAGGAACGCGAGGAAGAAGATCAGGAAGCCGGAGAGCGCGCGGTGCGCGGTGTTGGCCTGGAGCCCGTTCAGCACGGACGGCCCCACGGACCTCAGGCCGGGCCGCTTCTCCCCGTTCCTCTCCCGGCGCCCCGCTCTGCCACCCCTTCCGTTCCGCTCCGTCGCGGGCCGGGCGGACGTCACGCTGTGCGGCAGCACCAGCTGGGCCTTCCGCTCGCCCTTGGCGGAGTCGACCTTGGGCGGCAGCGTGAAGGCGAGGACGGTTCCCCCGATGAAGATCGCGCACGCGCCGTACAGCGGCCAGCCGGAGCCGATGGTCTGCAGCCCCGCCCCGATCGGGGCGGCGACACCGGTCGCCAGGAGCCCGGCCAGGGTGACCCGGGAGTTCGCCTTGACCAGGGAGAAGCGGGGTGGCAGCAGGCGTGGCACGACCGCGCTGCGCACCACTCCGTACGCCTTCGAGCAGACCAGGACGCCCAGCGCGGCCGGGTACAGCTCCAGACCGCCGGTGGCGACCGCGCCCGCCATGGTGAGCGCGAGCACCGCGCGGGCCAGCATCGCGCCGGCCATCGCGGCCCGGCGGCCGTGCGGCAGATGGTCGAGGAGCGGGCCGATCACGGGGGCGAGAAGGGTGAAGGGCGCCATGGTGACGGCGAGGTAGAGCGCGACACGGCCGCGGGCCTCGTCCGTCGGTACGGAGAAGAACACCGTCGAGGCGAGCGCGATCGTGATCATCACATCGCCCGCGCCGTTCACGGCGTGCAGCTCGATCAGCTTGCCGAGCCCGGATTCGCCGGCGCCGTGGGCGTGCGTCGCCTTCCGGATTCCTCTCGCGGTGCCGGTGAACGGGGTCCGCAGGGCATGACCGATCGTCCGGCCCGTCCTGCGGAGCGGGCCGGAATCCTTGTGCGACCTGGCGGAAGTCACCTCGTCATAGTGCCCCAGTGAGGGCACCCGCGAACCGGGATCGGTCCGGGGCACGGATGCACTCCGCCCTGTCGGGCCAGTCGTCCGCCCGGTCCTGACCGGGCGGACCCGGTGGCACCGGCCGGTGGCCGTCGGGCGTTCCGGGGCGGTCTTCGCGCGGGCACGGAGCCGGATACGGCCTTGTTTGGGACGGGCAGGTGGGCGGGGGGCGGCAGAGAGGGTAGCGTGCGTAGCGCGCCACCGGCGGTTGTTCTCGGCCGCGCGCCTATCGGCGATCCCGCAGAATGGATGGCAGAAGGTGCGCCCGAGGCAGGCACAACGGGTGTGGACGTCGACGCGGCCCCCAGGTCCGCTCCGCCCGCATCCGTCATGGCCGAAATCGATGGATGTGCTGGCGCACTCGTGAGACTGGCGTAGGAGAGAAGCGAGACCTGTGAGTGCTGCGACGACGCGAAGCCGTACGGCCCGTACCCCCGTCCCCGACCGTCTGTGCGCCGAGGCGGTAGATCTCGCCCGCGCGGCGGCCGAGGAAGCAGCCGCGCCGGGGGTCGTCGGCGAGCATGTGGCCGTGGTCTCCGAGGGTGACCGGGTCGTCACGCACTTCTTCGAGTGCAAGGAGCCGGGCTACCGGGGCTGGCGCTGGGCGGTGACCGTGGCGCGCGCCTCCCGCGCGAAGAACGTCACCCTCGACGAGACGGTGCTGCTGCCCGGCAGCGACGCGCTCCTCGCCCCCGAGTGGGTGCCGTGGAGCGAGCGGCTGCGCCCCGGGGACATGGGGCCCGGCGATCTGCTGCCCACCGAGGCGGACGACATCCGCCTGGAGCCCGGCTACACCGGCGAGGACGAGCCGCCGCCGAACTCCGCGGTCTCCGAGATGTCGCAGGAGATGGCCGACCTCGTCGACGCGGAGGACGCGGAACTGACGACGCGCCCCGCGACGACGAGCCGGGGCTCGATCGCGGCGCTCGCGGACGAGCTCGGCATGCGGCGGGCGCGGGTGCTGTCGCGGTACGGGCTGCATGCGGCGGCCGACCGGTGGGACGAGTCGTTCGGCGCGAAGACGCCGATGGCCCAGGCGGCCCCGGCCTCGTGTGTGACCTGCGCGTTCCTGGTGCCGTTGGCGGGTTCGCTGAAGCAGGCGTTCGGGGTGTGCGCGAACGAGTTCGGCCCGGCGGACGGACATGTGGTGTCGCTGTCGTACGGGTGCGGCGGGCATTCGGAGGCGGCGGTGATGCCGAAGCCGCCGAAGCCGGCGCCGCACGCGCTGGACACGATGCAGGTGGACGAGTACCCGTTGCGCCCGGCCCGGGACTCCGGCTCGGTCCCGGCGGAACCGGACACCCCCACGGAGGACCTCGGCCACTCCTGAGCGGGGCGCGGGGCGCGGGGCTGCGGGGCGCTCGGGCGCGCTCCCGGTGAGGCCCGCGGGCCCCGGCGCGCCGGTTCCGTCCACGATCGCCGGACGGGCCTGATCCGGCCGTCCCTGCGGTGGGACGCCCCGGCCCGCAAGGGCGGCCTCGGCCGTGGGAGCACCCCGGCGCGCAAGGACGGTTCCGCGCCCATCCGGGCTGATCCGGACGAGAGGCCCCTGGTCGGCCCGCACCCGGGCCCGTCCGGCGTTCGAGGACGGAACCCGGCCCCTGGGTGGGGCAGATGCGCCATCCCCCGCGTGGAGTGCCGTTCGCGGCGCCCCGTCCGGCGCGAGGACCCGGTACCTTCAGGCGCACACTTGGCCCCACGGGCAACGCGTAAACCGGAGAAGAGCGGAGTCAGAGCGTGAGCATGAATGCGACCGAGGGGGCCGATCCGTTCGGGACCGCACGGCTGCGACGCGGTGTGCTCGACGCCTGGGGTGCCGGCCCCGCCAGGTTCCGCGAGGACGCCAACGCCGAGGAGGACCTCGCGCTCGGCGGCTACCGCGACCGCCTCGTCGTCGAGCTGGCCCAGAACGCCGCCGACGCCGCCGCCCGCGCACAGGTCCCCGGCCGGCTCCGCCTCACGCTGCACGCGGCGACCGCGGACGCCCCCGCCGTACTCGCCGCCGCCAACACCGGCGCCCCCCTCGACGCCACCGGCGTGGAATCGCTCTCCACCCTGCGCGCCTCCGCCAAGCGCGAGGGCCATGAGGGCGCTGTCGGCAGGTTCGGCGTCGGGTTCGCCGCCGTGCTCGCGGTGAGCGACGAGCCCGCCGTCGTCGGCCGGCACGGCGGCGTCCGCTGGTCCCTCGCCGAGGCCCGCGACCTCGCCGCACGGGCGGCCGTCGCCAGCCCCGGCCTCGGCGACGAGCTCCGCCGCCGCGACGGCCACGTACCGCTGCTGCGGCTCCCGCTGCCCGCCGAGGGCACCGCACCCGACGGGTACGACACCGTGGTCGTCCTCCCGCTGCGCGACGGCGGCGCCGAGGACCTCGTCGTCCGGCTGCTCACCGCGGTCGACGACGCGCTCCTGCTCACCCTGCGCGGCCTCGACGAGATCGCGATCGAAACCCCGGACGCCGTACGGACGTTGCGCCGCTCGCAGCACGGCCCGTACACCCACGTCGAGGACTCCGCGCACGGTACGCACCGCTGGCGCACCGCCGTCCGGCACGGTGTCGTCGAGCCCGACCTGCTCGCCGACCGGCCCCGCGAGGAACGGCTGCGCCCGCACTGGTCGGTCACCTGGGCGGTCCCGGTGGACGCGGAGGGCGCCCCGGTACGCCCCCGCACCGCCCCCGTCGTCCACGCGCCGACCCCCACCGACGAACCCCTCGGCATCCCCGCGCTGCTCATCGCGTCGCTGCCGCTCGACACCACCCGCCGCCATCCCGCCCCGGGGCCGCTCACCGACTTCCTGGTGCAGCGCGCGGCCGACGCGTACGCCGAGCTGCTCGCCGGCTGGCAGCCCTTGTCCATCGACACCATCGACCTCGTCCCCGGCCCGCTCGGCAAGGGCGAACTGGACGGCGCGCTGCGCGGCGCGATCCTGGAGCGGCTGCCGCGCGTCGCGTTCCTGGAGCCCGCCGCACCGCGCGAACCCACTGCCGAAGCGGACCGATGGGACAGCTGGGACGCGGCGGCGGAGGGCATCCGCGAGGCGGCCACCACCGCGCTGCGCCCCATCGAGGCCGAGGTGCTGGAGGGCGTCGGCGCCGAGACCGTACGGGTGCTCGCCGAGGTCCTGCCGTGTCTGCTGCCCGCCGGACTGGAGCGCCGCAGCGAACTGCGCACCCTCGGCGTCGCCCGCGTCCCGCTGACCGAGGCGATCGACCGGCTCGCCGGGCTGGAACGCGACCCCGGCTGGTGGCGGCGGCTGTACGACAGCCTGTCCGGCATCGACCCGGACCGCCTGTCCGGCCTGCCCGTCCCGCTCGCCGGCAGGCCGGTGGCGGACGCCGGGACCCCGGCCGCTCCCCGCACCACCATCGGCCCCCGCCAGGTCCTCCTCCCGCTCCCGGACGCCCTCACCGCCCCGGTCCTGGAGCGCCTAGCCCGGCTCGGGCTGAAGGTCGCCCACCCGGACGCCGCCCATCCGCTGCTGGAGAAGCTGGGCGCCCTGCCCGCCACGCCCCGCGCCGTGCTGACGACCCCGCAGGTGCGGGCCGCCGTCGCCGGTTCGCTGGACGCGGGCGAGATCTGGGACGAGGACGCGCTGGACGCCGACGAGCTCGCCGAGACCGTCCTCACCCTCGTACGCGACGCCGAACTGGCGCCCGGAGACGAACCCTGGCTCGGCGCGCTCGCCCTTCCCGACGAGGACGGCGAACCGGCGCCCGCCGGTGAACTCGTGCTGCCCGGAAGTCCGTTCGCGGCCATCATGCGGGAGGGTGAACTCGCCCTCTGCGACCAGGAACTGACCGACCGCTGGGGAACGCAGCCGCTTACCGCCTGCGGAGTGCTCGCCACCTTCGCCCTCGTACGGGCCGCCGACGTCGTCCTGGACCCGGACGAACTGGAGCCCCGCGAGGGCGACTTCGCCGAGCCCGACGACGCCGGTCTGCTCGACGCCGTGGACGTGTGGTGCGAGGACGTCCTCGACCAGCTGCCCGATTCTCCTGTGCCACCGGTCGCCACCGAACTCGTCGCCGTACGCGACCTGGACCTCGTCGACGACGACGCCTGGCCGCAGGCGCTCGCGCTGCTCGCCCAGCCGCCGTTGCGCGATGCGCTCACCCAGCCGGTACGGGTGCTGCTGCCCGACGGTACGACGCGGTCCGTCCGCCCGTACACGGCCTGGTGGCTGCGCGACCACCCCGTGCTCGACGGCCGCCGCCCGGCCGGTCTGCGGGCGGCGTCCGGCGACCCGCGGCTGGCCGGACTGTACGACTCCGCCGACGCGACCGGTTTCGACGACGCCCAGGTGCTGCGCGCCCTCGGCGTACGGACGTCCGTGGCCGCGCTCCTCGACGAGCCCGGCGGCGCCGCCGAACTCCTCGGCCGGCTCGCGGACGAGGACCGTGAGGTCGGCCCCGTACAACTGCACTCCCTGTACACGGCGCTGGCCGATCTCGACCCGGAACAGGTCACGCTCCCCGACGAACTGCGGGCCGTGGTCGACGGCGGGGTCCGGGTGGTCGACGCGGCGGACGCCGTGATCGCGGACGCACCGGACCTGCTGCCGCTCACCCGTGGGCTTCCGCTGCTGCCGGTCGCCCCGACGCGCGCGGCCGATCTGGCCGAGCTCTTCCAGGTGCGGCGGCTCGGCGAGAGCGTCGAGGCGGAGGTGACGACGGAGGGCGAGGAGCATCGCGTGCCGGATCCGGTACGGGTGCTGCTCGGCGCCGGAACCCCGGAGGCGTACCTCGAACACGGCGAACTGCGCGCGGGCGGCGTCGAACTGGACTGGCGCCGCACCCCCGACGGGACCGTGCACGCCGCCACGCTGGAAGGCGTCGCGGCCGGGCTGGCCTGGGCGGCGGGTCAGTGGCCGCGCCGCTTCGAGGTCGCGGCGCTGCTGGAGGACCCGTCCCGTACGGAGGAACTGGCCCGGGACCGCTGGTTCGACTGACCGGCCGGTGCGGGCCCTGAGCACATCCGTGCCGGAGCCCGCAGCGCATGCACAAGAATTCCCCAGCAGGCGCACAACCGTTCACGTCTCCCGGTGGTCTCTCCTGCGAAGCCACCAGGCTTCACAGACGATCTCGGGCCCCTGGCGGACGACCGCCGCGGGCCCCCTTCTCCCTGTTGGGGAATGAACATGCGCATTCGTGCCACCGTGGCCGCCGTGACCGGCGCCCTGGCTCTCTCCGCCCTTGTCATTCCGTCGGCGGCCCAGGCCGACGACACGCACCGCTCGACCGTCAGCGACGTCGCGCGTGCCGCTCAGTCCACCACCGGTGCCGGCTCCGGTGCCAAGTCCGGCGCGCGCTCCCTCGCGGCCGTCAGCACTCCGGGCCAGCTCGACCTCACCTTCTCCAAGTTCACGGTGAACGGCGGCAAGCCGATCGCCGTGGGCACCACCGCCACGAAGACCGTGCCGACCACGTTCACCGTGACGCACGCCGCCAATGTGAACATCTTCGCCTCGGACTTCGCGCTCGATGTCGAGCTCTACCGCGGCTCGTTCGAGAGCCCGACGAACGAGCTCTACGGCGATGCCGCCCCCACCTGCAAGGCCGTCTCCTCCACGGTCGCCACCTGCAAGGGGCAGATCGCCATCTGGCCGCAGGTCGACCTGTTCGGCAACGCCGATGCCACGACGTGGAAGGCGATGGGCTTCGCCGTCGACTACAACGGCCAGGACCCGAGGGACCCCGACGTCAGCAAGATCGGCTTCGCGCTGCAGGACGGCCTGGGCACGGCCCGTGTGCAGCGGCTGTCGAAGCTGACGGTCGACGCCGCCCCGGAGCCCGTGAAGAAGGGCGGGACGATCACGGTCACCGGCAAGCTGTCGCGGGCGAACTTCGACGACCTGAAGTACCACGGCTACGCCACGCAGCCGGTGAAGCTCCAGTTCCGCAAGAAGACCAGCTCCACGTACACCACGGTCAAGACGATCAAGTCGAGCAGCACCGGCACCCTGAAGACCACGGTCAAGGCGTCGGTCGACGGTTACTGGCGCTACAGCTTCGCCGGTACGTCCACCACCCCGGCCGTCTCGGCCGCGGGTGACTTCGTCGACGTGAAGTAATTTCCGTCGCGCCACACGCACCACCGCGGGCCGTGCCCGGGGACGGCTCCCGTCCCCGGGCACGGCCCTCCGCGTGGGTCGCCGCGTTTCTCACTGCGGGACGACACACAAGAAATCCACTTTGCGTACAACCCTTCACATGCGTAAGAGGTCTGGTCTTTCGAGTCAGCAGACTCTCAGACCCGACGAGCCCCGCCCGGGTCGCACCACGTACCCGCGGGGCCCCTTTCTCCACTGGGGAAACACATGCGCATTCGTGCCACTGTTGCTGCCGTCTCCGGCGCCTTGGCCCTGTCCGCTCTGGCCGTACCGGCCGCCCAGGCGGACGGCCCGGCGGTACCCGATCTGCACGTGCCCACCGCCGCCGAGGTGTTCGGCAGCGCGGCCAAGGCCCCCGCCGCGGTCTCGCGTGCGGCCGCCGCGGACCCCGTCATCTCCAAGATCACCGTCAACGGCGGCAAGAACATCGTCCTCGGGACCACGGACTCGAAGAAGATCACCATCTCGGTCACCGCCTCGCACCCCTCCGGCATCTCCGACGGCTTCGCGTTCCTGTGGCACGGAACCGATCTCGTCTCGGAGGACGGCGTCGACGGGGCGATCATCCCGAACGAGGACATGGGGAACTGCAAGAAGATCAACAGCACCACGTCCACCTGCTCGTTGACGTACACGATCAACCCGCGGAACCAGCTCTACAAGAACGCTCTGGCGGGCACCTGGCACGTTGCCGCCGGTGCGCTGGCCGGTGACGAATCAACCTCTTCGTGGAACGACTACGCGACCACAGCCCGGGTGCAGCGCCTGTCCCGGCTGACGGTCAACGCCGCTCCGGAGCCCGTGAAGAAGGGCGGGACGATCACGGTCACCGGGAAGCTGTCGCGGGCGAACTGGGAGGACCACGCGTACCACGGCTACACCGGACAGCCGGTGAAGCTCCAGTTCCGCAAGAAGACCAGCTCCACGTACACCACGGTCAAGACGATCAAGACGAACAGCACCGGCAACCTGAAGACCACGTCCAAGGCCACGGTCGACGGTTACTGGCGCTACAGCTTCGCCGGTACGTCCACCACCCCGGCCATCACGACCGCGGGCGACTTCGTCGACGTGAAGTAGCCGCGCCGCCGCACGGCGCTACGCCGGGAAGCGGCGGCCGACCAGCCGCCAGGCGTACTCCAGGGCGGCCGACGCCACCACCGCGATCCCCACCGCGGTCCACGGCATCGTCACTCCCACCAGCTTCAGCGCGAAGAAGTTCTGCAGCCACGGCACCACCAGCACGATCAGGAACGCCACCCCCATCGCCACCACCAGGCAGATCCGCCACCAGGTGTACGGGCGGGCGATGATCGCCAGGACCCACATCGAGACCAGGAACAGCGTGAGCGTGGCCACGCTGGTCTCCGCGTCCAGCGCGCCCGTGCCGGCGTAGTGGCTCCGGGCGATCAGATACGTCGCGAAGGTGGCCACGGCCGCGATGGTGCCCGACGGGATCGCGTACCGCATGACACGGCGCACGAAGTGCGGATGGGCCCGTTCCTTGTTGGGGGCCAGCGCGAGGAAGAAGGCCGGGACGCCGATCGTCAGCGTCGACAGCAGGGTCAGGTGGCGCGGCAGGAACGGGTAGTCGACCTGGAAGCAGACCACCAGGATCGCCAGCAGCACCGAGTAGACGGTCTTGGTCAGGAACAGGGTGGCGACCCGGGTGATGTTGCCGATCACCCGGCGCCCCTCGGCGACGACGGACGGCAGCGTCGCGAAGCTGTTGTTGAGCAGCACGATCTGGGCGACGGCCCGGGTCGCCTCGGAGCCGGAACCCATGGAGACGCCGATGTCGGCGTCCTTCAGCGCCAGCACGTCGTTGACGCCGTCACCGGTCATCGCGACGGTGTGGCCGCGGGACTGGAGCGCGGCGACCATGTCCCGCTTCTGCTGCGGGGTGACCCGGCCGAAGACCGCGTTCTCCTCCATGGCCGTGGCCATGTCGTCCGGGTCGGTGGGCAGCCGGCGGGCGTCCAGAGTGTTCTCGGCGCCCGGCAGGCCGAGCTTTCCGGCGACCGCGCCGACGGAGACCGCGTTGTCGCCGGAGATGACCTTGGCGGCGACGCGCTGGTCGGCGAAGTAGGCCAGCGTCTCCCCGGCGTCGGGCCGCAGCCGCTGCTCCAGCACGACCAGCGCGCTCGGGACGGCCCCGGTGGCCATGTCCGGCCCTTCGAGCGCGCCTTGCGCACGCGCCAGCAGCAGCACCCGCAGCCCCTGCTCGTTGAGCTGTTCGATCTCGGTGAGCGCCGGGTCCTGGTCGGGCAGCAGCACATCGGGCGCGCCGAGCAGCCAGGCCGACGCCCGGCCGCCACCCTCGTCGAACGCGGCACCGCTGTACTTGCGGGCCGAGGAGAACGGCAGCGACTGCGTGCACCGCCACTCCTCGCCGTCCGGGTAGGCGTCGACGATGGCCTGCAGGCTGGCGTTGGGCCGCGGGTCGGAGGCGCCGAGGGCGCCCAGCACGCGGTGGATGTAGGTGTTGTCCGCACCGCTCAGCGTCCGCACCTCGGTGACGTCCATGCCGCCCTCGGTGAGGGTGCCCGTCTTGTCCAGGCAGACGACGTCGACGCGGGCCAGCCCCTCGATGGCGGGCAGCTCCTGCACCAGGCACTGTTTGCGGCCGAGCCGTACGACCCCGATCGCGAAGGCGACCGAGGTGAGCAGCACCAGGCCCTCCGGGATCATCGGGACGATGCCGCCGACGGTCCGGGCGACCGACCCCTTGAAGTCGTTGTTGTTCACGACGAGCTGGCTGATGATCAGGCCGATCGCGGTCGGCACCATCATCCAGGTGACGTACTTGAGGATGGTGGAGATGCCGGTGCGCAGCTCGGACTGGACGAGGGTGAAGCGGGACGCCTCCTCGGCGAGCTGCGCGGCGTAGGCCTCGCGGCCGACCTTCGTGGCGGCGAACGAGCCGCCGCCCGCGACGACGAAGCTGCCGGACATCACGTGATCGCCGGGCTGCTTCAGTACCGGGTCGGCCTCGCCGGTGAGCAGCGATTCGTCGATCTCCAGGCTGTCGGCCTCGGCGACCGTGCCGTCCACGACGACCTTGTCCCCGGGTCCCAGCTCGACGAGATCACCGAGGACGATCTCGGAGGTGGAGATCTCGGCCGAGACGCCGTCGCGCCGCACCGTGGGTTTGGCCTCGCCGATGACCGCGAGGCTGTCCAGCGTCTTCTTGGCCCGCCACTCCTGGATGATGCCGATACCGGTGTTGGCGATGATCACGAAGCCGAAGAGGCTGTCCTGGATCGGTGCGACGAACAGCATGATCAGCCAGAGCACGCCGATGATCAGGTTGAACCGGGTGAAGACGTTGGCGCGGACGATCTCGCGGACGGACCGGGACGAGCGGACGGGTACGTCGTTGACCTCACCGCGGGCGATCCGCTCGGCCACCTCGGCCGCGGTCAGCCCACGGGTGCTCAGGGCCGCGGTCGGCAGCTTCATCGGGTGGACCGGGTCGAGCTCGGATCCGGCGTCGATCATGGCCGGCCCGGGGAGGCCGCCGGAGCCGGAAGCCTCGGGGGTCTGCTCGTCGGAGGAATGGGGTGCCCGCTGCGTCATGGTTCCGACGGTACGGGTGGATCGTCCGAATCACCCACTGAGGGGTCCGAAGATCAGACCGGGGGAGGAGGGGAACGCGGAGGAATGGTCCTGCGGTGGTACGAGGACCCTGATGCGGGGCGCTACCGGTGTGGTCAAGGGCGGCGCCGGGTGATGCCGGTCGGTGTGCGGACGGCGGCGGAGCGTATGTGGGGCGACGCCGCGGAGTGGGCGGAGGGTGTGCGGACGGCGCCGGGGAGTGTGCGGGCGGGGCCGGCCGGGGTCAGGCCGTGACGCCGGACGTGCCTCCGGTGTCCGTTCCGGCGCCCGGCGCGGAGGTACCGGAAGCCTCGGCCTCGGCCGCCGCGGCGGCGCGCTTGAGCGCCGCGTCGCGTCCCCGCACGTACCAGATGCCGATCAGGCCGAGCCCGGCACCGGCCAGGCAGGTCCAGACCCACCACAGGTGTCCGTGATCGTCGAACCAGCCGTAGAACGGCAACTGGACCAGGAAGAGGACGAACCAGAGGATCGTGCCGCCGGTGATGGTGGCGACGACGGGCCCCTCCAGGGGCTCGGGTGCCTCGTGCTTCGGTGTCCACTTCGCCATGGCCTCAGTGTATGGCGCCCCCTGTCGCACCCTCCCGTAGCCCGTATGGGCGGCATGAATAAAGGCCGCCGGGCCCGTCGGCCCAAGGGTCTACGCGCGGAGATAGCGATCTTCGCCCTATGTATTCATACTGAATCTGCTCAAGGCTGTCTCGATTTATTCGTGTGAAAGTCCAAAGCTGACCACTTTTAACCCCCTCTACGTACGACTGAGGTCATACATGTCCCCCTCGGCCACCGCTCCGGTCGATTCCTCGCCGTCCACGGCCCCTCAGCCGCAGGGCGGCCTGGATCGTTTCTTCAAGATCTCCGAGCGGGGGTCGTCGGTCGCACGCGAGATCCGCGGCGGATTCGCCACGTTCTTCGCCATGGCGTACATCATCGTGCTGAACCCGATCATTCTCGGTAGCGCGAAAGACATAAACGATCACTACCTCAGTCATGGTCAGCTGGTCACCGCCACCGTGGTGACCGCGGCCTTCTCCACCCTCCTCATGGGTGTCATCGGCAATGTGCCGATCGCGCTGGCCGCCGGGCTCGGCGTCAACACGGTCGTCGCCCTCCAGCTCGCCCCGAAGATGACCTGGCCGGACGCGATGGGCATGGTCGTCCTCGCGGGCATCGTGGTCATGCTGCTGGTCGCGACGGGGTTGCGGGAACGCGTGATGCACGCCGTACCGAAGTCGCTCCGCAAGGGCATCGCGATCGGTATCGGTCTCTTCATCCTGCTGATCGGCCTGGTCGACTCGGGCTTCGTCTCCCGCATGCCGGACGCCGCGCACACCACCGTTCCGCTGCAGCTCGGCGGCGACGGTCACCTCACCGGCTGGCCGGTCCTCGTCTTCGTCCTCGGCGCGCTGCTCACCCTCGCGCTGATCGTCCGCAAGGTGTCGGGCGCCATCCTGATCTCCATCGTCGCGATGACGGCGGTGGCTCTGGTCATCAACGCGATCGCCGACCTGCCGGGCGAGGCGTGGGGCCTGACCGTCCCGCAGTGGCCGGGCAACCCGGTCGCCACTCCGGACTTCGGGCTGCTCGGCCACGTCAGTCTGTTCGGCGGGTTCCACAAGGTGGGTGTCCTCACCGGCATCCTGTTCGTCTTCACCGTGCTGCTGTCCTGCTTCTTCGACGCGATGGGCACCATCCTGGGTGTCGGCGACGAGGCGAAGCTGACCGACAAGGACGGCAACTTCCCCGGCATCAACAAGGTGCTGTTCGTGGACGGCATCGCGGTCGCCGCGGGCGGTGCGAGCTCCGCCTCCGCGGGCACCTGCTTCGTGGAGTCCACCGCGGGTGTCGGCGAGGGTGCCCGCACCGGCCTCGCGAGCATCGTGACGGGGCTGCTGTTCACGGCCGCGCTGTTCCTGACGCCGCTGGCGACCATGGTCCCGTCGCAGGCGGCCACCCCGGCCCTGCTGGCGGTCGGCTTCCTGATCATCTCCGGTTCGGTGCGCGACATCGACTGGAGCGACTACACGCTCGCCATCCCGGCCTTCCTGGCCATGCTGATGATGCCGTTCACGTACTCGATCACCAACGGCATCGGCATCGGCTTCATCGCCTTCTCCGTGCTGCGGGTGGTGGCCGGGCGCTGGCGCGAGGTGCCGGTGGCCATGTACGCGGTGTCGGCGGTCTTCGTCTTCTACTACGCGATGCCGGCCCTCGGCCTCACGTGACCCCTTCCGCCCTGATTCCCGCGGTCCCTTCCGGACCGTAGAACTTCTCCGTCTCGTCGACGGCCGCCTTGAAGCGCTCGTCGAAGTCATCGCGAATGAGCGTCCGGACGACATAGTCCTGGACGCTCATTCCGCGTTTGGCGGCATGCTGCCGGAGCCGGTCGAGCAGCTCACCGTCTATCCGCAGGCTGAGCACAGTCGATCCCATGGCAAGCAGGGTTACGGCCCAGGAGGTCGTTTCGCGTCACTTTCCGGAGCCGACTCACTCGTTCGGGTGATCGATTAGGTGATCTGCCTCTCGCGCGTGTAACGCGAATGGTCTTTAGGGTAGGTAATGAGTTACCCTAATAAACATGCCTGACCTGATCCACGACGGCGACAGTGCGGCCGCCGTGAGCTCCCTACGCTCCGCCGTGATGCTGCTCGGCCGACGCCTGAAGCACCAGCGCGTCGACGAGTCGCTGAGCCCCACCGAGATGTCGGTGCTCGGCACGCTCGCCCGCTGCGGTTCGGCCACGCCCGGTGAGCTGGCCCGCAAGGAGCATGTGCAGCCTCCGTCGATGACTCGCATCGTCGCGCTGCTGGAGGCGAAGGGGCTGGTCAGACTGGAACCGCACCCCGATGACCGTCGCCAGAAGATGGTCAGCCAGACCGAGCAGGCGGAAGCCATGCTCGAAGAGAGCCGCTCCAAGCGGAACGCCTGGCTGACCACCCTTGCCGAGGGCCTGGACGAGGAGGAGTGGGAGACGCTCCGCAAGGCGGCGCCCGTGCTGGAGAAGCTCGCCCACCTGTAGCGGGGCGGCCGCGCCTGCCCCATGGCCGGCACCGTCCGCACCGCCGCATCCCGTCAGTCAGCGAAACGTATATGCCCAAGGAGGCGAACCCTTTTGAGTACGGGATCCGGAGCAGACTCCGCCCCCGCACCGACTTCCACCCACGAGAGCACGACCGGCGGGACCTTCTCGTCGCTGAAGATCCGTAACTACCGCCTGTTCGCCACGGGCGCCGTGATCTCCAACACCGGTACCTGGATGTCCCGCATCACGCAGGACTGGCTGGTCCTCAGCCTCACCGGGTCCGCCACCGCCGTCGGCATCACCACGGCCCTCCAGTTCCTCCCGATGCTTCTCTTCGGCCTGTACGGCGGCGTCATCGCCGACCGTCTCCCGAAGCGGAAGCTTCTTCTTGTCAGCCAGGCGGCGCTCGGCCTGTGCGGGATCGCCCTCGCGGCGCTCACGCTCTCCGGCGTCGTCCAGGTGTGGCACGTCTACCTCATCGCGTTCCTGCTCGGCATGGTGACGGTCGTCGACAACCCGGCCCGTCAGTCGTTCGTCTCCGAGATGGTCGGCCCCGCCCAGCTGCGGAACGCCGTCAGTCTCAACTCGGCGAACTTCCAGTCCGCCCGGCTCATCGGCCCGGCCGTCGCCGGTGTCCTGATCACCACGGTCGGCAGCGGCTGGGCCTTCATGTTCAACGGCCTGTCCTTCGCGGCCCCGCTCGTCGGCCTGATGCTGATGCGGACGAGCGAGCTGCACAAGGCCGTCGTCGTGCCGCGTGCCAAGGGCCAGCTGCGCGAGGGCCTGCGCTATGTCTCCGGCCGCCCCGATCTGATCTGGCCGATCGTCCTGGTCGGCTTCGTCGGCACGTTCGGGTTCAACTTCCCGATCTGGCTCACGGCCTTCGCGGACGAGATCTTCCACGGCGGCGCCGGGATGTACTCGTTCTTCAACATCCTGATGGCAGCCGGCTCCCTCGCGGGCGCCCTGCTCGCCGCCCGCCGCCGTTCCTCGCGGCTGCGGATGCTGGTGGCCGCGGGCACGGTGTTCGGCCTGCTGGAGATCATCGCGGCCATGTCGCCGTCCGTCTGGCTCTTCGCGATCCTGCTGGTCCCGATCGGCATGATCGGCCTGACGACCAACATCAGCGCCAACACGAGCGTCCAGATGGCCGCCGACCCGGCGATGCGCGGCCGGGTCATGAGCCTGTACATGATGGTCTTCGCCGGCGGTACGCCGGTGGGTGCCCCGATCCTCGGCTGGGTCAGCGACGCCTACGGGGTCCGTACGGGCATGGTCGTCGGTGGCGCGTTCTCGCTGGTGGCCGCGCTCGGTGTCGGCTTCATGCTGGCCCGCGTCGGTGGTCTCCGGCTCCAGGTCGACCTCCGGCCGGGCCGCCCCCACGTGCGGTTCGTCCCGCGCGAGGAGCTGGCCACGGCGGCCTGAGCGCCGCCCGTGCGACACACGGCACGGCCCCGACCGGGTGGGATACCGGTCGGGGCCGTGCCGTGTGTCGGGGCGCGGTCAGTCGCGGGGGAACGTGTCGGTCCGGAGGGTGAGGCCGACGACGGTGTCGGTCAGGTCGATCGGGGTGCCGAAATCGAGGCTCAGCACACTGCGGTATTCGTCGTCCTTCGGGAGCGTGTGGAGGTGCCATGTGCCGGTGTAGGGGTCGGCGATGACGTACACCGGCACGCCGGCGGTGGCATACGTGGCCTTCTTCGGGCCGTAGTCGTTGGCGGCGGTGTCCTTGGAGATCACCTCCGCGACGAACTCGATGTCCTGGTAGCGATACCGCCCCTTGGCGTCGTGCGCAGCGCCCTCGGCCAGGGCCACGACGTCCGGGGCGAGGCCGTTGAGGCGGCCCGGAAAGTCGAAGCGGACGCCGGATGTCAGTTGCTCCTCCCCGTACCTGGAGAGCAGCTGCCTGATGAGCGCCAGGATGATCCGCCAGTGAATGTCCCGCTGGGGCGACATGTAGATGATCCCCTCGACGATCTCGACCTTGAATCCCTCGGGGGTGGGCTCAAGCCACTCGAACATCATGTCCAAGGTGCGCTCGTCGCCGTTGTCGGCCATCTCGATCCTGTCGGTGTCTACGACGGTCATCGTGCCGCTCCTCCCCACTGCCGCACGGGCGCGGGCAGCCGCGTAGGACAACGATACGTACGGAGCCCGGGACACGCCGATACGGTGCGACACTCGGCCCATGAGCAGCCTCAGACTCTTCGTCGCCGTGTCGCCGCCCGACCAGGCGGTCCAGGAACTGCGCCGTGCCGTGGACGCGCTGCGTTCGCTGCCCGGTGCCGGGAAGCTGCGCTGGACCGGCACGCCCGGCTGGCACTTCACGCTCGCTTTCCTCGGGTCCGTGGACGAGGAACTGGTACCCGAGCTGGATGAGCGCCTCGCGCGGGCGGCCCACCGCGCCGAGCCCTTCCCGCTGCGCCTCCACGGGGGCGGCCGGTTCGGCGGCCGGGCGCTCTGGGTGGGGGCGGCGGGTTCGCTCGACACCTTGCGGCTCCTCGCCGAACGCGCCGACGCCGCCGCCCGCCGCACCGGCATCCCGATGGACGAGCACCGCCGCTACAGCCCCCACCTCACCCTCGCCCGCTCCCGCACCGACGCCGACCTGCGCCCCTACGTCGAGGCACTCGCCGACTTCGAGAGCACGCCGTGGGAGGTCGGTGAGCTCGCCCTCGTACGCAGCAACCTGCCGGTCGGCGGGGTGCCGGGCGAGAAGCCGCGGTACGAGACGGTCGCATCCTGGTCGCTGGGCCGCTGAGAGCGGCGGTTAGGCTCGAAGGGTGGATCCGAAGACCAGAAACCGCATCATGGCCGCCGTGCTCGTGCTGATGTTCGTCGTCGTCGCCGTGGCAGCCGCCGTCGGACAGTGACGCGCGGCTGAGAGCCTGTCGGGCGGCCTCTGATCGGGCGGCCACGCCCTGGCACGCACTCCCCCAAGGCATTAACGACCTCGCTGCGGCGCCGGCTGCGCGAGGCCGACGACGTGGACATCAGCGACGAGAACCGCTGGTTCACGGTCCTGGCCTTCCTACGCCATCTGGAGTCCCCGGCCGCGCAGGCGGACGTGCTGCGCCGTCGGCTCGCGTTCCTGGAGGAGCCGAGCAGCTTCTTCTACGAGGGCGAGCGACCGCTCGGCGCCGAGGTGTTCGAGGACCCGTTCCGGCGGGGGCTGCTGCGGATCGCCCGCGCGACCAGCGAGACGGAGCTGAGCTGGCTCGGGGAGACGCTCAAGGAACTCGACGCCTCGCTCTGACGCGGACGCGCAACGGACCGCCGTCGCCCTCGCCCCCGAACGGGGACGGGGCAACGGCGGCCTGTACCTGCCGGACGGACAGCCCGTCAGTCCGTCCTCACCAGGCGAACGCCTCCGGCGACGGCCCCGGCCCCGGGAAGATCTCGTCCAGCGAGGCCAGCAGCTCCGCCGAGAGGTCGAGCTCCAGGGCCCGCAGCGCCGAGTCCAGCTGCTCCTGGTTGCGCGGACCGACGATCGGCCCCGTCACCCCCGGCCGGGAGAGCAGCCAGGCCAGGCCGACCTCGCCCGGCTCCAGGCCGTGCTTGTCGAGCAGGTCCTCGTACGCCTGGATCTTCGCGCGCTGCGCCGAGTCCTGCAGCGCGTCCGCGCTGCGCCCGGAGACCGAACGCCCCGCCGTGCCCTCGCGCTCCTTCTTCAGCACACCGCCCAGCAGGCCGCCGTGCAGCGGGGACCACGGGATGACCCCGAGGCCGTACTCCTGGGCGGCCGGGATGACCTCCATCTCGGCGCGGCGCTCCATCAGGTTGTAGATGCACTGCTCGCTGACCAGGCCCAACGAGCCGCGCCGGGCCGCCAGTTCATTGGCCTGGGCGATCTTGTAGCCGGCGAAGTTCGACGAGCCCGCGTAGAGGATCTTGCCCTGCTGCACCAGGACGTCGATCGCCTGCCAGATCTCCTCGAAGGGGGTGTTCCGGTCGACGTGGTGGAACTGGTACAGGTCGATGTAGTCCGTCTGGAGGCGCTTCAGCGAGGCCTCGACCGAGCGCCGGATGTTCACGGCGGAGAGCTTGTCGTGGTTGGGCCAGGCCTCGCCGTCGGCGCCCATGTTCCCGTACATCTTGGTGGCCAGGACCACCTTGTCGCGGCGTTCGCCGCCCTTGGCGAACCAGGTGCCGATGATCTCCTCGGTACGGCCCTTGTTCTCGCCCCAGCCGTAGACATTCGCGGTGTCGAAGAAGTTCAGGCCCGTGTCCAGCGCCGCGTCCATGATGGCGTGGCTGTCCACCTCATTGGTCTGCGGGCCGAAGTTCATGGTGCCGAGGACGAGGCGGCTGACCTTGAGTCCGGTGCGTCCGAGCTGCGTGTACTTCATGGACACCAAGCCAACGCCTTCGAGTCCGCTCGAAGCAAGGGCGACCCCGAACGCACCCTGCCCCCGGCGGCACCGGGGGCAGGAGCGTCGTGCGAATGAGCGACCGAACGTCTCAGCCGGTCACTTCAGGTACACGATCCCGTCGGTGGTGACCGTCGGCCGGCCCGACGTGGCCACGACGACGATCTTGACGGTGTGCTTGGCACCGCTGGTCCAGCTCTGCGTCCACAGGGCGTCGCGGTACTTGGTGGTGCTGGACTTCAGGTCCACCGTGGACACCTTCGCGCCGTCCACATAGACGTACACCTGGCCGGAGGTGGCGGCCCTGGAGACGACCAGGGCGACCGAGCGGCCGGTGAACGTCCAGCTCAGGCTCGCGTTCTTGGACGAGCTGGAGTACGACTTGCCGCCGAGGTAGCTGGACGAGGACTTCGTCGTCCAGGTGCCGGTCTTCGTCGCCGAGCTCTCCTGGACGATGACGGGTGTGCCGGAGACGGACGCGGCGGCGGTGTTGCCCGCCTGGTCGTACGCGGTCATGGCCCAGCTGGTCGCCGCCCCCGACTTCGCGGTGTGCGAGGCGCTGGTGGTCGTCGGTCCGTAGGTCTTGGCGACCGGGGCGGTGAGCCTGACCTCCTTGAGCGAGGCGGCGTCGGTGGCCTTCCACTTCAGGGTGACCGGGACGGCCGTGGTGTTCACGGTGCCGGGGCGCAGGGCCAGGTTGGGCTTGGTGGTGAAGGCGGGCGCCGTCTGGTCGGCGACCACGGTGGCCGCCGCGGACGTGCTGACCTTGCCCGACTGGTGGGTGGCGCGGACCTGGACCTGGTGGATGCCGACGGCGAGGGTGGCCTTGGCGGAGGTGGCGGTGCCCGCGGTGGTGGCGACGGACTTGCCGTCGACCAGCAGCTCGTACTTGGAGACGAACGCGCTCGGGGTGGTCGCCGACCAGCCCACGGTGATCGCGGACTTGGTGTAGTACGTCGTGCCCGAGAACCCGGCGCCGGTCACCGACTTGATGGCCAGTCCGGTGACGGGTCCCGCGGCGAGGCTGCGGATCGCGGGCAGCTGTCCGTACAGCTTGGTGCCGGGGCACTCGGTCGCGAAGCCGTCGCGGTGGCCGGAGATCTGCTTGAAGGAGTACTGCGTGCCGGCGGTGAACTTGGTGCCGGCGAGGTTGCCGCCGGTGGCGCCCGCGGTGAGCATGGTGCTGCCCGCCGGGTCGCCCTTGTACTGGCCGAGCTTCCACGCGGCGATCCGGGCCACCGAGGTGGTCACCGCGCTCGGGGCGGCCGAGTCCGTGTACGTGCCGAGGACCGCGATGCCGGCCGTCTGCCGGTTGAAGCCGTAGGTGTGCGCGCCGAAGACCGGCCGGTCCACCCCGCCCTTACGACCCTCGAAGATCGTGCCGCACTTGTCGACCAGGAAGTTGTAGCCGATGTCCTTCCACTTCTCGCTCTGGACGTGGTACGCGTACACGCTGCGCACGACGGCCGCGGAGTCGGCGCACGAGTAGGTGTTGGTCCCGGCGGTGTGGTGGACGAAGACGGCCTTGACGGTGTCGGTGTACTCCGGGGCCTCCGGGCTGATCGACTCGTCGGCGCCCCAGCCCGCACGCGGGGTGATGGGCGGCTTCGGCACGGTCGACGGCGGCGCGGGCGGCAGGCTCTCGGCCGGGGACGAACTGACCGACGGCGAAGGGGTCGGGCTCGCCGGGGGAGTCGTGACGCCCGTGGCCGGGGCGGACGGGGACGGCGACGCCGGGTCGGTCGGCGGGACCTCGGCGGGCGGTTCCGTGGCGTCGCCGGGCTCGGGCGGCTCGGGCGTGACCGGGTCCGAAGGGTCGTCGGTCGGATCGGTCGAGGGGGTGTTTGCGGGGAGGTCGGCGGCGAAGGCGGCGGGGTCCGCGTTCAGGGTGCCGCTCCGGCCCGGGTCCACGGTGTCCAGCCGCAGCCCCGCGGGCAGCTTCGTGGAGACCTTGCCACCCGCGTTGATCCGTACCTCGACGCCGTTGGACGGGCCGACCCAGCGCGGCTCGGTGCTCCCTCGCACGCCGGACCGGCCGGTCTCCGCGCGTCCGTCGGCGTCGGTTTCGAGCGGCAGCCACGCCGTCCACTTCCCGTCGGCGGCGGACCGGGTCCGTACCTCCACGGCTCCGCCGACCTTGGCCGCGGGGTCGGTCCAGGTGACCCCCAGCATGCTGAAGGGCTTGGTGTCCTGCTTGCCGAGCACGGCGGTGGTGCCGTCGCCGTCGACCTTCAGCGCGGTCGCGCGCACATCGGTCCTGGCCGGGCCGGACTTGGCGTCCGAGTCCACCGAGGGATTGCCCGTCACTCCCTCGAACACCAGGACACCCGCCACGGCGGACGTGGCCACGGCAGCCGTGATCCAGATTCTCTTCTTCGATCTCAAGTCGTACCCCAGGGATCGTCTTTGGACTGTCGTTTCGTCACGTGCTGCGTCAGGCGGCAGCACCGGTCGTCACAAGACCAGTGGGGGGTACGAGTGCTACCGCGCATACAGCGGAGAAACAGCTTGCCACGTCCGGACGCCGCCGTGTCTACGCGGGTGGCACCGCGTAGGTCCGGGGAGCGCCGGGTGGTACGTCAGGGACGCTCCGGCCGGGTCCGGACCGCGAACCGGTCCAGCGCCGCCAGCACCGCCCGGCTCGTCGCCGGACCGCCCAGATGCCCCGCAGCGTCGATCACGGTCAGTTCCGCGTCCGGCCACGCCTTCGTCAGCTCCCACGCGGTGATCAGCGGGCCGCCCAGGTCGAACCGCCCGTGCACCAGCACGCCCGGAATCCCCGCCAGCCGCCCCGCGTCCCGGATCAGCTGCCCCTCCTCCAGCCACGCACCCCGGGAGAAGTAGTGGGAGCAGATCCGCACCAGCGCCTGCCGCGCCCGGTCGGGGCGCCCGCTGTACGGCGGCGGTCCCGTGTACGCCTCCTGGGAGAGCACCGCGTCCTCCCAGGCGCACCAGTCGGCCGTCGCCTTCTCCCGTACACCCGCGTCGGGGCTCTCCATCCGCCGGGCGTACGCGGCGAGGACGTCCGCGGTCGCGTCGCTCCCGGCCTCCGGGACACCCGCCCGGAACAGTTCCCACGCCTCGGGGAAGATCTGTCCGGCGCCCCGGTACAGCCAGTCGATCTCGCTGCGCCGGGTCGTCGTCACCGCCGGGATCACGATCTCGGAGACCCGTTCGGGGTGCTGCTCGGCGTACGCGAGGATCAGCGTCGAGCCCCAGGAGCCGCCGTACAGCAGCCAGTTGTCGATCCCGAGGTGGTGGCGCAGCCGCTCCATGTCGGTGATCAGCCGGTCGGTCGTGTTGTACCGCATGTCGGTGGCCGGGTCGCTCGCGTGCGGGGTGGAGCGGCCACAGCCCCGCTGGTCGAAGAGGACGACGCGGTAGCGGTCCGGGTCGAAGTACTGCCGGGGCCGCTCGGTGCACCCCGAGCCGGGACCGCCGTGCACGACGACTGCGGGTTTGCCGTCCGGATTGCCGCACACCTCCCAGTACACGAGGTTGCCTTCCCCGACATCGAGCATGCCGTGCTCGTACGGTTCGATCGGCGGGTACTTCTCGTCGGGCTCGCGGTCCATGGCGCGGCGGCTCCTTCGACTCGGCGGGCAAACTCGGCGGGCAAAGGGGCCAGCGTAGGGCGGGCGTAGCCTGTTCGCTGTGGATTCCGTACCCCGGGTACTGGCCGTACTCGACGAACTGCTGACCGCCGCCACCCACGACGACCGCGGTGGGCTGTGACAACTGGCCGAGCAGGCCGGGAGTTGGACGCCAATCTGGTGCGTCTTCCGCCGAGCGCGGAGGTCGGTGAGCATCAGGAGGACGTCCTGGACGTCCTGCTCGTCGTCGTCGCGGGCGGCGGCCGGGTCGTGGCCGGGGGCGGCGACGGGACGGACCTGACCCCGACCATGGTCGTCCGGCTGCCCCGTACCTCGCGTCGCGCGCTCGTCGCGGGGCCGGAGGGGCCGGCGTACGTGACCGTCCACCGCCGCCGCCCCGGCCTGATGATCGAGCCCTCGTCCCCACCCGTGGCCGCGCCCTCGACGGCGTACGAGGGCGGCGAGGCGCCCTGCGTGCTGGACCGCGTCTGCCCAGGGTGCGGCCGGCTCTCGCAGGACCCCGAGCCGGTGTTCTGCAGCCGGTGCGGGGAGCGGTTCGCGGAGGGGTGAGCCCGCGGTTCCGGGCGGTCACGCGGCGGTTCGGACCACCGGTCCGTCCAGGCCGCCCCACATGCGGACATCAGCTCGCGGACATTACCTCGCGGACATTACCTCGCATACGGAGCTAAAATAGGCAGATGGCGGCGAGTGATCTCCCCGATGAGCTCGCCGGACTCCTGCCCCGCATCCAGAGGCTCGCCCGGCGACGCCTGTGGAGCGGTCTGAGCGCCCCCCGGGTGCGCGGGGCGCACGCTGAGCTGCTGCGGCTGGTGGCCGCAGAGCCCGGCATCCGGGTCTCGACGGCCGCGCACCATCTCTGTCTCGCGGCCAACTCGGTCAGCACCCTGGTGAACCACCTCGTCGCCGAAGGGCTGTTGCGCAGGGAGAAGGACCCCGGCGACGGACGCGCCGCGCTGCTGTACCCGACCCCGGCGGGGGCCGGGAGGCTGCGCGACTGGCGCGCCCGCCGCGAGGCGCTCTTCCGCGAACACCTGGCCGGACTGGGCGCGGCCGACCGGGCGGCACTGACCGCCGCGCTCCCGGCCCTGCGCAGGCTCGCCGACTCGCTGCGCGAAGGAGATGAGATCGCGTGACCACGGAGACCACGCCCGCCCTTAACTGCACCGGACTGAGCTACAGCTTCGGCGACGCGAAGGCCGTCGACGGCCTGGATCTGCTGGTCGGCCCGGGGGAGGTGTTCGGCCTCCTGGGGCCGAACGGCGCGGGCAAGACCACCACCCTGCGCGCGATCACCACACTGCTGCCCGTGCCACCCGGCGTCATCGAGGTGTTCGGCCAGGACGCGGCCCGGCACAGGATGGCGGTGCGGCGGCTGCTCGGCTACGTACCGCAGCAACTGTCGGCCGATGCGAGCCTCACCGGCCGGGAGAACGTCCAGCTCTTCGCCCGCGTCTACGACGTGCCCCGCCGCCGGCGCGCCGCACGGGTCGCCCAGGCCCTGGACGCGGTCGGCCTCGGCGAGGTCGCGCACCGGCTCGTCGGCACGTACTCCGGCGGCATGGTCCGCCGCCTCGAACTCGCGCAGGCCCTGGTCAGTGCGCCCCGGCTGATGATCCTGGACGAGCCCACCATCGGCCTGGACCCGATCGCGCGGGACAGTGTCTGGGACCGCATCACCGAGATACGGATCGGCACCGGCATGACCGTGCTGGTCACCACCCACTCCATGGACGAGGCCGACCAGCGCTGCGACCGGCTCGCGCTGATGCACCTGGGCCGGCTGCGCGCGCTCGGCACCCCCGCCGAGCTGAAGAAGGAACTCGTCGTCCACCGCCGGGACTCCGGCGAGACGGGCCTGCCGCCGCCGTCCCTGGAGGACGTCTTCCGGTACCACTCCGGGCGCGGACTGGACGACCCCGGTTCCGGCTCCGGTTCCGACGAACGGAAGGGAGCGTTCCGAGATGTCCGCCGTACCCGTCGCACCGCATCCCGCCTCGGCTGAGTCCGGCCCTCCGGAACAGCGCTTCGCGCTGCTGCTGACCCCGCCACCGCCCCGCACCGGCTGGCGCGTCGTCGCCGCGCGCGTCATCGCGATGTGCGTCGTGGAAATGCAGAAGCTGCGCCACGACCGCACCGAGATCTACACCCGCGCCGTCCAGCCCGCCCTCTGGCTGCTGATCTTCGGCGTGACGTTCTCCCGTATCCACGCCATCCCGACCGGCGGTGTCCCCTATCTCGACTTCCTCGCGCCCGGCATCATCGCCCAGTCCGCCATGTTCATCGCGATCTTCTACGGCATCATGATCATCTGGGAGCGGGATTCCGGCGTCCTCACCAAACTCATGGTCACCCCCACGCCCCGCACCGCCCTGGTGACGGGCAAGGCCTTCGCCGCCGGGGTGAAGGCGGTGATCCAGGCCGCGGTCGTCATCGTGATCGCCGCACTGATCGGTGTCGGCATGACCTGGAACCCGTTGCGGCTGCTGGGTGTTGTCGTGGTGGTCGTGCTCGCCTCGGCGTTCTTCTCCTGCCTGTCGATGTCGATAGCCGGGATCGTCCTGACCCGCGACCGCCTGATGGGTATCGGCCAGGCCATCACCATGCCGCTGTTCTTCGCGTCCAACGCGCTCTACCCGGTCGCCCTGATGCCCGGCTGGCTCCAGGCCGTCAGCAGGGTGAACCCGCTGAGCTACGAGGTCGACGCCCTGCGCGGACTGCTCATCGGCACCCAGGCACACCTCGGCCTCGACCTCGCGGTCCTCGCCTTCGCGGCCTTGGTGGGCATCATCGCCGCCGGTTCACTGCTGGGCCGTCTCGCCCGCTGAGCTGCGGGCGGTACTTTTGAACCGAAGGACTTCATCGGAGTGGACCGGGGCATCGTCAACCTCGCCACCACCTCGGACGGGGACAATCACTCCGGACGCCGTCTCGGCCGCTACCGCAGGTGGCAGGCCCGCAAGAAGGCCGAGATCCAGGCCAAGCGCACCCGCTCATCCAAGCAGCTCCTCAAGAAACGCGCCCGCCGCGAGGCGAGGCACGCCACCCACATCAACCACAAGATCTCCAAGCAGACGGTTGCCGTCGCGCAACGCACCGAACGCGGAATCGCTCTCGAAGAGCTGAGGGGTATCCGCGAGCGGGTCACGGTTCCTCGCGACCAGCGGGCCCGTCTGTCCTCCTGGCCGTTCCACCAGCTCGGCTCCTTCCTGGAATACAAGGCCTGCCGTGCAGGTGTGCCGTTCATCGAGGTGGACCCGGCCTACACCTCGCAGCGCTGCCCGCGCTGCGGTCACACCGCGAAGAACAACCGCCCTTCGCGTGATCATTTCTCTTGTCGCCGGTGCGGCCTCGCTGGGCCGGCCGACCACGTCGCCGGGGTCAACGTGCGCAACCGCGCACGCTCGGCGTGGGTATTCGTCAACATGCCCGATCCGCTCCCGGCCCGAGCCGGGAGCGGTAGATGTGACCCGTGACCGCCCTGTCGTAGGGGGCAGTCGGGAGCATAAGCAAAGCCGTATCGAACCGAGTCAGCAAGCTCGGTCGTTTACGGCCGAGTAGTTGACGAGAAGGACAGCGACAGAAGGATGACTCAGGAGGCGGACGGCTCGATCTCCCCCGCGAAGACGATGACCTGGTCGATGAGGCTCCGTCGCAGATGGACGACATCCGTTCCCGCCAGGCGGGGGCCTCCATCAGGCGTGGTGAAGACCCACTGGTACCGGGCCCATTCGTCAGGCATGTCCACCGCTGAGCAGCGCACCATCGTGCCGGTCCCCGCCGGGTGGCGTCGGATGTCCAGCACGAACCGCTCGACCGCCCCGATTCCTTCGCTGCGACCCAACGGCCCCCAGAAGACCACGTCTGAGGTCAGGGCCTGGGAGAGCAGGGCAGTCACATAGCTGTCGTCCGAGGCGTTGAACGCGGAGATGAACGTGTCGATCGCGGAGCGTGCGGTCTCTTCCTGCATGCCCCAGTAATACCAGGAGTTTCGCGTGCGCTCGTCCCACGAGCCGCCTTCCGATCACGGTGAACCTTCCCGGTCACAGCACTAGTCAGCCGCGTGCGCGGAAGAGCCTTCCCATGTCCCCGGGCACGAACGGGTTGCCGCCCTCGCGAAGAACCGGGCCGAGACGGCTGTGTGCGTGAATCGTCCTGGAGCTCAATGAAGTGGAAGCGTCCGGCGCGGACGGACATGATGGCGGGATGACCAGTAGTCGTGCGATGCCCGTAGAGGCCCTGCTCGTCGTGGACGTCCAGTCGGCCGCTGTCTCCGGCGACCGGGCCGTTCCCGAGGCGGCCCGGCTCGTGGACCGGACCGCGGACCTGATCGCACGGGCGCGCAGGAGAGGCGCGCTCGTCGTCCACATCCAGAACGACGGGGCGCCGGGGGCGGGCGACGAGGCGCATACGCCGGGCTGGGAGCTCCATCATCCCGTCGAGGCCGGTCCCACCGAGGCCGTGATCCGCAAGACCCAGGACGACGGCTTCGACGGGACCGCGCTGGGGGGCCTGTTGACCGACCGGGGGATACGGGCACTCGCCATCTGCGGTGTGATGTCCGAGATGTGTGTCCAGGCGACCGCCCGCACCGCCCTGGCGCTGGGGTACCGGGTCGTCATGCCGCACGACGCCCACGCGACGCACGACATCCCGGCGGCACCGGGGATCAGTGACGCGGTTCCGGCCGCCGCGGTCTCACGGGTCGCCGAATGGGCCCTCGGCAGCGAGGCCGAGGTCGTCGCCCACGCCGCGGACGTCGCTTTCACCGTGCCGCCCCGCTGCCGCTGAGGCGTCAAGTCGCGTGAGCGCAGGGGTAGTTCGCTGCTCAGCGACCATTTCCGGTCCGTGGTCGGACGGACTCCTCGTCCCGGGAACCACGGCGCTCGATCCCGTCGTCCTGTCGTGCGCGCCACACCCACATGCACACACTCAAGGAGCAGCATGAGCGTCAACGGCGGCACGCGGTCCCGGGGCGGCAGCCGGAACACCGTTTCCTCGCGGGGCGGTTCTCGTACGGCTCCCCTGGACTGCGCGAAGGCGGTGCTCGCGCTCGCGCTCGTCCTGGGGGCCGCCACCGCCTGCAGCCAGTCGTCCGGCGGCGGGAGCCACGCGGCCAAGGACTGGAAGGTCGGCGACTGCGCCGGGCCCGACCGCAGTGAGTCGAAGGACGGCTACCAGGCCCTGGACTGCGACGACTCCAAGGCGACGATCAAGGCTCTCGAAATCAAGGACGGTGCCATGTTCGCCGATTCCATCCAGTGCCCGCCGGGGACGGACACGATCATCTCGGTGAAGGTCTCCTTCGGCTCCGGCGACGCCAGTGCCGGGATCCCCAGCAAGACCATCTGTGGCCGCAACCTCTCCGGCGACCACCCCGGTGACCCGGGAGCGGGCGGCGGCCAGTTGGTGAAGGGCGACTGCGTCGACGACCGGGCCAAGGAGGTCGCCTGCGGCAGCGGGGGCAGCGGTGTGGCCAAGGTGCTCGGTCTGACCAAGAAGGCCGTCGAATGCCCGTCCGGGACCGACAAGCCCATGGAACTGTTCCCGAGTCCGGGCCGCCCGTACGACACGATCTGCACCACCCGGGTCTGACGGTCCGCTGCCGGGCACGCCCCGACCGCGCCCCGTCCCCGGACACACCACGGCCGGTGAAGCCCGCGCTTCACCGGCCGTGCGGCGTCCGGTGGCACCTCACGACACGGGGGACCGGCCGCTGCCCGTCCCGGTCGCCGGGCCACATCGCTCACCGGCACCGCGGAACAGGGCCGTCCAGAGGAACGGCTCGCCGAAGTACGGGGACTCGGGCGGTTCGTCGCTCATGCGGCGGAGTTCGAGTTCCGTCAGGTCGGAGAAGATCGCGCGCAGCGACTCCGGCGTGTAGGCGAGGCCGCCGCGCAGGCCGTCGGTCCGGTCGTAGAAGGAGGCGTCGGGGAGTTCGGAGCCCATGCCCGTCTCGCCGGCCGCGAAGCAGGTGAGGGCGAGGTGGCCGCCGGGGGCCAGGGACCTGTCGAGGAGGGCGAGGTAGCTGATGCGGCGGTGCGGCGGCAGGTGGTGGAAGCAGCCGGAGTCGTAGATCAGGTCGTACGGGCCGGTGAGCTCGGTCGCCGCGAGCGCGAAGGCGTCGCCGCAGTGGAACCGGATGTCGGCCCCCGCCTCGCGGGCGCGGTCCCCGGCCCACGCGAGAGCCGCCGGGGACAGGTCCACCGCGTCGACCTCGAAGCCCAGGGTGGCGAGATGAAGGGCGTTGCGGCCCGGACCGCAGCCCAGGTCCAGGGCGCGGCCGGGGGTGATCAGCCCGCGTTCGACGTACGCGACGAGGTTCTCGTCGGGCTTCGCCACGAAGAACGGAACGGACTTCGTCCGGTCCGCGTAGAAGCTGTCCCACCACGAGGCCCCGTCGGCCGTCCACCGGTCGGCCTCCCGGGTGAAAAGGCCGTCCAGGAGGTTGAGCACGTCATCCACCGTACGTATGTTCCGGTCCACGTGAATCCCCTTTCCGGGAGGGGAAATTGTAGATCCGCCGGGGGGTGGAGCCCGGTTCGTGAGGTGGCGGCCGAGGCCGCCCGCGGGTGGCTGGCGGCCCCGGACGGCGGGTGAGGCAACGCCCCTTCATGTCCGGTCTCTTCGAGTGCGGAGTCGTTCGCGAGGGGGCGTGGAGGCGGTGGTTTCGGGTCCGCCGGGGGGTGTTTCTTCGGCGGTTCTCCGTGTCGCGTCCGCGTGCGGCATGCGTGCCACGAAGGCGCGGGCGGAGTCGCAGGCGGTGTCACGGGCGGCGGCTCGGGCGGCGGCTCGGGCACCTCCCGGAGTCCAAAATTCAGACCGTAGCAGCAACGGTTCGATGGGCAATCGGACTTGACCGAGGTGCCGTCCTACGCGTGGTCGAGGGCGTGGCGGAGACACCACCGGCGGCGCGGAGCGTGGAAAGTGGGGGCAGCGGTACGGACGACGAAGGAGGACCGATGGTGGGTGTCGTGGCGAACCAGCGGAACGGGGCGGCCGGACAGGCCATGGAGGGGCCGGGGGCGCGGGACCGACTCCTGCGCGCCGGACGCCAGTTGTTCGCCGCGTACGGGTACGCGCACACGAGCATCGAGGACCTGTGCGAGCAGGCGAAGGTGCCCGTCCACATCTTCCAGCAGGAGTTCGTCTCGCGGGAGGTCCTCCTGATGGCGATCTACGACGAGGTGGCGACCTACGGGCTGCGCGCTGCCGAGAACGCCCTGATGGCCGAGGGCATGGAGGACTGCCCGACGGCGGAGCGGGTCCGGCTGCTCTTCGACGCCTACGTGAAGGCGGTCACCGAGGATCCGTGCGCGGCCAGGGTGGCCTTCGTCGAGGCGCTGGGAGTCAGCCGGGAGGTGGACAACCACCTCGCGACCTGGCGGGCGATGTGGATCGAGTTCCTGACCTCCGAGGCCGAGCGTGCCGTGCGCCGGGGCGAGGCGGTGCCGAGCGACCACCACGTGACCGTCACCGTGCTGAACCACTCGGTGGACGAGCTCATGGCCCACCACGGCCGCCGCCCCCGCCAGGTCAACGCCGAGTGGCTGACCGATGAGCTGACCCGGCTCTCGCTGGCCATGATCCTGCCGTCCTGACACACCCCGTTGCCGGGACGGCAAACGCGGACGGCAAATAATGGCGGCATGGATGAAGACGCGGAGCACGCGGAGCGTACGGACGACGAGATCTCGAACGTACTGACGGGCGTCGGGCCGCGGCTGCGCGCCCTGCGTCAGGAACGCGGTACGACCCTGGCGCAGCTCAGCGAGACGACCGGGATCTCGCTGAGTACCCTCTCGCGCCTGGAGTCGGGCGGCCGCAAACCCACGCTCGAACTGCTGCTGCCCCTGGCCAAGGCGTACGGCGTCCAGCTCGACGAACTCGTCGGCGCCCCGCCCACCGGCGATCCACGCATCCACTTCCGCCCCTTCACCCGGGACGGCGTGACGTTCGTCCCGCTGACCCGGCACCTCGGCGGGCTGCACGCGTACAAGCAGATCCTGCCCGGCGGACGTGGAGCCACCGGCGAGCTGGAGCAGCGGGTGCACGAGGGATACGAGTGGGTGTACGTACTGGCCGGGCGGCTGCGGCTGGTGCTGGGCGAGCACGATCTGGTCCTCACGGCGGGCGAGGTCGCGGAGTTCGACACGCGCACACCGCACGCGTGGGCCAGCGCCGGGCCCGAGCCGGTCGAATTCCTCAGCCTCTTCGGTCAGCAGGGCGAGCGGATGCACGTCCGGGCCCGGCCCTCGGGGCGGTGAGACATCGGCGGCTGCGCGCGAGGGCGGCCCCGGACAGGCGCTACGGGCGGGCCGTGTACGGGCCGCCCAGGCCCCATGCCTGGTGCATCGCGTCGGCGAACGCCGCCGCCAGCCGGTGTTCGCCGCTGGGACCGGGGTGCGTCCCGTCGTACGTGTCCCGGTGGATGTCGTACCCCGGCGGGCGGGAGGCCAGCAGGATCGGGGACATCGGGTCGTCGAGGTCGGCGACGGCCTTCGCGAGGAGCTCGTTGAAGCGGTCGCACTCGGCGGCGAACGGGGCGTCCGACTCGGCCCGTATGTTCGGTATCACCGGCAGCAGCACCATCCTGACGTGCGGGTTCGCGGTGCGGGCCGCCGTGATGAACGCCCTTGCGTTCAGGGCGGTCCGGCCACTGTCCGTATAGAACCCGAGGTCTATCAGGCCGAGCGAGACGAGCAGGACGTCCGTGCGGTGCTCGGTGACGGTGTCGGCGATCACCGGGGCCATGTGCAGCCAGCCCTCGCCCCAGCCGGCCAGATGGCTACGGGCCCCGACCGGGAAGTCCGGTGCGCCGTACGCGTACGAGACGGGGGTGTTCGTCCCGGTGTCGTACAGCTCGCTGCGCGGGCCGACGATCGCGAACGGGGTGCCGAGGGCGGAATCCAGGTGCTGCCACATCCGGTAGCGCCAGGTGAAGTCGCCGGCGCGGCCGATCGTCATGGAATCGCCGACAAACGTGAAACGCATGGCGTCATCATCGCGGATCACTCCTGCGGCCTGCGACGTGACGATGGACACTTGGGTCCATGCGTTCGTACCTGACTGTGTCCGGAGCCGCCGCGCTGCTCCTCCTCGCGGGAGCGGCTCCCGCGACGGCCGGAGACGGAGCCGACCGGAGCTTCACGATCGAGGACCCCAGGATCACCGAGTCCAGCGGCCTCGCGGCCAGCCGTACCCATCCCGGCATCTACTGGACGCACAACGACAGCGAGGACGGGCCGTACGTCTACGCCGTCGACTCCCGCACCGGGAAGACCGTCGCGACGATCACCATGAAGGGGGTGGGGCGGCCGCGCGACGTGGAGGCCATCTCGCTGGGGCCCGACGGCAATCTGTACGTCGGTGACATCGGCGACAACCTGAACGGCAGCTGGGACCACGTCTGGATCTACCGCTTCCCGGAGCCGAAGCGGCTCAAGGACGCCACGGTCCGCGCCACGCAGTTCGATGTGAAGTACGCGGACGGTCCGCGCAACGCCGAGGCGCTGATGGTCCACCCCACGACCGGGCGCGTCTACATCGCGTCGAAGAACGAGGACGGCGGCGGGCTGTACGAGGGCCCCGCGAAGCTCACCACCGGTGCCACCAACGTCTTCCGGCGCGTGGGGGAGGTGCCGTGGGTGACGGACGGCGCCTTCTCGCCGGACGGCAAGGAGCTGGTGCTGCGCTCGTACTTCAGCGCCCGTGGCTACGCCTTCGAGAACGGCAGGCTCGGCGCCGACCACGCGGTCCGGGCGCCGCTCCAGCGGCAGGCCGAGTCGGTGACGTACACGGCGGACGGCTCGGCGCTGATGTTCGGTTCGGAGGGGGAGCGGAGCGATGTGGTGCGGGTGGACGTGCGGCCCGACGCAGGCGGCGGGGGAGCGTCGCCGTCGAAGCAGGGCGGCGGTGCGTCGTCGTCCGCCGGTGGCGGGAGCGGCGACGGGACGAAGGGCGGCACCGGCACCCTGGTCGGAGCACTGGTGCTCGCCGGGATCGGCTTCCTGGTGTTCATGGGGCGTCGGCGGAAGACGGGCTGAGGTCCGGCCCGCTGCCGGCCGTGGCGTGGGCGTAGGGTCGGGCGCCTATGTCGGGCACCTATGTCGGGCACCCATGGAGAACCGCGTGAACCCTGGACCGGACCCCTTTGCCACCGCCCGGCTGGACGCACTGCCGTTGCGGGTCGCGTACGCGGACGAGATGGCGGCCGTGCTGGCCGACCCCGCCCTGCACACCTACACCGGCGGCGCCCCGGAGACCGCCGATGAGCTGCGGGCCCGCTACGAACGCCAGACCGCCGGTTCGCCGCACCCTGGCGTGGGCTGGTGGAACTGGGTGCTGCGGGTGCGGGACGAGGGCTGCCTGGCCGGTTACGTACAGGCGACGGTGAACGTGCGGGACACGGAGGCGGAGATCGCCTGGGTGGTCGGGACGCGGTGGCAGGGGCGGGGATATGCCAAGGAGGCGGCGGCGGGGCTGGTGGCCCATCTGACGGCGCTGCGGGTGGTGCGTACCGTCGTCGCCCATATCCATCCGGACCACGAAGCCTCGGCCGCTGTGGCTGCCGGGGCGGGTCTGCTGCCGACGGAGGAGTGGTGTGACGGCGAACGGCGCTGGGAGCGGGGCGGGAGAGAGGGCTGACCCGCTGTCAGTGGCGGTCGCGAGGCCGACACGCCGCTGCCCGCACTCCCGGCGGGGAGCGCGCGGCGGGCGTCACCCGGCTCCGGGCCGTGCTGGTGGCGGCGGGCGGGTGATGTCGGGTGATCAGGTCCGGGGGCGACCGGCCCGGATGAGTTCGGCCACGTCGAGAGTCACCGGGGCGCCGATCGAATCGGGCAGTGCGACCGTCTGCCCGGGGGCGTACACCTGGTGGCTGTCGTAGCCGCCGCCCATGGGCTCGGTCAGGACATGCACCCGGCCGTGCTTGCGGTCGAGGATCACATACACCGGGATCTTGGCCTCGGCGTAGGCGGCGACCTTGTTGCGCAGGTCGTTGTTGTAGTTGCTGGAGGTGACCTCCAGGACGAGGCGGAAGACGGCGGGGTCGTAGCAGTTGTTCTCGGCCAGGTGCCCGTCGAGATCGGCGTCGACGATCGCCAGGTCGGGGATGGCGTAGTCCTCGGGGCCACTGGGCAGCCACAGGCCGACTCCCTGCAGGACCTCGGTCTCACCGTCGTCGAGACCGGCTGCGATGAAGGGGCGCATGAGCTTGGTCAGCACTCGGGCGTGCGGGGCATCCGGGGATGGGGCCACGGTGATGACGCCTCCGATGATCTCGACGCGGTAACCCGGGTGCTGCTCTGTGAGGATGTTGGCCGTTTCGAGCAGCGATTCCGGCTCACCGTCACAGGGGTGCTCGACTGCTGCTGCAGACATTGCGGGCCTCCTGAAGGGGTGTTGTCGAGGCCATCATCGTAGAACGGTGCGCCTTGCGTGTCCTGTATGTCGTCGTCCACTCGGTTGAGTGAACGAGGCGTGCCAGGCTCTATGCGGAGGCGCTCTGCGGGTGGGTTCCCGTCGCCCCGTCGATCAGTTCGCGGACGATGTCCATGTGCCCGGCGTGCCGTACGACGTCCTCCAGCATGTGGATGAGCACCCAGCGCATCGACACCTTCCGCCCGTCCCACGCCGTACCGATCGCGTCGAGCGGGATCTCGTCTATCGCCCGGTCGGCGGCGGTGCGGGCGCGGGCGTAGAACGCCAGGATGTCGGCGGTCGTCTCGTCCGGGGCGACCGTCATGTCCTCCGTGTACGCGTCGAACCAGAGCTTCTCCGTCTCACGGCCGAACGTCGTGCAGAACCAGCCGTACTCGACGGTCGCCAGATGCTTGACCAGGCCCAGCAGTTTGGTGCCCGTCGGGGTCATCGGGCGGCGCAGCTGCTCGTCGTGGAAGCCGTCGAGCTTCCACAGCACCGCGTCGCCGTGCCGGTTGAGGGCGATGTGCGGGGACTCCTTCTCGCCGCCGGTGTACGGCACGTTCTTCGTCATGAGGAGGACCGTAACAACGGGCACTGACAGGCCCGTTGTCAGTGGGGGTTGCGAGGATGGCCCGACCATCGAGGAAGGGGAGCCATGGGCACCTGGGACATCGGCCATTTCGACAACGACACCGCAGCGGACTTCTCGGGGGACCTCGACGACGCCCCGCAGGGCAAACGTGCGGAGCTGATCCGGAACGCTCTGACGGATGTCGTCCGGACCAGGGACTACCTCGACTCCCACGAGGCCGCCGTGGCCGTGGCGGCGGCCGCCCTGGTGGCCGCGCAGTGCCCGGGTGGGGAACCCGTGACGACCGCGTACGGGCCGGACGAGCCGCTTCCGGAGCTGCCCGTGGAGCTGCGGGGCCTGGCGGTTCAGGCTCTCGACCGGGTGGTGACCGAGCCGTCCGAGCTGCTGGAGCTGTGGATCGAGGGCGGGCACGGGGAGCCGTGGAAGGAAGGGATCGGCCGGCTCCGGGCGGTCCTGGCAGAGGCGGCGGGGTGAGGAACGGCGAGGGGCCCCTGGTACGGATCCGTACCAGGGGCCCCTCGGAGATGTACAGCTGCTCGTTACAGCTTCTCGATCACGTAGTCGATGCAGGCCGTCAGCGCCTGGATGTCCGCCGGGTCGATCGCCGGGAACATCGCCACGCGCAGCTGGTTGCGGCCCAGCTTGCGGTACGGCTCGGTGTCGACGATGCCGTTGGCGCGCAGCACCTTGGCGACGGCCGAGGCGTCGATCTCGTCCGCGAAGTCGATCGTGCCGATGACCTGCGAGCGCTTCGCCGGGTCGGAGACGAACGGGGTCGCGTACTTGGAGTCCTCGGCCCAGCCGTACAGGTTCCGCGCCGAGGTGGCCGTGCGGCGGACCGAGAAGTCCAGGCCGCCCTGGGAGTTCAGCCAGTTCAGCTGCTCGTTCAGGAGGAAGAGCGTGGCGAGGGCCGGGGTGTTGTACGTCTGGTTCTTCAGGGAGTTGTCGATCGCCGTGGGCAGGCTGAAGAACTCCGGGATGTGACGGCCCGACGCGTGGATGCGCGCGGCGCGCTCCAGGGCCGCCGGGGAGAAGACACCGATCCAGAGACCGCCGTCGGAGGCGAAGGACTTCTGCGGGGCGAAGTAGTAGACGTCCGACTCGGTGATGTCGACCGGCAGGCCGCCCGCGCCGGAGGTGGCGTCCACCAGGACCAGGGAGCCCTCGTCGGCGCCCGCGACGCGCTTGACCGGTGCGGCGACACCGGTCGAGGTCTCGTTGTGCGTGAAGGCGTAGACGTCGACGCCCGCCTCGGCCCGCGGGTCCGGGTGGGTGCCGGGGTCGGAGGCGATCACGGTCGGGTCGGCCAGCCACGGGGCGAGCTTGGCGGCCTTCGCGAACTTCGACGAGAACTCGCCGAAGTTGAGGTGCTGGGACTTCGTCTCGATGAGCCCGTGCGTCGCGATGTCCCAGAAGGCGGTCGAGCCGCCGTTGCCCAGGATCACCTCGTAGCCCTCGGGGAGGGAGAAGAGGTCGCGCACACCCTGACGCACCGCGCCGACCAGGTTCTTGACCGGGGCCTGGCGGTGGGACGTACCGAGCAGAGACGTACCGGTGGCGGCCAGCGCGTCGAGCGCCTCCGTCCGCACCTTGGAAGGACCGGCGCCGAAGCGTCCGTCGGCGGGCTTGATGTCAGCGGGAATCTGGATATCGGCCACGAACCGGAGCGTAGTACCTCACGGACACGGTCAAGGACCGTGTCCGTCGGATGAGACGCCCGCTCCGGTGCGTGGACGGTGTGCGCGCCGGTCCGTGGACCGCGTGACGGGGTGGCGGGGTCAGCCCAGTTCCACCGGCAGCTCGTGGAGGTCGTTCTGGGTGACGATCGGCTTGTTCCGCAGCTCGGACGCGGGGACGGCGAGCTTCAGCTCCGGGAACCGCTCGTACAGCGCGGGCAGCGCCACCCCCGCCTCCAGCCGGGAGAGTGCCGACCCCGGGCAGACGTGCGGACCGTGGCCGAAAGCGATGTGGCGGTTGGGGGAGCGGGTGATGTCGAAGTCACCGGCGGTCGGGCCGTGCTGCGCCTCGTCGCGGCCCAGCGCGCCGAAGGAGACGATCAGCGCCTCGCCCTTCGGCAGGACCTTGTCGCCGACCTCGACGTCCTCCGTGGCGAACCGGATCAGGACGTGGGACGTGGGAGTGTTCCAGCGCAGGGTCTCCTCGATCACGTTCTCCCACGGCACCTCACCGTTCAGCACCTGCTTGCGCTGCTCGGGGTGGGTCTGGAGCGCGACGACCGCGTTCACGATCAGGCTGATCGTGGTCTCGTGACCGGCCGCGATGATCAGCTGCAGGGTGTTGACGATCTCCTCGTCGGTGAGGTGGTCGCCGTCCTCGGAGGCCGCGATCAGGGCGCTGGTGAGGTCGTCGCCCGGTTCGGCCCGCTTGGAGTCGACGATCTTCGTGAAGAGCGCGCCGAGGTCCGCCATCATCTGCGGGACCTCCTGGGGCGGCGTCTGCGTCGAGAAGAACTTCTCGAAGAGCTCCTTCAGCCGCGGGTGGTCCGCGCTGTCCACGCCCATCAGTTCGCTGATCACGTTCATCGGCAGCGGATACGCGAACTCCGCCTTCAGGTCGACCGCCTCGCCCTCGGGCAGCGCGGCCAGCCGGTCCAGGCTCGCCGTGGTCAGCGCCTCGATGCCGGCCCGCAGCCGCTCCACCCGCTTCACCGTCAGTGCCTGTGCGACCAGGGTGCGCAGCCGGCGGTGGTCCGCGCCGTCCACCGTGAGCATGGAGCGCCCCGGGTTGGCGAGGCCGATCAGCGGCCAGTCCATCGGTATCTCGCCGCGCTGCCAGGCACTCCAGACGTTGATGTCCTTCACGATCCGGCTGTCGGTGAGCAGCTGGCGGGCCTGAGCGTGGTGGGTGACCGCGTAGCAGTGCACCCCGCCGGGCAGTTCCACCTCGGCGAGCGGGCCGGCCGCGCGCAGCCTGGCGCTCTCGCCGTCGAGGTCGGTGACGAAGGGGTCGAGCGCGATCCGGGTCATCTCTTGCCTCCGATGGCGGTTCCGAGGGCTGGGGTGGGGGTGAAGGTCACCGGCAGGTCCGTCAGTCCGCGCAGCCACGGGGACGGGCGGCGGGTGAGCTGTTCGGCGGGGACGGCGAGGTCGATGTCCGGGAGCCGGTCCAGCAGCACCTCGATGCCGGTGCGGGCGATGACCTCGGCAGTCTCCTGGGCGGGGAACGGGCAGCGGTGCTCGCCGTGGCCGAAGGAGAGGAACGCGTTGTTGCCGCCGGTCAGCGCGGAGCCGTCGGTGCGGACCTGCGGGTCGTAGTTGGCGGCGGCGATGCCCAGCAGCAGCAGGTCGCCCGCCTCGATGTGGCGCCCGCCGAAGTGGGTGTCGCGCGAGGCCCAGCGGCCCGCGACGTTCTGCGTCGGGGTGTCCTCCCAGAGCACCTCGTTCATGGCCTCGGCGACGCTGTGCCGGCCACCCGAGAGGGAGGCGGCGAACCGGTCGTCGGTGAGCATCAGCCGCAGCGAGTTGCCGATCCAGTCGGCGGTCGGCTGGTGGCCCGCGGCCATCATGACCATCAGGTCCTGGGCGACCTCCTCGTCGGTGAATCCGCCCCGGTCGGCGAGCATCCGCGTGGCGACGTCGTCGCCGGGCACGGCGTGCTTGTCGACCAGCAGCTGGATCATGGACGAGGCGAGGTGCTGCTGACCGGCCAGCGCCCGCTCCCGGCCGTCGATCATGTCGTTGATCGAGCCCACGAGCGCCGCGCCGACGGTGTCGCTGAAGCCGTAGATCTTCGCCAGGACGAGGGCGGGGAGCAGCATCGCGTAGTCGGCGATGATCTCGGTGCGTCCTGTGGAGCAGAACCGGTCGACGAGTCCGTCGGCGAACTCCTCGGCGTACCGCTTCAGCGCGAACGGGTCGACGGATTCCAGCGCGTCGCTGATCATCGCGGCGCGCTCGGTGTGCCGGGGGCCGACCGTGTAGAGGATCGACGGCTGCTTGCGGCCGATCATCGGCAGCAGCGGCCAGTCGTCGGGGATGCGCTCCCACTGGTTCCACAGGTCGGAGTCCCGGCTGAACAGCACCGGGTCGGCGGTGACCTGGTGGAGTTCGCGGTAGCCGAGCACGAGCCAGGCGGGGACGTCGCCGTCGAGGACGACGGGCGCCACGGCCCCGTGGTCGCGGCGCATCTCCCGGTACAGCCGGGTCGGTTCGGTCTGGAACCGTGGGCCGGAGAGCGGCTCGCGGCCCTGGGACACGGGGCAGCCGGAGGCCGGCGCCGGGGGCTGGGTCACGAGGTGGGCTCCGGGGTCTTCTCCGGCGTGATCTCCGGACGGGCGGCGGACGGGGTGGAGACCTTGCCCTGCGAGAGGGCGTGCAGGTACTCGACCAGTGTGATCAGTACGTACTTGCTGGACGAACGGTCCCGGGCGTCGCACTCCACCAGGGGGATGTCGTCCGAGAGGTCGAGCGCCTCCCGTATCTGCTGTTCGGTGTGGAGCGGGCCGCCGAAGTCGTTGCACGCCACGATGAACGGCGTGCCGTGGTGCTCCAGGCGGTCGATCGCGTACCAGGAGTCGGCGAGCCGGCGGGTGTCGACGAGGACGACCGCGCCGAGCGTGCCCGAGAACAGCCGGTCCCACAGGAACCAGAACCGTTCCTGGCCGGGGGCGCCGAAGAGGTACAGCACCGAGCGTTCGTCGAGCGAGATCCGGCCGAAGTCGAAGGCGACGGTCGTGGACGTCTTCGACTGCACACCGTCGAGGTGGTCGACGGCCTCGCCCGCGCTGGTCATGGTCTCTTCCGTGTTCAGCGGACGGATCTCGCTGACGGAGCGGACCATGGTGGTCTTGCCGACGCCGAAGCCGCCGACGACGACGATCTTCAGTCCGTTGTCGGCCGTCGCCTGCAGGGCGGCACGGTCAGAGGTTGCGGAGTCCAACGAGCACCTGTTCCAGGATGTCGGGGTCGGGGAGCCGGTCCGCGACACGGGCGGTACGGGGGTGGCGGGCGCTGATCCGGCCGGTGTCCAGCAGATCGGACAGCATGATCCGGACGATGCTGACGGGCAGGCCGAGGCCCGCGGCGATCTCCACGACCGCGGTGGGCAGTTGGCACATCCGCAGGATCGTGACGTGCTCCGACTGCATGCCGGGGGTCGGCTCGCACTCGGAGACCACCAGTGTCACCAGGTCGAACGCGTCCGAATCGGACCGGCTGCGGCCACCGGTGAGGGTGTACAGCCGGTCCGGGTCGTCGTCCCGGCCGGGGCGGCGGCGGGTCATACGTTCGCTGTCGCGTCGACGGCGGCTGCGGTCTCGGGGGCCGAGGAGGAGCGCGGCGGCGCGCTCAGGTGCTCGCCGAGCTGCTCGACGAGCTCGCTCATGTTGTGCCCGATGAGACCGACGTCGGCCTCGTCGGAGGCGACGACCGCGAGATGGGCGCCCGCGCCCGCCTCGACGATGAACAGCACGCCGCCGTAGAACTCGGCCATGGCGGACCGTACGCCGCCGGTGCCGTCACCGAACTCGACGGACGCGCCGTGCGACAGGCTCTGGATGCCGGCCGAGATCGCGGCCAGCTGGTCGGCCTGGTCGACGGAGAGCTCGGGGGTACGGCACAGCTTGAGGCCGTCCCTGGACAGGACGAGGGCATGACGGGTGCCGGGGGTGCGCTCCAGGAGCCCCTCCAGCAGCCAGTTGAGCTTCTCGTCGGTGGTCGCGGTCATCGGGTGTTGCCTTCTTCCGGGTGCGGGGGATTGGGCCGGACAGCCTGGCGGAAGCTGCTGAAGCGGGCTGCCTGTTCCTTGGGGTCGGCGGTACGGGGCGGCGGGGTCGCGCCGGTGCCGTTGGCGTTGGTGCGGGCCTCGGCGGCGGCGAGGGTGCGGCCGCGGGGGCGCTTGGGGAGTCCGCTCTCGCCGAACCGGGGGAGGTTGCGGGTGGTCTCGGACGCGGGGGAGTCCGGGCGCGCGGGGGAGTCTGCCGGTACCGGGTCCTGCGGGTGCCGGGGGTCGGCCGCGCCGGTGGTGCCGGCCGCGGCGGCCGTCTCGTGTGCGGGCTCCGGCTCGGACACGGGCTGGGCCGTCGGCCGGGACGCCGTCGGCTCGGACGCCGGGGCCGGGGCAGCCGGGACCTTCAGCGAGGCACGGGTGAGGAGTTCCTGCGGGAGCATCATCAGGGCGCCCGTGCCGCCGCGCGCGGACGGCCGGAACGACACGGTCAGACCGTGCTTGCGGGCCAGCCGGCCGACGACGGCGAGGCCGAGCCGGGTGCCGGAGAGCCCCGTCAGGTCCTGGTGCGTGGCCGACACCGCGCGCTCGGCGCGACGCAGCTGGACATCGCTCATGACCAGACCGCTGTCCTCGACGGTCAGGACGATGCCGGCCGGCACCTCCTCGACGTACACATGGACCTCGGCCGTGGGCGGTGAGAAGTTGGCCGCGTTGTCGAGGAGTTCGGCGAGCGCGTGCATGACGCCCTCGGCCGCGTGACCGGCGACCGCGACATCGCTGGTCGAGTGGAGGCGTACGCGCTGATAGCCGCTGATCCGGCCCATCGCGCCGCGCAGGATCGACTCCATCACGATCGGCTTCGCCCAGCGCCGCCCGGAGCGGGCGCCGGTCAGCACGGCGATGGAGTCGGCGAGGCGGCCGGCCTGGGCGGTGCGGTGGTCCAGGTGGAGCAGGTCGCCGAGCACGTCCTCGGCGGAGTGCCGGTGCTCCATCTCGCGCAGGTCCGCGAGCATGCTGGTGGACAGGGCCTGCATGCGGCCCGCGGCGTTGGCACAGGCGGCGATCGCGGCGGAACGCTCGGTTTCGCTGCGGGCCGCGCGGGCGCCGAGCCGTTCGGCCTCCGCGGTGAGCCGTTCGGTCTCGGCGACGGCCTGCGCGGTGATCCGCGCCGTCTCGGCCTCTGCGGCGGCCTTGATCCGGGCGGTCTCGGCGGTGAAGCGCTGGCCCTCGGCCGCGGAGGCGGACACGAGCCGGCTGATCTCGCCGGTGAACCGCTGGGTCTCCGCCGCGAGACGGGCGCGCAGCCGGTTCGTGGTGGCGCGGGCATGGACGGCGGTGGCCACGGCCGCGGACAGCAGCACGGCGGCGGCGCCCGCCCCCCAGGCCGGCGTGGGCCGTACCGAGTCGGGGGCGGCGACGACCGCCCACACGCACAGGGATCCGGTGACGGCCAGTGAGATCAGCAGGGCCAGTGCGGTCGGCCGGGATGAGGGGCTCAAGTGGAGTCCTTGGGGCGGACGGGACGAACGGGCGGGCGGGACGGACGGGGCGGATCGGGACACTTCGTACGGGGCAGGCGAACGCGATAACTGGAGCTGATAATTCCAGCCAAGTTATGTTCACTATATGAGAATTGACGCTCTCTTTGGGAAGCCCTTGTGGCGATCTCTGTTACGTATGTGACTACGCGTCCGACGTATTCCGACGTATTGACGTATTCAGGGGAATCGCGCGGCCTCGGGCGGCCGAGTGGCCCGATCAACGGCATCCTGAGCCCATGGCCGCACAGCAGAAACCCACGGAACGCGCCGAACTCGCACAGGCCCTGCGCTCCGCGGTCCGCGGAGAGGTCGATTTCGGTCCCACCGCACGGGCGTTGACGACGATGGACGCCTCCAACTACCGCCGCGTACCGCTCGGCGTCGTCGCCCCGTGCGACGCCGACGACGTCGCCGCCGCGCTCGCCGTCTGCCGCGCGCACGCGGTGCCCGTGGTCCCGCGCGGCGGCGGCACCTCCATCGCCGGGCAGTCCACCGGCACCGGCGTCGTCCTCGACCTCACCCGCCATCTGCGCAAGATCGTCGAACTGGACGCCGGGTCCCGCACCGCGGTCGTCCAGCCGGGCGTGGTCCTGGACGATCTGCGCGCCGCCGCCGCTCCGCACGGCCTCACCTTCGGACCCGACCCCGCCACACACAGCCGCTGCACGCTGGGCGGCATGATCGGCAACAACTCCTGCGGCGCGCACTCGGTCGCCTGGGGCACCACGGCCGACAACGTGCGCGCCCTGACCGTGACCCGCTACGGCGGCGACACCCTGCGGCTGGGCCGGGGCGGTGGGTCCGGCTTCCCCGCCGGGCTCGTCGGACTCCCCGAACTCGTCGGCGGCGACCTCGCTCTCCTGCGCACCGGATTCCCCGCGCTCCCGCGCCGTATCTCCGGGTACGCCCTGGACGCACTCCTGCCCGAGCGCGGGACCGACCTCGCCCGCGCCTTCTGCGGCAGCGAGGGCACGCTCGGCGTGGTGACGGAGGCGTCCGTGCGACTGGTCGAGGCACCGGTGGCCCGCGCGCTCGCCGTACTCGCCTACGCCGACGAGTCCGCCGCCGCCGAGGCCGCCTCCGGCCTGCTTCCCCACCACCCCCTGACCGTGGAGGGCATGGCCGCCGATCTCGTACGGCACCCGGCCGGGCTGCCGCGCGGCGGTGCCTGGCTCTTCGTCGAGACGGGCGGCGCCACCCCGGCCGAGGCGCGGGCGCACGCCGAGCGCGTCCTGCGGGCGGCCGACGCGCTGGACGGCGTCGTCGTCACCGACCCGGCCGGACAACGGGCCCTGTGGCGCATCCGCGAGGACGCGGCGGGCACCGCCACCCGGATGCCGGACGGCACGGAGGCCTGGCCCGGCTGGGAGGACTGCGCCGTACCGCCCGCCCGCCTCGGCCCGTACCTCCGGGACTTCCGCGCCCTGCTCGCCGCCCATGGGCTGCGCGGCACCCCGTACGGACACTTCGGCGACGGCTGCGTCCACGTCCGGATCGACTTCGACCTGCTGAACCCCGAGGGGGTGGCCCGTTTCCGTCGCTTCTCCGGGGAACTGGCGGACCTGGTTGTCGCGCATGGCGGATCACTGAGCGGGGAACACGGTGACGGCCAGGCCCGCGCCGAACTGCTCCCGCGCATGTACGGGGACGAGCTGGTCGCCCTCTTCGCCCGGTTCAAGGACATCTGGGACCCGGACGGCGGCATGAACCCCGGCATCCTCGTCCGCCCGGCCCGGCTCGACGAGAACCTCAGGTTCGAGGTGCTGCCGAAGCGCCCGGTGGACGTCGTGTTCGGCTACCCGGACGACGGCGGCGACTTCTCCGCCGCGGTACGCAGATGCGTGGGCGTCGCCGCGTGCCGCACGGCCGGGCCCGCGGGCGCGGGCGTGATGTGCCCGTCGTTCCGGGCGACCGGCGAGGAGGCCCACTCCACCCGGGGCCGGGCCCGGCTGCTGCACGAGATGCTCGCGGGCGAGGTGATCACGGACGGCTGGCGGAGCGAGGAGGTGCGGGACGCGCTCGACCTGTGCCTCTCCTGCAAGGGCTGCCGCGGCGACTGTCCGGTGGGCGTCGACATGGCCACGTACAAGGCGGAGTTCCTGCACCACCACTACCGGGGGCGGCTGCGCCCGGCCGCCCACTACGCGATGGGATGGCTGCCGCTGTGGCTGCGGCTGGCCTCCCCGTTCGCGGGCGCGCTGAACGCGCTGGCCCGGATCCGCCCGGTGGCGGCCCTGGTGAAACGGCTGGCGGGCATCGCGCCGCAGCGGACGATTCCCGTGCTGGCGCGCGAGACGTTCACCCGGTGGGCGCACGGGCGCCGCCCCCGGGGAACGGTCGTCCTGTCGGGAAACCAGGTCGCGGCCGTCTGGCCGGACACCTTCACCGACCGCCTCTCCCCGGAGGTGGGGCGGGCCGCCGTGCGGGTCCTGGAGTCGACCGGCCGAACCGTCCTGTACCCCGGCCGGAGCGTGTGCTGCGGCCTCACCCATGTGTCGACGGGCCAGCTGGACAAGGCCCGCAAGGTCATGCGCCGCAGCCTGGACCGGATGGGCGATCTGCTCGGCGAGCCGCTCGTCGTCCTCGAACCGAGCTGCGCCGCAGCCCTGCGCACCGATCTGCCCGAGCTGCTCCCCGACGACCCGCGCGCCGCCGAACTCGCGGGCTCGGTCCGGACGTTGGCGGAATACCTGGAGGAGTACGCCCCGGACTGGCGGCCGCCTCGTCTGGACCGCCCGGTGGTGGGGCAGACGCACTGCCATCAGCACGCGGTGCTGGGCGACGCTGCCGACCGCCGACTGCGCGAACGGGCCGGACTGACCGGCGAGTTGAGCGGCGGCTGTTGCGGGCTGGCCGGGAACTTCGGCTTCGAGCGGGGCCATTGGGAGGTGTCGGTGGCCTGCGCGGAGGAACAGCTGCTGCCGTCGGTGCGCGCCGCGGAGCTCGGCACGGAGGTCCTGGCGGACGGATTCTCCTGCCGGACGCAGCTGGAGCAACTGGGCGGCGTGAGGGCGCGGCACCTGGCGGAGGTACTGGCGCAGGGCCTGCCGGAGATGCCGCCAAAGGGGTGAGGGCGGCACACTTTCCCGGCGGGCACCGGCACAGGTTTCCCGATGGACACCGGCACGAGGAGGAGCAGTGGAACACCACGTACGCCCCGAGGGGGCTCCGCCCACCAACGGATACAGCCACGCGGTGACGTTCACCGGGACCATGGTCGCCGTCTCGGGCCAGGTGCCGGTGGACCGCGACGGAAACCTGGTGGGCGCCGAGGACGCCGAGGCGCAGGTGCGTCAGGTCTACGCGAACCTGTCCACCGCGCTGGCGGCGGCGGGATGCGGTCTGCGCGATGTGGTCAAGCTGACGGTGTACCTGACCGATCTCGCGGACCTGCCGGCCTTTCGCCGGGTGCGTGACGAGCACCAGGACGCCGGGCGCCCGCCCGCCTGCTCCCTGGTGAGGGTCGCCGGCCTGGTCCACCCCGGATTCCGGGTCGAGATCGACGCGCTGGCCGTCGTACCGGGCAGCGGCACGCCCCGCTGACGTGGATCCGGTACCTGTTCACCGGGGCCGGTGCGGGGCGTCGCCCCGCACGATCTCGCGGGTGAGCGCGGCGAGCTCCGGCAGGGCGGGATGGCCGGGGGCGTCGCGCCGGGCGAGCAGGACCGGGACCGTGGGGGCGTCGACGAGCGGGCGGTAGGCGACCCCGGGGTGCGGGTGCATGCCGGCGGTGGACGCGGCGGACACCCCGACGCCGCGCCCCGCCGCGATGGCGGTCAGCCAGTCATCGGTGTTGGCGACCGTGAGGGTCGTGGCGGGCCGGGTGTCCGGCGGCCACAGGTCGACGGTGGTCGTGCCGGAGACGGTGTTGAGGACGACGGTGCTGCCCGCCAGATCGGCGAGAGCGAGCACGGCGTGCCCGGCGAGCGGTCCGTCGGCGGCGACGGCCGCCACCCGGTCCTCCTCGAAGAGCACCTCGGTGACGAGCCCCGGCGCCTCCACGGGCCCCCGCAGCAGCGCGGCGTCGACCTCGCCTCGGGTGAGCCCGGCGGTGCGGTCGTCGATCCGCAGCAGTTCGAGCGGAGTCTGCGGGTACCGCTCCTGCCAGCGGCGGAGCAGCGGGGTGGTGTACGGCCCGAACGCGGACCAGGCGTGCCCGAGCCGAAGGGGCCAGTGGCGCAGCCCGCCGGGGTCGAGCGCCGCGTCGAATGCGGCGACCGCGGCGGCGGCCCTGTCCCGGAAGGCGACTCCCTCGGGGGTGAGGACGAGATGGTGGGTGGACCGGTCGACGAGCCGGATGCCGAGGCGCTGCTCCAGGGCGGCGAGCGTGCGGGAGACCGCCGGCTGGGTGAGGCGGAGGCGGGAGGCGGCGCGGGTGACGTTGCCCTCGTCGGCGACGGCGAGGAAGGCGCGCAGATGGCGGACCTCGATGCCACGGCCGGAGCCATGGTCCGACCGGTTTCCGGCGGGGCCGTCGTCGCTGCGTCCAAGGCTCATGCGCGGGGAGCATAACGGGAGCCCAGCAGGCATTTCACGCACCACGCGGAGGTACCTACCTTAAGAGGAGGTACCGCGCGACGAGAGTGCAGTATCTTCAATCGAGCAGTACATTGAAATGCACCGTCGCGCAGGAAGCGTCGGGCTCCGGACTCGGGAGGAACACCGCAGGTGAACGACCAGCGCAGTGCAGCAGCGGCCGCGGCCACGGAGCAGGCCGCGGCCGTCGCCGTACCGGAGGCGGTGTCCGCCCTGGGCGGCGCGGCAGGCCCCGCACGCCCCGGGGGCCGGAGGGCGGCGCTCGCCCCGGTCGCGCTGGTGGTCGCGGGCGGCCTCTCCGTCCAGTTCGGCTCCGCGGTCGCGGTCCTGCTGATGCCCCGGGCCGGCGCACTCGGAGTCGTCACCCTGCGGCTGGCCGTGGCCGCGCTCGTCCTGATGGCCGTCTGCCGCCCGAAGCTGCGCGGCCACACGCGCGCCGACTGGGGCACGGTCCTCGCGTTCGGGCTGGCCATGGGCGGCATGAACACGCTCTTCTACCAGGCCGCCGACCGCATCCCGCTGGGCGCGGCCGTCACCCTGGAGGTGCTGGGTCCGCTCGCCCTCTCGGTGGTCGCCTCCCGCCGGCTGATCAACGTGGTGTGGGCGGGCCTCGCGCTGGGCGGCGTGGTGCTGCTGAGCGGCGGGGGCTTCGACCGCCTCGATCCGGTGGGCGCCGCGTACGCACTGGGCGCGGGCGTCATGTGGGCGACGTACATCATCTTCAGCGCCCGGACCGGCCGCCGCTTCCCCCAGGCGGACGGCCTGGCCCTGGCCCTGGTGGTCGCCGCGCTCCTGACCCTGCCCCTTGGCATCCTGGAGTCGGGCTCGAAACTGCTGGTCCCGTCCACGCTGGGGCTGGGCGCGGTGGTGGCGCTGCTGAGCTCGGTCCTTCCGTACACCCTCGAACTCATGGCACTGCGCCGCCTGCCCGCGCCCACCTTCGCGATCCTGATGAGCCTCGAACCGGCGATCGCGGCCACCGCCGGCTTCCTCATCCTCGACCAGGCCCTCTCCACGACGGACGCCCTGGCCATCGCGCTGGTCATCGGCGCGAGCATGGGGGCGGTGCGCAGCCAGGTGCGGAGCGGGAAGGGCCGCGACCACACCTGACGGCCCGCCCGCGCCGTGACCGCACTCCACGCCCACCCGCCCCGGACACTCGACGCGCCGACCCGTATCCACCAGGCCGCCCGACAGGCTCTTAGGCTTGCTTCTGATCCGAACGGGAAGGGGCGGGGCACATGGCGGCCTGGGGACTGGTCATGGAGACGACTGTGGGGGTGGGGGAGCGCAAGCACACGGAGGCATACGTGATGGCGCACCTGGAGGGCACCCGCCAAGACGCCCTGGTGGAGCTGGAGCGGCGGGCCCGGAACCATACGCCGGAGCACCCCCGGAGCCCGAAGCGCCGCCGTCTCTTCCGGGAGGGCGACGGCTTCCTTGTGGTGATCGACGGCGCCTGGCAGTCCTTCAGCACCCGGTTCACGGTGGCGGAGCTGCTGGACGACAGCGCCGCACCGCCCCCGCCCGCGGCCGAACCGGAGCCGGCGGCCGTGGTGCCGCCGCCTCCGTCGTCACCGCCGTCGCCCTCGTCTCCGCCGGTGGAGCGATACGCGGACGGGGTGCCGGTCCGGCCGGCCTGGCTGGGCCGCACCGATGTGCAGTGACGTCGCACCGGGGCCGTTCCGGTCCGGCTCGCCGGCCGGCGGACCGGGCGGGTCGAGTCAGGCGAAGCGTGCCGCCAGCGCGGTCAGTCCGGTGCCGTACGTGCCGTCGCCGTAGAGCGACTCGACCTGAGGAACCACGTCGTCAGCGCTTTCGTACGTCGCGCTCCACCGCACCTCGGCGCCGTCGGCGTGCGGATGGACGGCGAGCGTCGCCACGTAGTCGCTGACGGCCGGCACGGGGTCGATGACGGTGTAGGTGTACGAGTGCGTCCCGGCGTCCAGTGCGAGGAGCCGCTCGCGGGCCAGGACCTTGCCGTCGATCGCGAACGCCCGGACGGCGCCGGGGCGTTCGGTGCTCATGTCGTCCTCGATCGTCGAGGGCGGGACCTGTGGGTGCCAGTCGGCGAGACCGCCGAAGTCACCGATGACCCGCCACACCTCGTCGGGGGTGGCGGTGATCACTGCTGAGCGCTGAAGCATGTGCATGGGGGCTCTTCTCGGTTCGTGAGGTCACCAGGTGCGGTCGCCGCGCAGGACGGCGTCCGCTCCGCCGTCGATGAAGACGACCTGTCCGGTGACGTGGGAGTTCTCGGGGGAGGTCAGCCAGGCCAGCAGAGGGGCGACCTGTTCCGCGCGGGCGTGCCCGTGCAAGGGCATCGGCACGCTGTCGTCGACGAGCTTGCGGCCGTCGGCCTCGTCGAGGAGCCCCTGCGTCATCGGGGTGACGATGGTGCCCGGACCGATGGCGTTGAGCGGGATACCCGCACCGGCCCAGCTGTCGCCGGCCGCGGTGCGCCGGACCCAGCGGGCGATGGCCGCCTTGGAGGAGGCGTAGACGAGGTGCCCCTCGCCACGGTCGACGGCTGCCTGCGCGGCGGCTGTGGCCGCGGCCTCGTCCCCCGCGAGCGCCGCGTCCACGACTGCGGCGTCGTTCGGGTGCACCGAGGCGACCGAGGAGATGACCACGGCGCGCGGGTCGGTGCCGGCGGCCAGCAGTGGACGCAGCCCTTCAAGTGTGGCGACCGCCCCGAAGTAGTTGACCTTGACGGTCAGCGGGTCGAAGTGCGCGAGTCCGGCGCACGCGATGACGGCGTCCAGCCGCCCGCCGGTCAGCTCGGTGGCTTGGTCGAGGAGCCCGGCACGGCCCTCGGCCGTGGACAGGTCGGCCGAGATGTCGACGCCTCTCAGGTCGGCGCCGATGACGGTGTGGCCCTGGGCGCGGAGATGGGCGACGGTGGCCTTGCCGATGCCGGAGGCTCCTCCGGTGACGAGATAGGTACGGCTCATGGTCTGCTCCTTTGTTGCCGTCGCCACCGTACGCCCAGCTGGCACAATGTGCCATAACGCTTGTTTGTGACATGCTGAAGTGCGGCAGGTGCGGAAATCCGAGGCGCGGAGGGTGATCGTGGCGATGACGGGCGGACGGCTCCCCTCGCTGACCGAACGGCGACGCGAGGCAACTCGGCTGGAGATCGCCGAGGCCGCGGCGGAGTTGTTCTCCGGGCGGGGCTACGAAGCGACGACGGTCGAGGCCATCGCGCAGGCTGCCGGGGTCTCGCTGCGCACCTTCTACCGGTACTGCCCGGCCAAGGAGGACGCGCTGACGCCACTGCTCGTGGCAGGTGTCGTCGATCTGGTCGACGAGTTGGCGGCGCGGCCCGAGGATGAGCCCTTGGGGGCGGCGGTCGCAGCCGCCTTCGTCGCGACGGCCATCGACCGCCGTCATGCGGGCACCGGCCGCAATCGTCGGCTGATCCGGGTGATGAGCATGGTTCCGGCCATCCGGATGCGCTGGCTGGCGGCCGGCCGGGCGATGCGGGACCGGCTGCTGCCGGTCCTGGCGGCCCGCACGGGGAACGCCGCGGACAGCCTGGAAGTCCGGCTGCTGGCGACCGTGGTGATCGATGCGGTGACGGTCGCGTTGGAGCACTGGGCCGAGCGGGACGCCGGAGATCTCTCCGAGGTGACGGTCCGGGCGCTGGAGTTCCTGAAGGTCGACGAGATCTGATGCCGCCGGTGCCACCGGCTGAACCACGGGGCGACCCGGTATCCGCCGGTGTCGCCGGTTGAACCACGGGACGACCCGGTTGCGACCCGGTCGCGGCATGGCTCTGGCGTGCGGCGGCCTGCCGGTGGCCCGTGGTGGGGTGGGCGGCCCCGTCCCCAGGCCGTGACGCCGGTGGGGCAGAAAATAATGCAAGCATGCTTGCTTGTTTATGGGGCCGCTGCCATGCTCCTGGGCACACCGCCTTGCCCCGAGGGGAGCGCACCGTGCCCGATGTCGCAGCCGTGATCGGCGATCTGTGCGAAGAGAGCCAGGAACTCGACGCACTTGTACGGGAGTTGAGTGCAGGGCAGTGGGCCGCGCCGACCCCCGCCCCCGGCTGGAGCATCGCGCACCAGATCGCCCATCTCACCTGGACCGACGAGGTCGCCCTGCTGGCCGCGACCGACGCGGAGGCCTTCGCCCGGGAGGCCGCCCAGGCGATGGAGGCTCCTGAGGCCTTTGTCGACCGGGGGGCTGAGGGGCTGGCCGTGCTGGATCCTGCGGCGCTCCTCGCGCGGTGGCGGGGCGGGCGGGAGCGGCTTGAGGCGGTACTGCGGGGGGCGCCGGCCGGGACCCGTATCCCCTGGTACGGGCCGCCGATGAGCGTCGCCTCCATGGCGACCGCCCGGATCATGGAGACCTGGGCGCACGGCCAGGACGTCGCCGACGCCCTCGGGGTCACCCGGACCCCCACCGCCCGGCTGCGGCACGTCGCCCGGATCGGGGTACGGGCCAGAAACTACGCCTACCTGGTACGGGGCATCGAGGCGCCCGAGGAGGAGTTCCGGGTCGAACTGGAAGCAGCCGACGGCGAGTTGATCGTGTTCGGCGCCGAAGACGCGCCACAGCGCGTCGGCGGACCACTGGTCGACTTCTGTCTCCTCGTCACCCGGCGCGCCCACCGCGACGACCTGGCCGTCCGCGCCATCGGGCCCGATGCCGACCGGTGGCTCGACATCGCCCAGGCGTTCGCCGGGCCGCCCGGCCCCGGCCGCTCGCCCCGGGGAGGCGGGAAGTGACCGGGCGGGTCCTGCGGATCGGCAACGCCTCCGGGTTCTACGGAGACCGCTTCGACGCCGTGCGCGAGATGCTCACCGGTGGGCCGCTGGACGTCCTCACCGGCGACTACCTCGCCGAGCTGACCATGCTCATCCTCGGCCGGAGCAGACTCAAGGACCCCGCTCGCGGGTACGCCACCACCTTCCTGCGCCAGCTCGAAGAGGGGCTCGGGCTCGCCCACGAGCGCGGGGTGCGGATCGTGACCAATGCCGGAGGGCTCAATCCGGCCGGACTCGCCGAAGCCGTACGGGAGTTGGCGCGGAAGGTCGGCCTGCCCGTGCGCGTCGCCCATGTGGAGGGCGACAGCCTCCCCGTACCCGAGGGGTTCCTCACCGCCAACGCCTACCTCGGCGGCGCCGGCATCGCCGCCTGTCTGACCGCGGGCGCCGATGTCGTCGTCACCGGTCGGGTCACCGACGCCGCCCTCGTCACCGGCCCCGCCGCCGCCCACTTCGGCTGGGGCCCCGACGACCACGACGCGCTCGCCGGGGCCGTCGTCGCCGGACACGTACTGGAGTGCGGGACCCAGGCCACCGGGGGGAACTACTCGTTCTTCCGCGCGCACGACGTGCGTCGGCCCGGCTTCCCCGTCGCCGAGATCCATGCCGACGGTTCGTCCGTCATCACCAAGCACGACCGCACGGGCGGAGTCGTCGATGTCGGCACCGTCACTGCCCAGTTGCTGTACGAGACCGGCGGAGCCCGGTACGCCGGTCCGGACGTCACCGCCCGGCTCGACACCGTGACGCTGACCCAGGACGGCCCCGACCGGGTGCGGATCTCCGGCGTGCGCGGCGAGGCCCCGCCGGCCACCCTCAAGGCCGGCCTCAACCGGATCGGCGGCTGGCGCAACGAGGTCGTCTTCGTGCTCACCGGGCTCGATATCGACGCCAAGGCGCAACTGGTGCGGGACCAGTTCGCGGACGCCTTCACCCGATCCGGCAGCCAACCCGGCGAAGTGAGCTGGGAGTTGGTGCGGACCGACCGGGCCGATGCCGCCACCGAGGAGACCGCGAGCGCCCTGCTCCGGCTCGTCGTCCGGGACCAGGACCCCGAGACCGTCGGACGGGCGGTCTCCGGCGCCGCGATCGAGCTCGCGCTCGCCGGCTACCCCGGCTTCCACGTCACCGCTCCGCCCGGCAAGGGCGCACCGTACGGGGTGTTCGAGGCGCGCCACGTACCGGCCGCCGAGGTCCCGCATGTCGCCGTACTCCCCGACGGGCGGCGGCTGCGGCAGGAACCCCCCGTGCACACGCGGCTCCTTCGGGACGTCGGGGAGCCCCGCCTGCCCGAACCCCTGCCGCCGTCCGCCGGCCCCACCCGCACCGCCCCGCTCGGCCGGGTCGCGGGCGCCCGCAGCGGGGACAAGGGCGGGGACGCCAACGTGGGGGTATGGGCCGTGGACGACGAAGCCTGGCGGTGGCTGGCCCATGAACTGACCGTCGAGCGGTTCCAGGAGCTGCTGCCGGAGACCGCCCCCCTCACCGTCGTACGCCATGTCCTGCCGAACCTCCGCGCCCTGAACTTCGTCGTCCACGGGCTGCTCGGCGAGGGGGTCGCCGCCCAGCACCGGTTCGATCCGCAGGCCAAGGCGGTGGGGGAGTGGCTGCGCTCCCGGCACCTGCCCATCCCCGTGACGCTGCTTCGAGCCGTCCACGCACCGGAGGTGAACGCATGACCGTCCTGTCCACCGGGCTCGACACCGCGGGCCCCGAGTACGTCGCGAATCGCGCGGCCATGCTGGCGAAACTCGACGAGCTGGCCGTCGAGCACACCAGGGCACAGGCGGGCGGCGGTGAGAAGTACGTCGCGCGGCACCGCTCGCGCGGCAAGCTCCTCGCCCGCGAGCGGATCGAGCTCCTGGTCGACGAGGACACCCCGTTCCTCGAACTGTCGCCGCTCGCCGCCTGGGGCAGCGACTATGCGGTCGGCGCCTCACTCGTCACCGGGATCGGAGTGGTGTCGGGCGTGGAGTGCCTGATCACCGCCAACGACCCGACCGTACGCGGCGGCGCCTCCAACCCCTGGACCCTGAAGAAGGCCCTGCGGGCGAACGAGATCGCCTTCGCCAACCGGCTGCCCTGCATCAGCCTCGTCGAGTCGGGAGGCGCCGATCTGCCGTCGCAGAAGGAGATCTTCATCCCGGGCGGGGCGCTGTTCCGCGACATCACCCGGCTGTCGGCGGCCGGCATCCCGACCGTGGCCGTCGTCTTCGGGAACTCGACCGCCGGCGGGGCGTACGTCCCCGGCATGTCCGACCATACCGTCATGATCAAGGAACGCTCCAAGGTCTTCCTCGGCGGACCGCCCCTGGTGAAGATGGCGACCGGCGAGGAGAGCGACGACGAATCGCTCGGCGGCGCCGAGATGCACGCCCGCACCTCCGGGCTCGCCGACCACTTCGCCGTCGACGAGCAGGACGCGCTGCGCCAGGCCCGCCGGATCGTCGCCCGCCTCAACTGGCGCAAGACGCACCCCGATCCGGGCCCCGCCGAACCGCCGAAGTACGACGAGGACGAGCTGATCGGCATCGTGCCCGGCGACCTGAAGGTGCCCTTCGACCCGCGCGAGGTCATCGCACGGCTCGTCGACGGCTCCGACTTCGACGCGTTCAAACCGCTCTACGGCACCAGCCTGGTGACCGGATGGGCCGCCCTCCACGGCTATCCCGTCGGCATCGTCGCCAACGCGCAAGGGGTGCTGTTCAGCGAGGAGTCGCAGAAGGCCGCCCAGTTCATCCAGCTCGCCGACCAGCGCGACATCCCGCTGCTCTTCCTGCACAACACCACCGGCTACATGGTCGGCAAGGAGTACGAACAGGGCGGCATCATCAAGCACGGCGCGATGATGATCAACGCGGTGTCGAACTCCAGGGTCCCGCACCTGTCCGTGCTGATGGGCGCCTCGTACGGGGCCGGGCACTACGGCATGTGCGGCCGGGCGTACGACCCGCGCTTCCTCTTCGCCTGGCCCAGCAGCAAGTCCGCCGTCATGGGGCCGCAGCAGCTCGCCGGGGTGCTGTCCATCGTCGCCCGCGCCTCCGCCGCCGCCAAGGGACAGCCCTACGACGACGACGCGGACGCCGGGCTGCGCGCCATGGTCGAGCAGCAGATCGAGTCCGAGTCGCTGCCGATGTTCCTGTCCGGCCGGCTGTACGACGACGGGGTCATCGACCCGCGCGACACCAGGACCGTCCTCGGGATGTGCCTGTCCGCGATCCACACCGCCCCGGTCGAAGGCGCCCGCGGCGGCTTCGGAATCTTCCGGATGTGAGGCGGCCCTTTTGCGGCTGAACCGCCGCCGCTCCCGCGGAGGCGGCTGCTCGCCGCGAGGGTTCCTCAATTGATGGTTGCGGTGTCCTAGTGGAAAGAGTTTTCTCTCATGCCAGCCATGATTCGATCGCTCCTGGTGGCCAACCGGGGCGAGATCGCCTGCCGGATCTTCCGCACCTGCCGTGCGCTGGGCATCGCCACCGTCGCCGTGTACTCCGACGCGGACGCCGACGCGCTCCACGTGCGGGAGGCGGACTCCGCCGTACGGCTGCCGGGCGCCGCCCCGTCCGACACCTATCTGCGCGGCGATCTCGTCGTATCCGCCGCGCTCGCGGCGGGCGCCGATGCCGTCCACCCCGGGTACGGATTCCTTTCGGAGAACGCCGCATTCGCCCGCGCCGTGCAGGACGCCGGACTCGTCTGGGTGGGGCCGCCGGTCAAGGCGATCGAGCTGATGGCGTCCAAGACCCGTGCCAAGGAACTGATGGCGGCGGCCGGGGTGCCGCTGCTCGCTCCCGTCGACACGGCGAAGGCCACCGCCGACGACCTGCCGCTGCTGCTGAAGGCGGCGGTCGGCGGGGGCGGGCGAGGGATGCGGATCGTACGCGAACTGAGCGCTCTTCCCGGCGAGTTGACCGCCGCATCCGCCGAGGCTGCCGCCGCGTTCGGGGACGGCGAGGTCTTCGCGGAGCCGTACGTGGAGCATGGCCGGCACGTCGAGGTCCAGGTCATGGCCGACGAGCACGGCGGGGTCTGGGCGCTCGGCACCCGCGACTGCTCACTCCAGCGACGTCATCAGAAGGTCGTCGAGGAGGCCCCCGCACCCGGACTCGACGACGCGCTGCGGACCCGGCTGCACGATGCGGCCGTGGCCGCCGCCCGCGCGGTCGGCTACCGGGGCGCGGGCACCGTCGAGTTCCTGCTCGCCGCCGACGGACGCCCGTACTTCCTGGAGATGAACACCCGCCTCCAGGTCGAACACCCGGTCACCGAAGCGGTCTTCGGGATCGACCTGGTGGCCCTGCAACTGCGCGTCGCGGAGGGCGAATCACTGCCCGCCGCCGCGCCCCCCGAACCGCGGGGGCACGCCGTCGAGGCCCGGCTCTACGCCGAGGACCCCACCCGCGACTGGCAGCCGCAGACCGGAGCACTGCTCACCCTGGAGGTGCCGGACGAACCCGGACTGCGCCTCGACACCGGATACACCGGCGGCGACACCATCGGCGTGCACTACGACCCGATGCTCGCCAAGGTCATCGCCCACGCCCCCACCCGCGCCGAGGCCGTGCGCCTCCTCGCCCGTGCCCTGGAACGCGCCCGCGTCCACGGCCCGGTCACCAACCGCGACCTGCTCGTGCGGTCCCTGCGCCACCCCGACTTCCGTGCCGCCCGCCTCGACACCGGCTTCTACGACCGCCACCTGGACACCCTCACCCCGGCCCCGGACGGAGCGGAGCTGCGCCTCGCCGCCCTGGCCGCCGCCCTCGCCGACGCCGCCGGCCGGCAGCACGGCCCCGGTCCCGGCCCCACCCGCTTCGGGGCCTGGCGCAACATCTCCTCGCAGCCCCGGGTCAAGCGCTACCGCGCCGAACCCGACGGCACCGAACTCCAGGCCGCGTACCGCACCACACGCACCGGCCCCGTCCCCGAAACCGGAGAACGGGTCGTCACCGCCCGCCCCGATCACGTCACCCTCGAAACCGGCCCCCTCACCCGCCACTTCGCCCTCACCGTCCACGGGGACACGACGTACGTGGACACCGCCACCGGCTCGTACACCCTCACCGCCCTGCCCCGCTTCACCGACCCCACCGACCGGACCGAACCCGGCTCCCTGCTCGCCCCCATGCCCGGCACCGTCGTCCGCGTCGCGGCCGGACTCGCGGCCGGGGCGACGGTCGAAGCGGGAGCGCCCCTGATCTGGCTGGAGGCGATGAAGATGGAACACCGCATCCTCGCCCCCGCCTCCGGCGTCCTCACCGCACTGCATGCCGCACCCGGCCTCCAGGTGGAGGTCGGGGCCCTGCTCGCCGTCGTGCAAGACGTACAGGAGGAACCGAAGCAATGAGCACCGTCCTCGAAACCGAAGAGCACCAGGCCCTGCGCGCCGCCGTCGCCGCCCTCGGAAAGCGCTACGGGCGGGACTACATGACCTCCGTCGTGCGCGACGGGGCCCACCCGCGCGAGCTGTGGGCCGAAGCCGCCAAGCTCGGCTACCTCGGCGTGAACCTCCCCGAGGAGTACGGCGGCGGAGGCAGCGGAATGGCCGAACTCTCCATCGTCCTGGAGGAGTTGGGCGCGGCCGGCAGCCCGCTGCTGATGATGGTCGTCTCCCCGGCGATCTGCGGCACCGTCTTGGCCCGCTTCGGCACCGACGCCCAGAAGCGGCAGTGGCTCCCCGGCCTCGCCGACGGCAGCCTCACCATGGCCTTCGGCATCACCGAACCCGACGCGGGCTCCAACTCCCACCGCATCACCACCACCGCCCGCAAGGACGGCGAGGACTGGCTGCTCACCGGGCGCAAGGTCTTCGTCTCCGGTGTCGACATCGCCGACGCCACCCTCGTCGTCGGCCGCACCGAGGACGCCAGGTCCGGCAGGCTCAAGCCCTGCCTCTTCATCGTCCCGCGCGAGGCCCCGGGCTTCGGGCGCTCACGGATAGACATGGAACTCCAGGCCCCGGAGAAGCAGTTCGAGCTGGTCCTCGACGACGTCCGGCTGCCCGCCGAGGCCCTGGTCGGCGAGGAGGACGCCGGACTGCTCCAGCTCTTCGCCGGACTCAACCCCGAACGCATCATGACCGCCGCGTTCGGCATCGGCATGGGCCGCTACGCACTCGCCCGCGCCGTCGAGTACGCGAAGACCCGCCAGGTGTGGAAGGAGCCCATCGGCTCCCACCAGGCCATCGCCCACCCCCTCGCCCAGGCCCACATCGAGCTGGAACTGGCCCGGCTGATGATGCAGAAGGCCGCCCGGCTCTACGACGAGGGCGACGACATCGGCGCCGGCGAGGCCGCCAACATGGCGAAATACGCGGCGGGCGAAGCCTGCGTCAAGGCCGTCGACCAGGCCGTGCACACCCTCGGCGGCAACGGACTCACCCGCGAATACGGCCTCGCGTCCCTGATCACGGCGGCCCGCGTCGCCCGGATCGCACCCGTCAGCCGGGAAATGATCCTGAACTACGTGTCCCACCAGTCCCTGGGGCTGCCCAAGTCGTACTGACGGGTGCCCGGTGCCGGGCAGTCGAAATGCCTGCGCGCAGGCTCACACACGAACGTGTCCCGGAGTCCATGTCACTCCGGGACATGTTCGTGCGACCGGCCGCTATCCGCGCGCGGACCGGAGCGAGGCCACCTGGCTCTCACCTCCGCCCGCACGAAGGCGATGTCGGAAGCGGTGGAGGCCGAGGTCGACGCCTTGGCCGAAGTGCGGCTCGCGCGGCAGGGGTCCGCCCCCACGCCCCGGGGGCGGACCGCTGTGTCGTGCGGGACCTGTAATCATGCAAGCGCGCTTGATTGTTCTGTTCCCTGCTGCCACGCTCGACGGGACGGCCCGGTACAAGGAGACGAACCCGTATGACGTCGCTCGTCGGCCCCACCCACGACCGGGGCATCACCACGCTCACCCTCGACTCGCCCGCCAACCGCAACGCACTCTCTGCGGCACTCGTCCGCGAACTCTCCGCCGCCCTGGACGCCTGCGCGGCCGACGACACCGTGCGGGCCGTCGTCCTCACCCACACCGGCAACACGTTCTGCGCGGGCGCGGACCTGACCGGACCGCCCGACCCGGCGGCCTTCGTCGCCCTGATGCGGCAGATCGTCGCCCTGCCCAAACCTGTCGTCGCCCGGGTCACCGGCCACGTACGGGCCGGCGGCCTCGGGCTGCTCAGCGCCTGCGACATCTCCGTGGCAGGCCCCGACGCCTCGTTCGCCCTCACCGAGTCCCGGCTCGGCCTCGCCCCCGCCGTCATCTCCCTGCCGCTGCTGCCCCGCACCGACCCGCGCGCCGCCGCCCGCTACTACCTCACCGGCGAACGCTTCGACGCGACCGAAGCGGCCCGGATCTCCCTGATCACGATCGCCGTCGGGTCCGCCGAGACCATCGACCAGGCACTCGTACCCGTACTCGACGGACTGCGCCGGGCCTCCCCCCAGGGGCTGGCGGCATCGAAGGAGCTGGTCACGGCTACTGTGCTGATGAGTTTCGACCAGTACGCCGAAGACCTCATCGCCCGCTCGGCGGCCCTCTTCGCCTCCGCCGAGGCCCGGGAAGGAATGACGGCCTTCCTCGAACGACGGGACCCCGCATGGGTGTTTTGACGCCCCCCACCGACCGGACCCCCAAGCAGGACCGCAGCCGTGCCACCCGCCGAGGGCTCCTCGAAGCCGCGGTGGCCTGCCTCGCCGAACACGGCTGGGCGGGCTCCACCGTCTCCGTCGTCGCCGAACGCGCGGGCGTCTCGCGCGGCGCCGCCCAGCACCACTTCCCGACCCGCGAGGACCTGTTCACCGCGGCCGTCGAATACGTCGCCGAAGAACGCTCCGCCGCCCTGCGCGCCCTGCCCGTCCAGGGCCGCACGGCTGTCGTCGCCGCCCTCGTCGACCTCTACACGGGCCCGCTCTTCCGCGCCGCGCTCCAGCTCTGGGTCGCCGCCTCCAACGAGGAACAACTCCGCCCCCGCGTCACCGAACTCGAAGCCCGCGTGGGCCGCGAGACCCACCGCATCGCCGTCGAACTCCTGGCCGCCGACGAGACGCGGCCCGGCGTGCGCGAATCCGTCCAGGGCCTGCTCGACATGGCCCGCGGCCTGGGCCTGGCCAATGTCCTCACCGACGACACCGCCCGGCGCCGGAAGGTCGTGGCACAGTGGGCGGCCCTGCTGGACGAGGCCCTCGGCTGAGCCGGGGCCCGGCGGACCTGCACGGACCTGCGCGCTGGGCCCCGGGCCTCACGCCAGGGCTCAGTTCCCCAGATCCGCGAGCTGCTCGTACCCCTCGATCTCCCGGGGGTCACGCGACCCCGGACCGACATACCTCGCCGAAGGACGCACCAGCCGCCCCGTCCGCTTCTGCTCCAGAATGTGCGCCGACCATCCCGCCGTACGCGCACACGTGAACATCGACGTGAACATGTGCGCCGGAACCTCCGCGAAGTCCAGCATGATCGCCGCCCAGAACTCCACGTTCGTCGCCAGCACCCGGTCGGGACGCCGCGCGTGCAACTCCTCCAGCGCGGCCTTCTCCAGAGCCTGCGCCACCTCGAAGCGCGGCGCACCCAACTCCTTGGCGGTACGCCGCAGAACGCGCGCCCGAGGGTCCTCGGCCCGGTAGACCCGGTGCCCGAAGCCCATCAGCCGCTCACCCTTGTCCAGAGCCTTCTTCACATACGCGGTGGCATCCCCGGTCCGCTCGATCTCCTCGATCATGCCGAGCACCCGGGACGGCGCGCCGCCGTGCAGCGGCCCCGACATCGCACCCACCGCACCCGAGAGCGCCGCCGCCACATCGGCACCGGTCGACGCGATGACGCGGGCGGTGAACGTGGAGGCGTTCATGCCGTGCTCGGCGGCCGATGTCCAGTACGCGTCGACGGCCTTGACGTGCTTGGGATCCGGCTCGCCGCGCCAGCGGATCATGAACCGCTCGACCACGGACTGCGCCTTGTCGATCTCGCTCTGCGGAACCATCGGCAGCCCCTGCCCGCGCGCCGACTGGGCGACGTACGACAGTGCCATCACGGCGGCCCGCGCCAGATCGTTGCGCGCGGTCCGCTCGTCGATGTCGAGCAGCGGCTTCAGGCCCCACACGGGCGCGAGCATGGCCAGCGCGGACTGCACATCGACCCGGATGTCACCGGAGTGCACCGGGATCGGGAACGGCTCGGCGGGCGGCAGACCGGGGTTGAACGCCCCGTCGACCAGCAGCCCCCAGACGTTTCCGAACGACACATGGCCGACGAGATCCTCGATGTCGACACCGCGGTAACGGAGCGCGCCGCCTTCCTTGTCCGGTTCGGCGATCTCCGTCTCGAAGGCGATGACTCCCTCTAGTCCCGGTACGAAGTCGGACATGGCGGCTCCCTCGGTCGGCGGCGCTACGGAGGCCACAGTGGCCTGCCCAAGATAGTGGCGGGTTCCCACGACGCGGGGAAGCGTGACATCCGGCACAGCTTCCCGATTCATCGCTGACGGATTGACGCCCCTCCTTGCCGGGCAGACTCGGCCGCTGCGGCAGGATGACCCCGTGCCCACCGCAGATTCCCCCTCCGATTCCACCACCGATCCGGCCGCGATGCGCGAGCAGTACCGTTCCGTGGCCTTCACCGAGGACACGCTGGCCGCCGACCCGATGCAGCAGTTCGCCCACTGGTTCCGGCAGGTGGCCGTGGGCGGGGTGCTCCACGAGCCCAATGCCATGGTGGTCTCCACCGCCACCCCCGAGGGCCGGCCGTCCTCACGCACGGTGCTGCTGAAGAAGTACGACGAACGCGGCTTCGTCTTCTTCACCAACTACGAATCCCGCAAGGGCCGCGAACTGACCGCCAACCCGTACGTCTCGCTGCTCTTCCCCTGGCACCCGATGGCCCGCCAGGTCGTCGTCACCGGCACGGCGGCCCGCGTCGGCCGGGAGGAGACGGTCGCCTACTTCCGCACCCGCCCCCACGGCTCCCAGCTGGGCGCCTGGGCGAGCGCCCAGTCGACGGTGATCGGCACCCGCGAGGAGCTGATCGCACGTTACGCGGAACTCGCCGCCCGCTACCCGGAGGGCGAACACGTCCCCGCGCCCCCGTACTGGGGCGGTTTCCGCGTCGTCCCCGACACGATCGAGTTCTGGCAGGGACACGAGAACCGGCTGCACGACCGGCTGAGGTACGTACGCGAGGGCGGGAGCTGGCGCGTCGAGCGCCTGTGCCCGTAGAAGCCCCCGGACACGCAGAAACCCGCAGGCTCTGGTCCCTCCTTGCGGAGGAGCCGGCCGGATCTACCGGCGAGCCTGCGGGTCGGTGACTGCTTGGGTTTCGGCAGACAGCCTGCCGAGGTGCACGATGTGCGACGACGGGCTGTCAGCCCGCAGCCACCTCACGAATCCGATAAGACTGCACTTTTCGGATCACCTCCTTTCCTGCGTGTGGCAGCAGCCTATGAACCCTCGGAGAATGGCTCAACCCATTTATTCGCGTATCTCGGTTCCCACGAGGGTGCCGCTCGGTACCCGGTGCTGGTGAGGCCGCAACCTGCGCTCATGGCGTGGGTCGCGATGACGACGCTGCCTGGCGGGCCGGATCCCGCATCGGATGGGGAAGCCGATTTCCGGGAAGTCGGTGTGTCCGGGGTCACGTTCGAGTTCAATGGTCTGACGTGCGGAAATGCCGGATGCGTCCTGCGGGGGGTACGGGATGAGTGCGTCCACAAGCAGTGGAACGACCGACGCTCTCGGGCCCGATGAGGGTCCGGGGGCCGGGCCCGGGGCCGAGCTGCTCGCGGCGCTGCTCGACGGGATGGACACCGCGCTCTGCGCGTTCGACGCGGACGGCACGATCACCCACTGGAACCGCGAGGCGGAGCGGATTCTCGGCTGGTCCGCACAGGAGGCCGTCGGCCGACCGGGGTTCGCCGGGTGGGCGGTGCGGCGGGCGGACGCCGGGGAGGTCCAGGCGCGGCTCATGGCGGCCATGGACGGGGGTGGTCGCCGGGTCCACGAGTTCGCACTGTTGCGCAAGGATGGCGGCCGGGTGCTCGTACGGACACAGTCGGCGGGGGTCCGGGGCGCGGACGGGAAACCGGCCGGGGTGTACTGCGCGTTCGGCGAGGTGCACGCGCAGATCGATCTGGAGCGGTCCATCGCGCTGAGCGAGGCGCTGTTCGAGGACGCGTCGTGGGGCGTGGTGCTCGTGGACGCCGATCTGCGGCCGACGGTCGTCAACGCGCACGCGGCGCGGGCGCTGGGCGGTGGCCGTACGACGCTGCTGGGGCGCCCGCTGGGGGAACTGATCGCGCAGGGCGTCGAGGATCTGGAGGGCGCGCTGCAGCATGTGCTCGCGGAGGGCGCGCCCCCGGCGCCCGCCGAGTTGTGGGTGACGCTTCGGACGGCGGAGGGGGGCCGGCGGCGGTGTTGGCGCAGCGGCTTTCTGCGGCTGGCGTCGCCGCTCACGGAGGAGCCGGTTCCGTTGGGGGTGGGCTGGCTGTTCCAGGACGTGACGTCGGAGAAGCTGGTGGCGCAGGAGGCGGACCGGGTGCGGTTCCGTTCGAACCAGTTGCACCGGGCCTCCCGGTCCGCGTCCGAGTGCGAGGACCCGATGGAGGCGGCGACGTCCCATCTGGACTACGCGCTCGCGGGTTTCGCCGATCACGCGCTGGTCGATCTCGTGGTGGGGGAGCGGCTGGTACGGGCGGCGGCGACCCCGTCCGGTGAGCCGGGGCCGTGCCTGCCGGTGGCCGGTGGCGGCATTCCGCTGCGGTACGCGGCGGGCCATCCGGCCCTTCAGGCGATGGACCGTACGGGATCGGTGCGGGCCGACGCGGGGGCGGGGCAGGAGGCCGGGGTGTGGGCGGCCGAACGGCAGTGGCCGGGCGATTCGGTGCACGCGCTGTGCGCGGTACTGCGGAGCAGGGGGCGCACGCTGGGTGTGGTGACGTTTCTGCGCTCCGCCCACCGCAGCGCCTTCGAGCGGCCCGACGCGGCGTACGCGGAGAGCGTGGCGGCCCGGGTCGCGGCAGCGGTGGACCTGGCGCAGGTGCTGGCGCCGCCGAGGTGACGGCATGCCCTTCAGGCCGGTCCGGCGTCCCCCGGTCCGTACGGCGGGTCGAGGACGCAACCGGTTGCCGGGCGACCGGGTGCCGGGGCGTCGGGGGAGGGGTGGCGGGCGACGAGGGCGGCGCGGCAGCCGGACGCCCGCTCCCGGAGCCGGGGCCGTCGGGCCTCAGCCTCCGTGGCGGTAGAAGATCCGGTCCCGGTACTCCGTCATGACGCGCCCGTTCCATTCGTGGCCGCCGTCGACGTTCCCGGAACGCAGCATCGGCGGCTCGATCCCCCGTGCCACGAGCTGCTCCGCGGCGGCGGCCATCATCGCCTGCATCACCGCACTGGTGACCACCGTCGACGCGGGTGCGAACGGCGCCTCGATGCCTTCGACGGTCAGTTCCGCGTCGCCGATGGAGATCTTGCTGTCGAGCACGATGTCGCAGTGGTCCCGCAGGAAGCCGCCCGAGCCGTGCCGGGACCGGGTGCCCTCCGCGTACGCCACCGAAGTGACGCCGATGACCTTCACACCGAGCGCCCGCGCGTTCATCGCCATCTCCACGGGGAGCGCGTTGCGCCCGGAGAGCGAGATGATCACGAGGACATCGCCCGCCTTGGCGGGGCTGGAGTCGAGCACCGCTGCCGCCAGCCCGTCGACCCGTTCCAGCGCCGAGCCCAGGGTGGCCGGCATGACGTCGACTCCGACCGTCCCCGGCACGGCCAGCAGGTTCATCAGGGCGAGTCCGCCCGCCCGGTAGACGACGTCCTGCGCGGCGAGGGAGGAGTGCCCGGCACCGAAGGCGAAGAGCCGGCCGCCCGCGGCGACCGTGTCGGCGATCGCGGCACCGGCGGCCGCGATGTTGCCGGATTCCTCGTCGCGCACGCGCTCCAGCAGGCCGATCGCTGCGTCGAAGAACTGACCGGCCAGCTTGCTGTCGCTCATCGAGGAGGCCCTTTCCGGCGGGGTGGGGTGTCCGTGCCGCGGATCACGTTGCGGTCTGGACCAGTGGCCTGTCAATACCGCCCACGCCGCTCCACCGCCCGGTGTCCGGTCGGCACGGCACGGTTGTCAGCGGTATGCGTCAGAATTGGGTCAGGGCGAACGACGTTTTTCATGTCACAGCATCGAGGGGCACGAATGTCCGGACTGATCGACACCACGGAGATGTATCTCCGCACCATCCTCGAACTCGAAGAGGAAGGTGTGGTCCCGATGCGCGCCCGGATTGCGGAGCGGCTGGACCAGAGCGGTCCGACGGTCAGCCAGACCGTGGCACGCATGGAGCGCGACGGCCTGGTGCAGGTCGCGGGCGACCGCCACCTGGAGCTGACCGACGAGGGGCGCCGCCTGGCGACCCGCGTCATGCGCAAGCACCGCCTCGCGGAGTGCCTGCTCGTCGATGTGATCGGCCTGGAGTGGGAGCAGGTCCACGCCGAGGCGTGCCGCTGGGAGCACGTGATGAGCGAGGCGGTGGAGCGGCGGGTGCTGGAGCTGCTGCGTCACCCGACGGAGTCCCCGTACGGGAATCCGATCCCGGGGCTGGAGGAGTTGGGCGAGAAGGCCGAGGCCGACCCGTTCCTCGACGAGGGCATGGTGAGCCTGTCGGAGCTCGACCCGGGCGCGGAGGGCAAGACAGTGGTCGTGCGCCGGATCGGTGAGCCGATCCAGACGGACGCCCAGCTGATGTACACCTTGCGGCGGGCGGGCGTGCAGCCCGGCTCCGTGGTCAGCGTGACCCAGTCGCCCGGTGGCGTACTGGTCGGCAGCAGCGGTGAGGCGGCGGAGCTGGACGCCGAGGTCGCCTCGCATGTGTTCGTGGCCAAGCGCTGAGGTGTGCCGCGCGGCCGTCGCCGCCGGGCGCGGCGGCGACAGCTGCTGACCGGATGCCACCGGCGCACGCGGGCCCGGCGTGATCGGTGCCGCGCCGCGGTGGCTGCTGGCCGGATGCCACCGGGGCACGCGGGCCCGGTGTGATCCCGACGAGAGGCCCTGGGGCCGCTTTCTCTTTTTCCGTCCGGAAGTGCAGCGCCCGGACGGATCGCGTGCCAGGCTGTGGCTGAGGCATACCTGAGAGTGTCGGCCGGCTGGTCGCGCGGTCGGGGAGGGAGCAGGCGCATGCGCCCGTCGTACTGGCATGTCCGGCACGTGCATCGAACGGTGACCGCAGCGGTCCCGGCCGCCCGAGGCTCGTGCCCGTCCGTCCGTGGATCCGGTGCCGCAGCCCGGGACGGCGCCCTGGTGCCGGCCGGTTCCCGAACGGCAAAGGGCCCCGGCGCCGTGCGGCACCGGGGCCTGTCCTCCCCTGCTTCGACCCGGAGCCCCGAGCTCTCGAGGTCGATCCCCACGGGCCCTCATCCCCGAGTGGCCCGCCTCCCGGAGAAGATCTCCCCTCCGCGACCGCCCTCAATCCTTGGGGCCGGTCACTCGAACGAGGGGTGTTGGATGCCAGAACCTGGTTTTCGAATAGACGTTCGATAGTCTGGTCCGACTGACGCGAGCACACGGTGATCGAGCGGGATCAAGCGGTGATCGAGGACCAGAAGGGGGTGCCAGAACACATGGTGCGGCGCATCGATGTGACCGGGACCGACGGCGTACGCCTTGCGGCCTGGGAGTTCGCCGACCCGCCCAAGGGGCGTACGGAGGGTGATCGCGCCCCCGGGGTCTTATTGCTCCATGGCCTGATGGGCCGGGCCTCGCACTGGGCCCCGACCATCCGCTGGCTCGCCGAGCGGCATCGCGCCGTCGGCCTCGACCAGCGCGGGCACGGCCGCAGCGAGAAGCCGGCCGAAGGCCCGTACACCCGTGACGCGTACATCGCCGACGCCGAGACGGCGATCGAACAGCTCGGCCTCGCCCCCGTCACCCTCGTCGGGCATGCGATGGGCGCGCTCACCGCCTGGCAGCTCGCCGCGAAGCGTCCCGATCTCGTCCGGGCACTGGTCATCTGCGACATGCGGGCCTCCGCGCTCGGCGCGGCCTCCCAGCGCGAGTGGGAGGACTGGTTCACGTCCTGGCCGGTGCCGTTCGCGACGCTCTCCGACGTGCGGAAGTGGTTCGGCGAGGACGACCCCTGGGTGGAGCGGCCCAATCCGGTCCGCGGTGAGTTCTTCGCCGAGGTGATGGCCGAGCGGGCCGACGGCTGGCGCCCCGTCTTCTCCCGCCGCCAGATGCTCCAGTCCCGCGCGACCTGGGTGTTCGACGCGCACTGGGAGGAGCTGGCACAGGTCCGGTGCCCGACCCTGGTGCTCCGCGGCCTCGACGGCGAGCTCGGCCGGGCGGAGGCCCAGGAGATGGTCCGCGTACTGCCGCGCGGGCAGTACGCGGAGGTGGCCGACGCCGGTCATCTCGTCCACTACGACCAACCGGACGGCTGGCGCGCCGCGGTCGAGCCCTTCCTGGAGCAGTTCGCCGAGGATCCCCAGGAGGACCGCGAGCCCGTTTCCTCGTAAACGCGCCTGGTGAATCCCACGACAAGGGCCTGCCCCCGGTTCCTGGTACTCGCTCCGGGGGCAGGCTCTGCGCAGACGGTTCTCAGCCCTTGCTGACCGCCGCCAGGATCTCCGGGAGTCGTTTCGCCGCGCGGGGAGCGGCGATCCGCAGCCCCGCATAGGAGATCAGCGCCCCGTACACCGCCCCGGCGGGCAGCAGCAGCCAGAGCCACTGCTCCAGACCGTCGGCGTGCAGCCAGATCGTCGCCGTGATCATGGGCGCGCTGAGCAGCGACGCGGCGACCATGCCACCGAAGATCGAGATCCAGGCGAGTCCGGCCTGCCCCGGCGCCACATTCTTGAACGCCCCCTCCTGCGGGATGGAGTACGGGAAGTTCGCCGAGGCCACGGAGCCCGTCGCCAGCATCGCGCCCAGCAGGGCGAACGACAGCCCCATGGCTCCCGGCAGCGCACCCCAGTCGCTGAGGATCGCCGCCGTCACCACCGTCACCATGATCGTGTACGGCAGTGTGATCAGCAGCAACGCCAGCGCCCGTGCCCGCAGTTCGAGGTACGCGTCCCGGGTGGAGGAGATCGTCATCGCGACCATCCAGAACGCGGAGGTGTCCTGCCCGAACTGGTTGTACATCTGGATGCCGAGCATTCCGGCGGCGAAGCAGGCGAAGTAGATCGAGCCGGTGCCCTGCATCGCGTTGAGCAGCGGCACGATCAGCCCGATCGCCAGTGCCGTGACCCAGGCGGCCTTGGTCTTCGGGTCGCGTGCGATGTACCGCAGGCTGCGCTCCATCACCGTTCCGGTACGCCCCGCGGGCAGCAGCGCGGTGAGCCTGGAGCCGCCCTTGCCAGCCTTCTCGCGGCTCGTCCCGGCGGCGGCGAGGGTCGAGCCGTCCGGGGCCGTCATCAGCTTCACCAGGCTCCGCTGCCACAGCCACAACAGCGCGAACAGCGCCGCCACGGACAGCAGCAGCTGGACGGCGGCCCGCCCGTACGAGCCCTGCGAAGCGGAGTCGACCGCCCCGATCGCCGAGGCGGGCGGCAGCCAGCGCACCACGTCCGCGGCCGGTTCGAGCGCGGAGAGACCGCCTGCCTGACCGAGTCGCTGCGCACCGAAGTTGACGACCTGGAAGCCGACCGCGATCACCAGTCCGCTGAGCACCGCGAGATCGCGGCCCTTGCGTGATGTCAGCAGCCGGGTGTTGGCCGTGGCCACGGCCCGTGTCAGTGCCACGCACAGCACCAGCGTGAGCGGTGCGGCCACCACGGCGAAGACCGCGCCGCCCGCCCCGCGTGCCACCGCGACCACCGAGCCGGCCGCCAGGCAGAGCGTGAACAGCGGGCCGATCCCGACCAGTGACGCCGTCAGCAGCGCCGCGATCAGCGGGCGCGGTCGCAGCGGCAGCATGACCAGCCGGCTCGGGTCGAGGGTCTCGTCACCGCTGGGGAAGAACAGCGGCATCACGGTCCAGCCGACCGCCAGCACCCCGGTCATCAGGATGACGAGGGAGCCGACATGGGCGTGCCCGCGCAGCGCGATCAGCCCGATCAGCTGGCTCGCGGCGATCAGCAGGGTGAAGACGATGGAGGTGATGTACGCGGCCCGCCGACCGGCCGACTGCCGCAGCCCGTTGCGCAGCAGGGCCAGCTTGAGCCGTACGAAGACGGGGATGAGCCGCTCGCCGCCGCTCGGGCGGGGAACGGTCCCCGCGGGAGTGTCGAGCACGCTCATCGGTCGCCGCCCAGCCAGTCCAGGGACTCGTCGGTGGTCCGGGAGTTCGCGCCGACGAGTTCGAGGAAGGCGTTCTGCAGCGAGGACGCCTCGCCGCGTACCTGGGCCAGGGTGCCCTGCGCCCGGATCGCGCCGGCGGCCATGACGGCCACCCAGTCGCAGAGGGACTCCACGAGCTCCATCACATGGCTGGAGAAGACGACGGTCGCCCCCGAGCGGGTGTATCGCTCCAGCACCTCGCGGATGGTCTGCGCCGACACCGGGTCGACACCCTCGAACGGCTCGTCCAGGAAGAGCACTTCGGGGTTGTGCAGCAGCGCTGCCGCGAGCCCGATCTTCTTGCGCATGCCGGTCGAGTAGTCGACGACCAGCTTGTGCTGGGCGTCCGCCAGACCGAGCACGTCGAGGAGCTGGGTGGCCCGCTTGTCGACCTCGGCGCCCGGCAGCCCGCGCAACCTGCCGGTGTACGCGAGGAGTTCGCGTCCCGAGAGGCGTTCGAAGAGCCGCAGCCCTTCCGGGAGCACGCCGATCCTGGACTTCACCTCGACCGGGTCGCGCCACACGTCGTGGCCGCCGACCTCGATCAACCCCTGGTCGGGGCGGAGCAGTCCGGTGACCATCGACAGCGTGGTGGTCTTGCCCGCGCCGTTGGGCCCCACCAGACCGATGAACTTGCCCGCGGGCAGCTCCAGATCGATCCCCGCGACCGCGGTCTGTTCCCCGAACCGCTTCCACAGTCCCTGTACGCGAACGGCGGGCGGCACCGCCGGCACTTCGCCCGCCACAGCCGTTTCCCCCGCCCCCATGGCCCGGTCGGTGTCTGTCCGGTCCCGCATGATGCACTGCCTTTCGACGTCCCCGTGTATGGGGACACCCTACGAAAGGACTCCCTACGAAGGGCGTGCCCGCGCGTCGGCGGTCTCCCTTGCGCAGGCGTAGGCGAGCGGGCCGATGATTTCCTCCGCGTCCGGCAGCCAGCGGTTGGCGGGGGTGGGCCGGCGGGCCCACTGCACCGCACCGCGCCCGCCGACCCGGCTCGGCGGTCCCGTCAGACAGTGGCCGTCACCACGGCCGACGAGGTCGATGGCGGCGGCCTGCCAGCCCAACCTCCGTACGAGCTCGTCCACCTTGGCCGCCGCGCCGGGCAGGACGAGGAAGAACATCCGCCGGTCCGGAGTGTGGGTGACGGGCCCGAGCGGCAGGCCCATCCGCTCCAGCCGGGCCAGTGCGAGGAAGCCGGCGGCCTCCGGTACCTCGATCGCGTCGAAGGTACGGCCGGTGGGCAGCAGGATCGACGCCCTCGGGTGCTCGGACCACATCCGGCGGGCCGCGGCGCCGCTGCCGGTCGACCGACTCGCCCAGTCCGGTCCGGTGGGATGGGCGCCGGGGGAGGTGCAGGCGGCGTCACCGCACGAGCACTCCTCGGTCCCGGCCACCGCCTTCAGCCAGGTGCCGGGGCACACGTCCCAGTGCCGTTCCTCCGCGTACCGGACCGCGGCGTCGAGCAGTTCCCCGCCCCGCTGTTCGGGGACCTTCGCGGCTTCCGTGACTCCGTTGGGCTCTTCGACTCCGATGGGCTCTTCCACGAACAGCACAACTGCCGCCACCACCCGGGGTTACGGGCGTGACGTGCGCGGCCACGGCGGACCGATCCGGCATGCGGGGCGCATGGATGCATGGGCGGGGGCGCGCGTGAGGCGGTGCCCGACCGGGCGGGTAGCCCCATACGGGTAGCTCCGGAACGGTCGGCCTCTGTCATATGCCGACATGAATGGCAAGGAACACGACGGACGTGACGAACACGATGAATGTGCGCATTTTCCGTGTAATTGCCGGGCAGTGATCCGCTCATCGATCACTGCGGCCTCAGGGGGAAACATGGCAGCCAGGCCTCTCGTCGCCCGCCAGCCGAACGAACGGCTCCAGGCGCTCATTCAGGAAGCCGGATGCTCCAACGCCGGCCTAGCCCGCCGCGTCAACATGGTCGGCGCGGAGCGCGGGCTCGACCTGCGGTACGACAAGACCTCCGTGGCCCGTTGGCTGCGTGGACAGCAACCACGCGGCAGGGCACCGGGAATCATCGCCGAGGCGCTCGGCCGCAAGCTCGGCCGCACGGTCACGATCGACGAGATCGGCATGGCCAACGGCAAGAACCTGGCGTCCGGCGTCGGCCTGCAGTTCGCCCCGACCGTGATCGGCGCGATCGAGCAGGTCTGCGAGCTGTGGCGCAGCGATGTCGGCCGCCGGGACTTCCTGTCCGGATCGACGGTCGCCTCGTCGGCGCTGGTCGAGCCCAGCCGCGACTGGCTGATCACCAGCGCCGACCCACAGGTGGCGCGGGGTGCCGGGGCCCGCGTCGGGATGTCGGACGTGGCGGCGGTCCGGGCGATGACGACCGCGCTGGTCGACCTCGACCACCGGTTCGGCAGCGGACATGTGCGGCCGGTCCTGGTGCACTACCTGAACAGCGTGGTCTCCGGGCTGCTCTCGGGGGCGTACCGCGAATCGGTCGGCCGGCAGCTGTTCGCGGCGGTGGCACGGCTCACCGAACTCGGCGGGTACATGGCGGTCGACACCGGCCAGCCGGGGCTCGCCCAGCGCTACTACATCCAGGCGCTGCGCCTGGCCCAGGCGGCGGGCGACCGGGCGTACGGAGGCTACGTACTGGCCGCGTCGATGAGTCATCTCGCCGCGCAGCTCGGCAATCCGCGCGAGATCGCCCAGCTGGCGCGGGCCGCGCAGGAGGGCGCGCGCGGCCGGGTCACCCCGCGGGCGGAGGCGATGTTCTACGCGGCGGAAGCGCGCGGACACGCCCTGCTCGGCGACGCCCGCACCTGCCAGGCCGTGACGGGCCGGGCGCTGGCGGCCATGGAGCTCGCCGATCCGGACACCGGGGACGACCCCGACTGGATCGCCCACTTCGACCACGCCTATCTCGCCGACGAACTGGCGCACTGCCACCGCGACCTCGGCCAGGCCGAGGCGGCCGCACGCCGGGCGAAGGAGTCCCTGGACGGACATCCGGAGTCCCGGACCCGCCGCCGCGGCATCGGTCTGGTGCTCCTCGCCGCGGCCCAGGTCCAGCTGCGCGAGGTCGAACAGGCCTGCCACACGGGCACCCGGGCGATGGAACTGCTGGGATCGGTGCGCTCCAGCCGGGGCGCGGAGTATCTCGACGATCTGCAGCAGCGGCTGATGCCCTACGGGGACGAGTCGGCGGTGCGGGAGTTCGGCGCGCGGCTGGAGCTCCAGGCGGCGTGAGCGCGGGCCGTACCGCACAGCCGTGTCCGAGCGCCCCTTCAACTGCGTCCTGGGGGTGCTGGGTGTTACAGCTCTTGTGAAGGGGCGGTGACCGACAACACACGCTTGGCAAACGGCCATGACCACCCGATAGCGTGAGCCGACGATTCCGTAGGTTGACACGTAGGAGTCCCGGTGACGCAGAGCGGACAGGGTGACGAGCAGCAGCTCCCTGCTGTACGGCCCGCGCACGAAGGTGTCGTGCTGCCCGCGGGTGGCGGCGAGCCCTGGATACCAGGGGGGCCCGCGGATCAGGGCGCCCCGGCGGGCGGCCGGCCGTGGGGGCAGCCGTGGGGGCCGCAGGCGGCCAACCAGGACGCCTCGTCGCACCCCCAGGCACAGGCCCAGGGGCAGGGGCCGTACGGGCAGGGTCAGTACGGGCAGGGCCAGTACGGCCAGGGCCAGTACGGCCAGGCGCAGCCGGCGCCGCCGTACGGGCAGCCGCAGGCCCAGCCCTTGCCCCCCATGCAGCCACAGCAGCCCCAGCAGTCTTATGCGCAGCCGCTGCCGCCGGAGGCCGTGCCCGGCATGAGCATGGGCGGGAACGCGGAGGCCACCCAGTACATCGCGCCGGTGCCCGCCGGGCCGCCGCCGGGCGGGCTGCCGCCGGAGAGCCCTGCGGAGGCCACCCAGTTCCTCAGCCACGGAGCGCCGCAGCCGCAGCCGTACCAGCAGCTGCCGGCCGCGCCCGGCGGCGACGCCGAGGCGACCCAGTTCATCCCGCCGGTTCCCGGTGGGGCCCCGTACGACATCAGGCCCGGTGCTCCCGGCGACCGGCAGCCGCCCGCCGAGTTCGACAACCTGTTCCGCAGCGACGAGCCCGCGGGCACCCAGCAGATGCCCCGGCTCGATCCCACGCAGCAGTACCAGGGCGCCCACCACGCCCCGCAGGCACCACAGGCTCCGCAGCCCCAGTACCAGCCCGTGGACGAGGGGCCGCAGGCGCGGGGCGGGGAGCGCAAGAAGCGGGCGCACGTCACGCTCATCGCGGCGGTCGTCGCCGGCTGTGCCGTCGTCGGTCTCGGCGCGGGTGCGCTGATGAGCGGCGGCGACGAGGAGAAGGACAACAAGCAGCCGGTGGCCGCCGCGAGCCCATCGGCCGACCAGCCCTCCAAGCAGGCCGCGGCCGATCCGGCGCAGCCGCAGGCCGAGGCGCTCGACAAGCTGCTGGCGGACAGCAACAACAGCCGTGCCGCCGTCATCGGGGCCGTCGGGAAGACCAAGAACTGCAAGGATCTGGACCAGGCCGTGACCGATCTGAAGGGCGCCGCCCAGCAGCGCCGTGATCTGGTGACCCGGCTCCAGGAGCTGAACGTCGACAAGCTGCCGAACCACCAGCGGCTGACCGCCTCCCTCACCAAGGCCTGGCAGGCATCCGCTTCCGCCGACGACCACTACGCCGCGTGGGCCGAAGAGGCCAAGCACGGCAAGAAGGTGTGCAAGCACGGCAACGCCCGTACGACCTCCGAGATGCAGCAGGCCACCGTCCAGAGCGGCGAGGCGAGCAAGGCGAAGCAGGAGGCGTCGGGGCTGTGGAACTCGATCGCGTCGAAGTACGGACTGACCCGGCGGGAGGCGACCCAGCTCTGACGGGGAGTCCGGCCCCTTTGGAGATCAAGGGGTGAGACCACCGGGGCGGAACCCCGCCCCCGATGTCTCACCCCCTCGCGCTGGCGTCCGACAGTGTCTTCGAGACGTCCACGAACCCCTTCTTGTCCGCGACGAGCCGTCCGTTGCGCACCACCTGGAACGTCACCTTGCTGTTCACGATCCGTGGATACGCCGACGAGCCGATCATGTCGTCGTAGCGCCAGCGCAGCACCGGGGTGAGGCCGCCGGTGTCGACCGGGGTGCCGTGGTTGAGGGCGGAGACGAGCTTCCCGGCGGTGATCCGCGGGGCGTCGATCGCCTTCACGAGCTCGTTCAGCGCGGTGTATGCGACCCACGTGGTCTGGACGCCCGTGTCGGCCGGGTCGATCCGGTTGTCGCCGAAGGCGTGCTTGCGGATCACCTCCCGCATCCGGTCCCAGCGGGCGTCGCCCAAGTCCGGGTACCAGCCGGTGAGGTACGCCCCCTCGAACGGACTGTTCCGGCCGCCGGTGCTGTCGATCAGCGGCTGCCCGACACTGCCGAGGACGGACGAGATCCGTACGTTCCCGTACGACGGTTCGAGCCTGCGGAAGGAGTCGAAGAACGTCTCCGTGCGGTCCCCGAGCACGGCCGTCACACAGCCGTCGCCCGGCCCCGCCCCCTGGAGCGCCCGTCCGGCGGCGTCGTCGTACGAGGTCGCCGACTCCGCCGCCCGGATGTCGGCCGGCCGGGGCCGCCCGGCCTCGGTGAGACCGGTGTTGAGGAGCCAGGCCTGGCCGTCGCCGCCCAGGGTGTCGGGCCGCACCACGGATACCCGTGCGCAGTTGCGGGCCAACTGACGGGCGTTGCCCGCGAGCAGCGCCGCCTGGCCGCCGTTGACGGGGTAGGAGCTGTAGCTGCTGAACTCCTCGTCCGTGGCTCCGTAACCGCCGATGTACGGGATCCCGGCGTTCTCCAGCGGCGCCATGAAGGACGATCCGTGCCTGCTGTACGAGCCGACGACCGCCGCCGCCTTCTCCTTGACGGCCAGCCGGGCGCAGTTCCCCGCACCGAGGGAGGTGTCCGACTCGTCGCAGGTGACGACGCGCAGCTTGTGGCCGTCGAGCCCGCCGTCGCCGTTGACCCAGCGGGCGTACGCGCGTGCCATGGCGGTCATGCCCCCCATGTTCACCGTGTCCGGCCCGCTCCTGCCGCCGGGCGCCCAGGTCACCACGGTGAGGGGCTCCCTGGAGTCCCCCGACGCACCAGGGAGCACACCGCAGCCGGTGACCAGCAACGCCCCGACCGCCGCCGTACTCGTGAGGAACTTGTAGGGGCGGGGGGAAGTGAGGCGTCGCCGTCCAGTCATGGGCATGAACGTTTCCGCCCGTGGGGTAACGCCGCTGTGTGCTCCGCGCAACGCACAGTGACATCCGGGTGAATTACAGGGGCCGGTGCGGGGAGCCGGGAGGGGAACGTACGATCGACAACCGTGCAGCAAGGTTCGGAGAACACTTCCCGTCGCGGCCGTCGCTCCTCCACCATGGGCGGCATGCCGCTGAATGACATGCCTTGGTGGCGCTGGCGCAGCAACGTGCGCTCGGCGCTGCACATGCTCTCCGACCCCGTCTTCCACCACGAGTGCTGGCTGGCCGGCCTGGAGGGGTACGGCGACGTCACCGACGCCGTGTACCGCCTGGTCGAGGACACCTGGCTGGACAACTGGTCCGCCGAGAAGTACGTCGGGACGATCTTCCGCGACGCCAACGAGTCCGCCCTCGTCGACGTGGCCGTGCTCCGGGTGCTGCGCATCATGCATCAGGTCGGCGCGGACGCACCCGTTTCGGCGTATCTGGAACACCACGGCTGGCCGGAGGCCGTACGGGCCGCACGCGAGGCCCATGTGCGGCTCGCCACCAACGACGGCGAGGATCCGGACACCCCGCCGCGCTCCCTGGACGTGCTCCGCATCATGACCAGGTCGGCCTGAGGCCGGTCCGGTGTGGCACGCTACGGAGATGACCGCGCCGCAGCCTGCCGAGACCGCCCCCGATCAGTACGTCCTCACGCTCTCCTGCCCGGACAAACAGGGCATCGTGCACGCCGTGTCGAGTTATCTCTTCATGACCGGCTGCAACATCGAGGACAGCCAGCAGTTCGGCGACCACGACACGGGTCTGTTCTTCATGCGCGTCCACTTCTCCGCCGACAGCCCAGTCACCGTGGAGAAGCTGCGGGCCAGCTTCGCCGCGATCGGCGACTCCTTCCGGATGGACTGGCAGATCCACCGCGCCTCGGAGCGGATGCGGATCGTGCTGATGGTCAGCAAATTCGGCCACTGCCTCAACGACCTGCTGTTCCGCTCCCGGATCGGGGCGCTGCCGATCGAGATCGCCGCCGTCGTCTCCAACCACACGGAATTCGCCGAGCTCGTCGCCTCGTACCACATCCCCTTCCGGCACATCCCGGTGACCAGGGAGAACAAGGCCGAAGCGGAGGCGGAGGTGCTGGAGCTGGTCCGCGAGGAGAACGTCGAGCTGGTCGTCCTCGCCCGCTACATGCAGGTCCTCTCGGACGATCTGTGCAAGCAACTGAGCGGCCGGATCATCAACATCCACCACTCGTTCCTGCCGAGCTTCAAGGGCGCCAAGCCGTACCATCAGGCGCACGCCCGTGGTGTGAAGCTGATCGGTGCGACGGCGCACTACGTGACCGCGGACCTCGACGAGGGGCCGATCATCGAGCAGGAGGTCGAGCGGGTGGGCCACGACGTCACGCCGGACCAGCTGGTCGCCATCGGCCGCGATGTGGAGTGCCGGGCGCTGGCGCGGGCGGTGAAGTGGCATGCGGAGCGCCGCATCCTGCTCAACGGCCGCCGTACGGTGATCTTCTCCTGAAGCCCTCCTGACGCGGCTGTAAGCTCCTCTAATAGTGCAACACATGCGGTTGCAGTATTAGAGGCGGCTCAGGGACGCCGCGGCGGAGAGCACGTCGCGGATTGCCTCACGGTCCCCCTCCTGGCCGGCCGCCGCCTCCACCGGGGACACATGCCCGGCCACGAGCTGACAGAATTCGATGCCGTCCAGCGCGACCTGCGCCACCGTGTGCGCGGGCGAGCCGACCGCGGCCGGGGAATCCAGCGGGATGTTCCAGTCCCCACCGCCCGAACCCTCGATCTCCAGATGCAGCGAACGGCCCGGTGAACCGGCCGGCACCAGATGGCGGGCGGGCCCGGCGAGCCCGGATCTGCGACGCTCGGCGAGGGCGGCCGGGAGGATCCGGGCCGCCAGGTCGACCATCCGGTGGAGATGGGCGGCGGACGGCGCTTCGTACGGATAGTCCACCGCCCGCGCGATGTCACCGCCGTGCACCCAGCACTCGAAGGCCCGGTCCAGCAGCGAGTCGTGCATCGGAAGGGCAAAGTCCCCGTACGAGACGGAGAGCTCGGCGACGCCGCGACCGGCGAAGGACACCGTGCGGATGAGGGTGTGGCTCTGGTCCCGCCACGGTTCGCGGATCGCGCGGGTGGGTGGCCGCCGGGCGGCGGACCAGTACTTCTCCGTGCGCGCGGTGGGGGAGAGCGGCCAGTCGTCATCCCGGCCCATGACGCCTTCGCCGAGCGGTACGTCGAGACCGAGTGCGGAACCGACCAGCCCGTCGACGGCCATGAGATGGCCGATGACGCCCGCGACCGTCGTCTTGCGCCTGACCTCCTGCTCCTCCTCGAACCACCTCAGCCGCACCGGGGCGTGCCACTCCGAACCGCCGATGTCACGCAGCAGCGCGTCCAGCCGCGCGGTCTCCGCGTCGTACGGGGCGGCCCAGTCCGGCACCGGGATCCTGGCCGGGCGGCGGCTCAGACAGGTCTCGATCACCCGGGAACGCAACGCCGGATCGAGATCCAGGGTGCGGTCGGTCTGCAGCAGGCCGACCGCGTCGCGCAGCCGCAGGGCCTCCTCCGCACAGGCCGCGCACTCGGTCAGATGCGCCTCGACGGCCTCGGTCTCCGCCGCCGAGCAGGCGGCCAGGGCCCAGGCGCCGAGGAGGGCCTTGAGGACGCGATGGGAGAGCACCGGAGCCGGTGCGGCGGACGGGTCCGATGGGTCCGGTGGTGCCACGGCGGATTCCGGTTCCGGTGTCGTCGGTTGCAGGGCCGGCCGAGATTCCCCGGGCGGGGTCGGGGGCACGGGCGGCGGCAGGGGCAGGGCGTCGAGATCGAGGTCGTCCGCGGCGGCCCGCGGTCCCGGTATGCGCGGCGCGCCCCGCACGTCGTCGTCGCGCCCTTCGCCCGCACGGCCGTCCGCGTCGTCGTCACCGGTCACAGCTGTCGTCCGTATCCGGGTGGCGACGACCCCTCCAGCGGGCGGGTGTGCGCGGTGGAGAGCAGTTGCAGTCCGAGCCGGAGCCTGCGGCGGGCCTCGTCCTCGGTGACCCCGAGGTCGGCCGCGGTCTGCCGGTAGTCCCGGCGCTGAACGTACGCGAGCTCCAGCGCGGTCCGCAGCGGGGCGGGCATGGACGCGACGATGTAGTCGGCGCGGGCGGCGGCCGTGGCCCGGCGCACCCGCTCCTCCGGATCGGCGGGGGCCGCGGCCCCGTCCTCACCGCCTCGCGCGCCGTCCTCCGCGCAGAGCCGGCGCACCGACTGGCGGTGCGTGAGCCGGGCCACCCAGGACCGCATCGAGCCCTGCTTCGGGTCGTAGGCGTCCGGGTTCTCCCGCACGTAACCGAAGACCTCGCGGGTCACGAGATCGGCGGCGCTCTCGTCGTCGAGCATCCGGTGGGCCTGGCTGTGCACGAGGGAGGCGAACCGGTCGTAGAGCTCGCCGAGAGCGGCCGCCTCACCGCGTGCCAGCCGCTGCTGCATCTTGCGGTCCCAGCGGGGTGGTGCGTTCTTCGTCATGCGACCCCCAGCCCTGTTCCCCTCGTCACACCGAATGTAGTCGGCGGCACCGACCACGCACGCCCTTTGCGGCAAGTACGCCCCCGAGAAGGCCCGGGATGATAAGGAATGCGGCATCCCGCGACGGCGGAAGCGGGCCCGAAACGATCATTTCTGCCCGAACCCGGCTGTGTCCTGTCGAGCGGCCCGGTGTTTCATGGGTCCGCGGCGGGGGCAGCCGCGAGAAGGAACGGAAACTTCCGGATCGTCGGAATCCCCCGGAACGAGAGGCCCAGTCGCGTGACACTGAGAGTGGCCGAGACCGTGCAGGACGACTGGACCGTGCTGCGCATACGCGGCGAACTGGATCTGCTCACGTCGCCCGCCGTGCGCCAGTCCGTCCACGAGGCGGTCGCCGCGGGGCGCCACGATGTGGTGCTCGACCTGTCCGAGGTCCTGTTCTGCGATTCCAGCGGCGTCGGGGTACTGATCGCCTCCCGCCGTCTGATGCGTTCCTGCGGGGGCCGGCTGCGGCTGATCCTCCCGGCCCGCGGCGCGGAGGAGGGGTCCCACGTCAACCGGGTGCTCGCCGCCCTCGGCGTACGCCGGCTCTTCGAGGTCTACCCCGACCGGTACGCGGCCGTCGACGACGAGGCCCAGCCGCTCCCGGCCTGAGACGTGGGGCGAGGTGCGCGGGGCGCGGCGTCGAAGACCGGGTTGTCACAGAGGCGGAGCGCGTAAGTGACACGTGGCGCCGGTCGGCGTCGTACGCTCCCCGCATGGACAGCGCAGAGTATGAGCGCAAGATCGCCTTCCGTTTCGCCGCCTTCGACCAGGACGGCAACGGATACATCGATCGCGCGGATTTCAGTGCCGCCGCGGCCCGTCTGCTCGCCGAATTCGGTACGACGGCCCGCTGTGACAAGGGCCAGGCCCTCTACACCGGGGCCGAGGCCCTCTGGCAGGGCATGGCGGGCATCGCCGACGTCGACGGGGACCAGCGCGTCACCCGGGAGGAGTTCGTGGGCGGGGCCGTGAAGCGGCTGCGCGACAACCCGGAGCGCTTCGCGGAGATCGCTCGCCCCTTCCTGCGCGCGGCGCTCGCCGTGGCGGACCCGGACGGTGCGGGCGCGGCCTCCGTACCCGGCGTGGAGCGGGCCCTGCGGGTGCTGGGCGCGAGCGCGGAGACGGCGGATCTCGCGGCGCGGAGCCTGGACGCGGACCAGGACGGCAGGATCACCGAGGACGGGGTGGTGGCGGCGTTCGCCACCTACTTCACCGTGATCGAACCGGACGCGTGACGTGCTGCTCCCTGGCCCTCGGGCCAGGGACTGCGGCCTGGGTCGTCCGCCCCTTCCCGTGGGTGCATGATCCAGGGGCTGGAGTAGCTTCAGCAGGGTTACCCGGCAGCGCAGGAGTGGGTGGACTCCACCAGGGCCAAGCTCAAGACCCCCTCGGCTCTCGCGCTCGCCGAGGCTGCGCAGACGATGTCCATCGCCGAGTGGCAGCGCACCTACCTCCGATAACCACGTCCCCCTGGTCAGTCGCCGAGGACCCGCTCCCACAGCAGCCCGTCCCGCCAGCTCCCGTCGAGGAAGATCGAGGAGTGCGCGACGCCGTACGGGCTGAATCCGTTGCGGCGCAGCACCCGCTGCGACGGCAGATTCTCCAGATCGGTGGACGCCTCGGCACGGTGCAACCCGAGTTCGTCCGTCATCACCCGGAGTGCAAGCCCGACGGCGTGCCCGGCGTGCCCTTGATTCTGGGCGACGCTGGCGATCCAGTATCCGACGGAGCCGCGGCGCAGGTGCGGCTGCGGCAGGATGCCTCCGACGGTGACCTGCCCGATCACCTGGTCGTCGGCGAGCACCACGCCCGGCCAGACCGCGCCGGCCCGGTATCCGGCCAGCAGGCTGTCGATCCGCTCCGCCTGGCCCTCCGGGGTGAAGAAGTCGGCCGGCTGGGCCGGTTCCCACGGCCGGAAAGCCTCGAAGTCCCGCACCCGATGCGCGGCGATCGGGGCGGCGTCGGTGGGCTCGATCAGGCGGATCCTGGTGCTGCTGCGCATGGGCTGATCCTCGTCGCGGTGCGTCGGATGAGACGGCCAGCCTATGCAGATGGGCACGGGCACTTGTCCGGGCGGCAAGATCGGCCGGGGGTGTTCGTGTCGAGCCGGGCGAGCGGCCGCGCCAGCACCTCGGGCGCAGGCGGGCCTTCTCAAGAAGGGGCCTGGCGCGGCTCTCAGCCCGCGCCGCGCCCCGGGCATACCGTCAGGAGAACCGCTCCCGCAGCCGGTACTTCAGCACCTTCCGCAGCGTCTCGTTGCGCGGCAGCTCCGCCACCACCTCCAGCTGTTCCGGCAGCTTGTGCACGGAGAGGCCCGCCGCCCGCAGATGGCCGGTGATCCCCGGCAGGGTCAGCGGCGCGGCGCCCGCGGGCTGTTCCACGACCGCGCAGACGCGTTCGCCGCGCTCCGGGTCCGGCAGCCCGATCACCGCCACGTCCCCGACGTCCGGGTGCCGGTGCAGCAGGTCCTCTATCTCCTTGGCGGAGATGTTCTCGCCCTTGCGGATGATGATGTCCTTGAGCCGCCCGGTGAGCACCAGATGCCCGCTCGGCTCGACCCGGCCGACATCACCGGTGACCAGGAATCCCTCCGCGTCGAAGGCCGCCGCCGTCGCCTCCGGGCTCAGATAGCCCTCGCAGACGACCTCCCCGCGGAGCCGTACTTCGCCCTCCGTGCCGTGCGGCAGCGGCTTGCCGTCCTCGTCCGTGACGCGTATCTCCATGCCCCTGGGCGGACGCCCCTCCGTACCGGCGAGATGCTCCGCGGTGTCGTCGGGGGCGCCCATCGTGATCATGGGGACCTCGGTCATGCCGTACCCGTGGGTGAGCTGGACGCCCATCTCCCGCACCACCGCGTGGTAGAGCTCCGGCGGTTTCGGCGCACCGCCGCCCGCCAGCAGCCGCAGGGTGGGGATCAGCTTCCGGTCCGGGGTCCTGCGCTGTTCGGTCAGGAACATCGAGTAGAACGCGGTGGACCCGCCCGCGACCGTCACCCCGTGGCGCCGGTAGCCCTCCAGCGCGTCCGGCATCGCGAAGTGTTCGAAGAGGACCGCCGGGAAGCCGTACAGCAGCAGCATCACCGCGTAGTCCGGCCCGCCGACATGGGCGAACGGGAAGGCCACCGAGCCGATGTCGTCCGCCGACAGGCGCAGCGCGTGGGCCAGGCAGGATCCGCCCGCGATCAGGCTGCGGTCGGTGTGCAGGACCCCTTTCGGGTCGGAGGTGGTGCCCGAGGTCCAGTAGATCCAGCGCACCGCCGTCCCGTCGGAGGGCGGGGGAGGCAGCACGGACGGGTCGCCGTCCGGCAGCGACGCGTACGCCTCGAAGACCAGCGGTGGGTGCTCGGCCCCCGCCGTCAGCCGGTGCGCCATCGCCGTGTGGTCGAAGCCGCGCCAGGTGCCCGGCACCGCGAAGAAGCCGGCCTTCGACTCGCGCACCGCGAACCCCGCCTCGCGGTCCCGGTAGAAGGGGATGACGGGCGACTGCACGGCCCCGATCCGGGTCAGTGCGAAGGACAGCAGCACCGTCTCCAGACGGGTCGGCAGCTGCCAGGCGACGACCCCGCCGGGGCGGACGCCCATGCCCCACAGCCCGGCCGCGACCCGTTCGCCGCGGGCGCGCAGCTCACCGAAGGTGAGGCTGCGGTCGTCCTGGATCAGGAACGGGCGGTCCGGCGTCAGGGCGGCCCGGCGTTCGACGAGCTCCCAGAAGGTGCCCGATGCGCTCAGCGCGTGTGCGGTCTCGTTCACGGCGAACCCCTCACAGCTGACGGGCAGTCAGATCGTGCGCAGAGCGTAGAGCGCTGCGCCTTGTCGGTCCAGAGGCGCGGAGCTAGCCTGAGGATCGAAGTGGATCTGACGGACCATCAGAAACACCCGTACGGACACGGCCCGTCGGAACCACGGCCGGAAGACCTCAAGCGTGCGCCGAAGGGGACACCATGACGGAACTGCCTCGGATCGTCAGCGTCGACGACCATGTGATCGAGCCGCCGCACCTCTTCTCGACCTGGCTGCCCGCCCAATACCGCGAGCGCGGCCCGCAGCCGCTCACTGCGGGCATCGGCGAGCTGGCGTACACCGGGGGCAAGTACGTCATCACGATGGACCCGGACGGGCCGCCCACCGACTGGTGGATCTACGAGGACCTGAAGTTCCCGTACAAGCGGAACATCGCCGCCGTCGGCTTCGACCGCGACGACATGACGTTGGAGGGGATCACCCGGGCCGAGATGCGGCCCGGCTGCTGGGACCCGGCCGAGCGCCTCAAGGACATGGACCTCAACCACGTCGAGGCGAGCCTCTGCTTCCCCACCTTCCCGCGCTTCTGCGGCCAGACGTTCGCCGAGGCCCAGGACAAGGAGGTCGCCCTCGCCTGCGTGCGCGCCTACAACGACTGGATGGTGGAGGAGTGGTGCGGCGACAGCGGCGGCCGGCTCATCCCGCTCTGCATCATCCCGCTCTGGGACATCGACCTCGCGGTGGCGGAGATCAGGCGGAACGCGGCGCGCGGGGTGCGTGCGGTGACCTTCTCGGAGATCCCCACGTACCTCGGCCTGCCGTCGATCCACACCGGTTACTGGGATCCGTTCTTCGCGGCCTGCCAGGAGACCGGCACGGTCGTCAACATGCACATCGGGTCCAGCTCCCAGATGCCCGCGGCCTCCCCCGACGCCCCGCCCGCCGTCCAGGCCAGCCTCTCCTTCAACAACGCCATGGCCTCGATGATGGACTTCCTGTTCAGCGGCGTCCTGGTGCGGTTCCCCCGGCTCAAGCTCGCCTACAGCGAGGGCCAGATGGGCTGGATCCCGTACGCCCTGGAGCGCGCCGACGACGTCTGGGAGGAGCACCGGGCCTGGGGCGGGGTGCGCGACCTGATCCCCGAGCCGCCGTCCACGTACTACTACCGGCAGATGTTCTGCTGCTTCTTCCGCGACAAGCACGGGGTGGCCTCGCTCGACGTCGTCGGACGGGACAACGCCACCTTCGAGACCGACTACCCGCACGTCGACTCGACCTTCCCGCACACGAAGGAGGTCGCCCTCGACCACGTCAAGGGACTGGACGACGAGACCGTCTACAAACTGATGCGCGGAAACGCGATCCGGATGCTCGGTCTGGACCTGGACCGGGACAAGTAGGCACGCGATGGATCTCGCGTACACGGAGGCCGAGGAGGAGTTCCGGGCGCGGCTGCGCGAGTGGCTGGCGTCCGTGCTGCCCACCCTGCCCGCGAAGCCCGGCCCGGACGACTGGCCGGGGCGGCGCGCGTACGACACCGCCTGGCAGCGGATGCTGTACGACGCGGGCTACGCGGGCCTGCACTGGCCCGTCGACGCGGGCGGGCGGGGCGCCACCCCGACCCAGCACCTGATCTTCCTGGAGGAGACGGAGAAGGCCGGCGCCCCGTACGTCGGCGCCAACTTCGTCGGGCTGCTGCACGCCGGGCCGACGATCGCGGCCGAGGGCACCGCCGGACAGCGGGCGCGCTGGCTGCCGCCGGTGCTGCGCGGCGACGAGATCTGGTGCCAGGGGTTCTCCGAGCCCGACGCGGGCTCGGACCTCGCCTCGCTGCGGACCCGGGCGGTGCGCGACGGCGACCACTACGTGGTGAGCGGGAGCAAGATCTGGACCTCGCACGCGGAGGTCGCCGACTGGTGCGAACTGCTGGTGCGGACGGACCCCGCGGCGCCCAAGCACCGCGGCATCAGCTGGCTCGCGATGGAGATGGACGCGCCCGGCGTCACCGTCCGGCCGTTGCGCACCCTGGCCGGGTCCACCGAGTTCGCCGAGATGTTCCTCGACGAGGTGCGGGTGCCGGTCTCGCACCGCGTCGGCGCGGAGAACGACGGCTGGCGCGTCACCATGGTCACCCTTTCCTTCGAGCGCGGTACGGCGTTCGTGGGCGAGGTCGTCGCCTGCCGTCGCACGCTGGACGCCCTGGCCGCCGAGGCGCGGACGAACGGGCGCTGGGACGACCCGGTGCTGCGCCGCAGGCTGGGCAGGCTGAACGCCGAATTCCGGGCGCTGTGGCGGCTCACCCAGTGGAACGTCGGCGAGGCCCAGCGCACCGGGGGCGTCCCCGGCACCGGCGGCTCGGTCTTCAAACTGCGCTACTCGCACGCCCGCCAGGAGCTGTACGAGGCGGCCGCCGAGGTGCTCGGCGCGGACAGCGGGGACCTGGACCGGGAGTGGGTCCTGGACCGGCTCTCCTCGCTCTCGTACACCATCGCCGCGGGCACCTCGCAGATCCAGCGGAACATCGTCGCCGAGCGGATCCTCGGCCTGCCGAAGGGGCGCTGACGCCACTCATGGACTTCCAGCTCTCGGACGACCAGCGGGCCCTCGGGGCGGGGATACGGGAAATTCTGGCCGGGCGTTTCGGCAGGGACCGGATGCGGGCGGCTCTCGACGGCGGCACGGGCGTCGACCGGGCGCTGTGGCGGGAGCTCGGCGAGTCCGGCTTCTTCGCGCTGCGGCTGCCGGAGGCGCGGGGCGGTGTCGGGCTCGGGCTGCCCGAATCGGTCCTTCTCTTCGAGGAGGTGGGGCGCTCGCTGCTGCCGGGACCACTGATCGCCACCCACCTTGCCGCGGGCGCGGTGAAGGGGGCGGCGGAGGGCGCGGCGGTGGTCGCCGTGCTGGACGCGGGGCAGCCGGTGGGACACCTGGAGGACGCGGACGGACTGCTGGTCCTGGGGCCGGGGGAGGGGCGGGCGCTGACCGGCGGGACGGCGCGGGACGTCGCACGGATACGGGAGTCCGCCCGGCCCGTGCGGTCGCTCGACCCGTTCACGCCCCTGTGGCGGGTCACCGGACCGGTCGGGCCGGCTGAGCCCCTGCCCGGCGGGGAGCGGCTGCGCGAGGAGGGCGCCCTGCTCGCCGCCGCCGAGCAACTCGGCAGCGCCTCGCGCACGACCGAGATGGCCGTCCAACACGCCGGTGAACGTGAACAGTTCGGTTCGCCGATCGGGTCCTTCCAGGCGGTCAAACATCTGTGCGCCGGGATGCTGGTCCGCGCCGAACTGGCCCGCGCCGCCGTCTACGCCGCGGCCCTGACCGAGGACCGGGCCGAGATCGCGGGCGCCAAACTGCTCGCCGACGAGGCGGCGGTCCGCAACGCGCGGGACTGCCTCCAGGTGTACGGCGGCATGGGCTTCACCTGGGAGGCGGACGTTCATCTGCACCTCAAGCGGGCGTGGCTGCGGTCCGGGCAGTGGATCGCGGCGGCGGCGGCGGAGGAGGCGCTTGCGGCGGACCTGTGCTGAAGCCGGACGGGTTCCGTGCAGGCTTCTGCGGCGTGGCGACGGGCTGACGCCGGGTGCGCGGAGGTGACAGGCCGGTGTCTGAGCCTCACGCTGCGGAGTTACGCAGTGCAGTCGGTCGGGGTCGATGTCGGCTTGTGTCCTTTGCGTGATTCGTCACGGGGTGGAGTCGGCGCCGGGCTCGGGTACGCTCCGTGGGATGCGAGAGGTTCTGGAACCGGGTGATCCGGGTGTTGCCGGTGCGGCGACTCCGGTCCGGAAGAGGTGCCCTGGTCGCATTCCACGCAGAAGCGCCGGGCCTGCTCGGGAGACGGCTCCCGCGGCCTCGCTGCGCCTCTGTTCGACTCCCCGCAACGTGCGTCGCACAGTATGCACCACGCGTACTCCTTCGCGCTGGAATATGCCCGAAGCGCTTGTTGCGGTGACTGTACGTCAACCATGCTGTCTCGCAAGGGAATCACGTTCCGTGACCCTGAGGAGGCGCGAGGCGATGTGTCCGCCGGTCTGGATGGTGTGAGCGGTGCAGGTGCTTCAGGTTCAGCTGGAGGTCGGGCCGGATCCCGCGGAGGTCGGGCGGGCCCGCAGGTGGGCGCGGTCGAGACTGGTCGGATCCGGGATAAGGGACGACGAGCCGCTGGCCGAGACGCTCATCCTGCTGATCTCGGAGCTGGTCACCAACGCGGTGGTGCACACCGGCTGTCCGGCCGTGCTGTGCATGCTGTTCGGCTCGACGGGCGCGGCCGGGACCGTACGGGTCGAGGTGGCCGACACCAGCTGCCGCCCGCCGCAGCAGCGCCACGCACGGGGCGAGGACACCGGCGGCCGGGGCCTGGAGCTCGTCGACGGCCTCGCCGACCGCTGGGGCTGGCAGCCGGAGGGCGCCGGGAAGCGCATCTGGTGCGAGATCGACCGGGAGGTCCCGCCGGTCCGGGCGGTGCCGGTGCACCCGGGCGGCACGGGTGTCCCCGGCACCCAAGGGTCCCATGGCGTGCAAGGGCTCCACGGCGCGCCGGGCGCGGATGACGAGGACCGTGGGGCCTACAAGCCCTCGCCCGCCGTCACGCATCGTGCATAAAGGTTAAAGCAGTCGGTCCGGGCCGTGTTCCGGCGCCGGCCCGTACCCCTTCACAGGATGGCGACCGGGGCGACCGGGGTGCCCGTGGCACCGACGAACGGCTCCGGCATCGCGGAGAGCAGGAAGCCGTACCGCTTCTCTTCCGCACAGGCTGTGGACAAGCCTTCCAGGTTCCAGTTCTGGCCCTGCGGCATGCCCATTTCGACCAGGTCCAGCGCGTGCACGCCCAGCCACAGGTCCTCGATCTCGGGCGGGAAGATCTCGAAGGTCAGGGTGTCATCGGCCACCGCCGCCACATCGCGCGCACGGAACCACTCGGGCGTCCGGATCGAGAGACCGGGCGACGGATAGCCGTACGCCTGCTTGTCGCCCGCCAGGTACACCCGCACCTGCCCCGTCCGTACGAGCACGATGTCGCCGGCCCGGACCCGGACTCCCGCCAGTTCCTCGGCCGCGTCCAGGTCCTCGGGGGTGACGGCGTGGTCGCCGGGCAGCCGGTCCACGCCGTGCGCGCGGGCCACGTCGAGCAGCACCCCGCGCGAGACGATGTGCGGCGCCTTGTCGATCCCGCTGAACAGCGCGCCGTCGTGCGCGGTGATCGTGTCGGCCGGGCGGCCGTTGTAGATCCTCCCCGAGTGCGAGGCGTGGGTGAGGGCGTCCCAGTGGGTGGCCGTCTGCAGGCTCAGGACCGCCGTGTCGTCGCTGGTGGCGACGGTGCCGGGTCCGAAGAGCTCCTGGTTGATCTGGACCATGGTGTGCAGCGGATTGATCCGCCCGGGGATCAGTCCGCTCTGGACGCCGTCCTGCTGGAGGGGAAGCGCGAGCGGGACGCGCAGCCCCGTGCGGACGGTGGCGGCGGCCTCCCGCACGACGGCGTCGGTGATCAGGTTGAGTGTGCCGATCTCGTCGTCGGCGCCCCAACGGCCCCAGTTGTTGACCCGCTTGGCGATGTCGTGGAACTCGGCAGGCAGTGACATGGGTACCTCCTGGGGCTTGTGTTCGTGAACCCGATGGCCCATAAAATCTAACGGTCCGTCAGAAACCGCGGGAAGGGGCCGGGCATGGGGAACTTCTTGGCAGGCAAAGTGGTGGCCGTGACGGGTGCCGGACGCGGCATCGGGAGGGCGGTCGCGCTCGCGGCGGCGGCCGAGGGGGCGAGAGTCGTCGTCAACGACTACGGCGTCTCCATCGAGGGCGGCGAGCCGAGCAGCGAGATAGCCGAGTCCGTCGTCAAGGAGATCGGGGCGGCGGGCGGCGAGGCGGTGGCCGTCGCCGACGACATCTCCACGATGGCGGGCGGGCAGCGGATCGTGGACACGGCCCTCGCACGGTACGGGCGGATCGACGGGGTCGTGTGCGTGGCCGGCATCCTGCGGGAACGGATGCTGTTCAACATGTCCGAGGAGGAGTGGGATCCGGTGGTGGCCACCCACCTCAAGGGCACCTTCACCGTCTTCAGGGCCGCGTCGGCGGTGATGCGCAAGCAGGAGGGCGGCGGCACGCTGATCGGCTTCACCAGCGGCAACCACCAGGGCAGCGTCGCCCAGGCCAACTACAGCGCCGCGAAGGGCGGAATCATCTCGCTGGTGCGGAGCGCGGCGCTCGGCCTGCACAAGTACGGCGTCACGGCGAACGCCGTCGCCCCGGTCGCCCGCACCCGGATGTCCGCCAATGTGCCCATGGAACTCAAGGAGATCGGCGAGCCGGAGGACGTGGCGGCGCTCGTCGTCTACCTGCTCAGCGAACGGGCCCGCAAGGAGAGGATCACCGGCCAGGTCTACACGATCGCCGGCCCGAAGATCGCGGTCTGGGCCCAGCCGAGGGAGCTGCGGGCGGGGTACGCGGACGGGGCCTGGACCCCGGAGCGGATCGCCGACTTCCTGCCGGGGACGGTGGGCACGGACCCGATGCCGATGCTGGCCCAGCTGGAGGAGATGGCCGCGGCGGCGGCGGCGAAGGCACGACCGAACGCGTGAACACCATCGCCGAGCGGGTGCTCGGCCTACCGAGGGAGCCGAGATGAGAGGCGTCGTCTTCGACGGCAAGCGGACCGAGGTCGTCGACGATCTGGAGATACACGATCCGGGCCCCGGCGAGGTGCTGGTGGCGGTGGCCGCGGCCGGGCTGTGCCACAGCGACCTGTCGGTGATCGACGGGACGATCCCGTTCCCGTCGCCGGTGGTGCTCGGGCACGAGGGCGCGGGCGTGGTGGCGGCGGTCGGCGCGGGCGTCGGCCATGTGGTGCCCGGCGACCATGTGTCGCTGTCCACGCTGGCCAGCTGCGGGGCGTGCGCGCAGTGCGACCGGGGCCGGCCGACGATGTGCCGCAAGGCGATCGGGATGCCGGGGCAGCCCTTCTCGCGGCGCGGAAAGCCGCTGTACCAGTTCGCGTCCAACTCGGCCTTCGCCGAACGGACCCTGGTCAAGGCCGTGCAAGCGGTGAAGATCCCCCCCGATCTGCCGCTCACCTCGGCCGCGCTGATCGGCTGCGGGGTGGTGACGGGAGTCGGAGCCGTACTGAACCGGGCGAAGGTCGACCGGGGTGACACCGTCGTGGTCATCGGCACCGGTGGCATCGGGCTCAACGTCATCCAGGGGGCCCGGATCGCGGGCGCCCTGACGATCGTCGCCGTCGACGCCAACCCGGCGAAGGAGGCGATGGCGCGGCAGTTCGGCGCGACGCACTTCCTGACGTCGGCGAAGGCCGTGCGGGAGATCCTGCCGAGCGGCGCCGACCACGTCTTCGAGTGTGTGGGCCGTACGGAGCTGATCCGTACCGCGATCGACCTGCTGGACCGGCACGGTCAGGCGGTCCTGCTGGGCGTCCCCGCGGCGACGGCCGAGGCGTCGTTCCTGGTCTCGTCGTTGTTCCTGGACAAGTCCATCCTGGGCTGCCGGTACGGTTCCTCACGCCCGCAGCGGGACATCGCGCTCTACGCGGACCTGTACCGGGAGGGCAGGCTGCTGCTGGACGAACTCGTCACCGAGACCTACCCGGTGGAGGACTTCGCCAAGGCGGCGGACGACGCCCACCACGGCCGGGTGGCGCGGGGTGTGCTGGTGTTCTAGGCCGTGTCTTCGAACCGGCATCGTTCGGACCACGCCGGGCTCGCGTTTCCCGGCACCGCGCCCGGCCGCGTTGTCGTCGGTCAGTCGCCGAAGGCGCCGCTGTCGCGCGGAGTGACGTCGGGGCGCGTGTTCACGGACCACATGTGGGTGCACTGCGGACACTGGAGGTGAACGACCGGTCCGTTGTTGGAGATCAGGTAGCGCCAGTGCTCACGGCAGGTACGGAGGTCGGCGCAGTTCTCGCAGTGACGGGCGTCGTCGCAGACGGGGCAGGGCATCCAGGCGCGTCGGGCCACGTCCGCCTGCGGATCAATGGGCAGTCGCACGACCTGGTCCCCTTCCCGGCAGGACGCCGGTCGCCACCAGCAGGTCGTAGGTGCGCTGCTGTTCGGCGTCCAGGCCCGAGTAGAGGAGCGCGTACGCCTCTTCCTCGCCCTGGAGGGCGGCGATCGGGTCCCAGTCGGGCCCGAGTGCGGTCACGACCTCGGCCCGGCGCCGCGCTTCCTCGAACGTCAGATCGATGGTGAAGGGTATGAGGCTGTCTGGATTTCCCTTATTCATGGCGAAACTTCCGAAGTGCCGGTGGTGCTTCACATGCCTATCAGGCGGAAGCAGTGGCAGGGAAGGGTGACCTAAGTCGCTCTGGGGCGGAGCGGCCCCCGGTCCCTGGAGGGAGGAACCCTCGGATCGGTCGGCGGGGGTGGGGCGTTGCCGGCGACGGGGCCCCGACGGCGGACGCGGCCCACGGGCGGCACTGTGACGTACTTCATGGGGTCGTCCAGGGCGTGGGGCGGGCGGTCCGAGCTGTGCGGAGGGGGACGGTCGGCGCGCCCGGTCAGGCCTTCCCCGCGCGAAATGTGCGCCGGTACACCGTGGGGGACGCCCCCAGCGCCGCCTGCAGATGCTGCCGCAGCGACGTGGGCGTCCCGAAGCCCGCGTCCCTGGCCACCTGGTCGATCGACAGGTCCGTCGACTCCAGCAGCTGCCGGGCCCGCTCGACCCGCTGCCGGGTCAGCCACTGCACGGGACTGACCCCGACCTCCTCCCGGAACCGGCGGGTGAACGTCCGCACGCTCATCGACTCCTGCTGCGTCATGTCGCGCAGCAGGATCGGGCGCTCCAGCCGGCCGAGCGCCCACGCCCGTGCCGAGGTGGTGGTCGCGAACTGCGCCTCGGGCACGGGGCGCTGGATGTACTGGGCCTGCCCGCCGTCCCGATGCGGGGGCACGACCGTGCGGCGGGCGACGTCATTGGCGACGGCGGTGCCGTGGTCGCGGCGCACGATGTGCAGGCAGAGGTCGATTCCGGCGGCGACCCCGGCGGAGGTCAGTACGTCCCCGTCGTCGATGAACAGGACGTCCGGGTCGACGCGGACCTCGGGGAAGAGCTGCTGGAAGTGGTCGGCCGACGACCAGTGGGTGGTGGCGGGCCGTCCGTCGAGATATCCGGCGGCGGCCAGCACATAGCTGCCCGTGCAGATGGAGACCATCCGGGTGCCCGGCCTGATGTGTGCGAACGCGGCGGCCAGCTCGTCGGTGAGCCTGCCCTCCGTGTAGACGGGGCCGAGTTCATAACTGGCGGGGACCACGACCGTGTCGGCGGTGGCCAGCGTCTCCGGGCCGCGTTCGACGGTGATCGTGAAGTCCGCGTTGGTGCGGACCGGGCCCGGCGGGCGGATGGAACAGGTCACGACTTCATAGAGTTTGCGGCCCTTGTTGTGCGGTTCGAAACCGAGCGATCGGCCGAAAATCCTTTGTGGGATGCCCAGTTCGAAGGGAAGCAGCCCGTCGAGGGCCAGGACGGCGATTCGGTGCGGCATTGGCGGACTCCCTTCACCCCTAGCTGGTATAGACCTTCAACTGATACATGTCACTGCCGTGAAGGAAAAGTCAGCAGAGCACCCGCGCATTCCCGCCGTGCGCAGCGAGAGCCCGTCGCCCCTTTCGCCCCGTTCTTCGGGTGGGGAGCCGCTGGGCGACAGCCTTGGCGCGGGCCTGAGCAAGGGCCTTGGTGCGGGCCTGAGCAAGGGCCTTGGTGCGGGCCTGAGCAAGGGCCGTGGCGCGGGCCTGGGCGACATCCGGCCCGCCGAGCTCTGGAACCGTAATTTCCGGCTCTTCTTCGTTGCCCGTACCGCCGCGCTCTTCGGTGACGGCATGATCCCGGTGGCGCTCACCGCGGGCCTGCTGGGGGCCGGCAGGCCGCACTCGTCGGTGGGGTTCGCGCTGGCGGCCTGGATGGGGCCGCTGGCGCTCTTCGTGCTCTTCGGCGGCGTACTGGCGGACCGGTTCACCCCCCGCCGGATGATGATCATCGCCGACGCGCTGCGACTGGTCGGGGCCGCCGTGCTGGCGGTCTCCTTCGTCGTCGGCAACCCGCCGTTGTGGGCGGTGTACGCGCTCAGCGCGGTGGCCGGTGTGGGCGCCGCGCTCTTCCAGCCGGGCGTCGCCTCGACCGTGCCCCGGGTCGCCCCGGACGTGCAGCGCGCCAACGCGGTGCTCCGGGTCTCCGAGGCGCTCATGGCCATGGCGGGACCGGCCTTCGCGGGCGTGCTCGTCGGGTTCGCCAGTGCCGGCGCGGTCTACGCGGCGAACGCGTCGACGTTCCTGGTCTCCGGTCTCTGCCTCTTCCTGCTGCGGCTCGCCCCGGCCTCGGCGGACGAGGTGCACCGGGGTACATTCGTCGCCGAACTGGCCGACGGATGGCGGGAGTTCCGGGCCCGGAGCTGGCTGTGGGGGGTGATCGCGATCTGGACGGTGTACGGCTTCGCGGTGCTCGGCCCGATGCTTCCGCTGACCGCCGTCCAGGTCACCGAGGCGCACGGCTCGGGGACATACGGCGTGATGATGGCGGTGAACGGCGCGGGCAGCGTCGTCGGCGGGCTGCTCGCCTTGCGGCTGCGACCGCGCCGCCCGCTCGCGGCCGGAGCCGTCGCGCTGACCGCGGTCTGCGTGAACCTGGTGGTGCTGGGCCTCGGGATGCCGGTGGCCGCGCTCGGGGCGGGACAGCTCGTGGCCGGTGCGGCGTTCGCGTTCTGGCTGGTGATGTGGTCGACGACGGTCCAGACCCATGTGCCGCCCGAGGCGCTGAACCGGCTGCACGCGTACGACGTGGCGGGCTCCCTGCTGATGCTGGCGGCGGGCCGGGCGCTGGCGGGGCCGGTCGCGGACCGGGTGGGCGCTCCGGAGGTGCTGCTGGCCGGAGCGGTGATCAACATGGCGGTGGTGGCGGTACTGCTGGTGGCCCGGCCGATCCGGCGGCTGGAGCGGATCGGGTGAGCGGGGACGGGGTGGAGGGGACGGTGCCCCGGGTGGCACGGACGGCTCCACGGGCACGCGCGGTCGCGGCCGGGGCGGCGGTGCTGACCGTCGTCGCCGGGCTCGGCGTCAGGGCGTTCGCGGACGGCGACGTCGCCAAGTACGCCGGGGACGCGTTCTACACCGTGCTGATCTGCTTCCTGGTCGCCGTGGCCGCGCCCCGCGCCCGGCCGGTCGTCAAGGCCGGGGCGGCGCTCCTGTTCAGCTGGTCGGTCGAGCTGCTGCAGCTGACCGGGCTGCCCGCGGAACTCTCCCGGCACAGCGCGGTTGCGCGGTTGGTGCTGGGCTCGACCTTCAACGCCCCCGATCTGTTCTGGTACGCGGTGGGGGCGGCGTTCGCCTGGGCGGTGGTGGCCCCGGTCACTTCTGCTGCTTCGCCCGCTCGCGCTCCTCGGACTTCTGCATCTCGATGACCTCGAAGACATGGGCGCTGGTCTGCCTGCGCACACTGCCCGCGACGAGCAGTGCCGTGCCGAGGACGGACAGGAGGGCGGAGATCCCCAGGATGGTGAGCTGCTTCGGCACCTCGGTGACCGCCTCGCACTGCGAGACGCGGTAGCAGTACGCATCCCACTGTTCCGCCAGCAGGAAGCCCAGCCAGATCCACAGGACGCAGGCGACGATCAGCAGCACGGCTCCCCAGGCCTGCATCAGCGCGGAGCGGTGGTGGAAATGCTGGCGTGCTGCCCACTGCATGAGATCCCCCGGTTCGGTAAGCGGCGAAGGCGCGGCGCGCGGGCCGCCGAACGACAGGTGATCGTACGCGCAGGCGAGCCCTGGCGGGCCGGGAGACGTCGATCGCCGTTGGCCCGATCCCTTCGAATGGTGTCCCTCCGGCCACTCGTCCGCAGCAGAACGTGGACCGGATGCTGAGTGACGTGACCCAGACAAACCGATAGCGCCGCCGCCCGGGACGACGACCGCAAGGCAGCCCGCACCCTCTCTCGCCGGCCCTCCCGCCTGCGCGTTCACCGCGCCTGGCTCGTCGCCGTCGTCACCTTCGTGACGATCACCGGCGGCGCGTTCAACTCCCTGCCCGGCCTCCTCATCGACCCGCTCCATACGGAATTCGGCTGGTCGCGCGGCGAGATCGGACTCGCGGTCTCCATCGACATGGCGCTGTACGGGCTCACCGCGCCGTTCGCCGCCGCGCTGATGGACCGGTTCGGCATCCGCAGGGTCGTCGTCGTCGCGCTCGGCGCGGTGGCGGCCGGGGCGCTGGCCAGTGTCTGGATGACGGCTTCCTGGCAGCTGATGATCTATTGGGGCCTGCTCGTCGGCCTCGGCACCGGCTCCATGGCGCTGGCCTTCTCGGCCACGGTCACCAACCGCTGGTTCGTCGCCCGGCGCGGTCTGGTCACCGGCATCCTCACCGCGGCGGGCGCCTCCGGGCAACTGGTCTTCCTGCCCCTGTGCGCCTGGATCGTCACGGAGCACGGCTGGCGCCCGGCCTCGGTGACCGTGGCGCTCGCCGCGCTGGTCGTCGTCCCGTTCGTCTGGCTCCTGCTGCGCGACCACCCGGCCGATGTGGGCCTCGCCCCGTACGGCGGCACCTACGTGGCCAGGCCCGCACCCGCACGCGGTGCGGCGAGGCGGGACCGTACGCGTACTGGCCGACGCCGCCCGCACCGGCCCGTTCTGGCTGCTCGCGGGCACGTTCGCGATCTGCGGCGCCTCGACCAACGGCCTGATCCGGACCCACTTCGTGCCGTCGGCCCACGACCACGGCATGCCCGTCACGGCCGCGGCCTCGCTGCTCGCGGTCATCGGGGTCTTCGACATCATCGGCACGGCCTTCTCCGGCTGGCTCACCGACCGATTCGACGCCCGTCGGCTCCTCGCCGTCTACTACGCGCTGCGCGGCGTCTCGCTGCTCTTCCTGCCGATGCTGATGGCGCCGACGGTGCATCCGCCGATGGTGTTCTTCATTGTCTTCTACGGCCTGGACTGGGTCGCCACCGTCCCGCCGACGCTGGCCCTGTGCCGCGAGCAGTACGGCGAGGACAGCGCCATCGTCTTCGGCTGGGTCCTCGCCTCCCACCAGGTGGGCGCGGCACTGGTGGCGTTCCTGGGGGGTGTGGCGCGCGACGTGTTCGGCTCGTACGACGTGGTCTGGTACGCCTCGGGGGCGCTGTGTGCGAAGGCGGTGCTGATGGCGCTGGTGATCCGGCGGGTCCGGGAGCCTCGGGCATCGCCGCGGGACTCGGCTGACGGTGCCGGACAGGAACGGACGCCGACGGGCGCCCGGAGTGTCGGCCGGTCTCAGGCGGAGAGGTTCTCGGCGACCGGCAGGAAGGCCCCGGTCAAGAAGGCGAAGGTCGAGTCTCCCGTCCTACGGGACCTTGCCGCCGCCTCACCTGACGCTCTCCGATTCGCAGTCGAGGGACAACGTCACGTGGGACAGCGGTCGCAGGGAGCACAAGATTTCCCGGATAGAGCTCTGTACGACGGGGAGGACACCTCGGAGAAACACGCGGCGGAGGCCGCCCGGCGCGAGATCTGGCAGGAGGGGCCGTGGCTCATGGGGCAGGTGGGAGACGGTGAGCGCGCGGCGCCGGCTGCGCCGGTTCGGTGCGTGGGCGCGCGTCGCCGGGAAGGTCGCGGGCGGGGTGGCCCTGACGACCGTGGTGGCGTTCCTCGTCCTCGTTGGGTACGGGTTCGTCCGTAGCGGACTTGACGGGCTGAAGGGCGGCTCCGCGGTCGCCGCGCATGGACGGTCGGTCGACGGGGTCGTCGTGGCGAAGGACAAGGTGATCGGGCCCCAGGGAAGCCGTTTCAAGAGGATCGAGGTTCGTTTCACCACGGCCGCCGGGACGTCCTACCAGCTCTGGGAAGGCGGCGATGCGGACGTCGGCGACACGATCCGCGTCCACTACGAGCCGGGGCGTCCCGAGACGGCGAGCACCCACTCCGTGACGAGCAACAGGGTGATGTACGGCATCCTGGCCTTGGCCGGGCTCGCGCTCGTGATCCTCATGCCGCTCCTGGTACTCAGGCTCGGCCGGGAAGGTCTCCGCGACATTCGGCGGGCGGTGCGGAGACGGTCGGCCGTGGGATGAGGCTGCCGACCCGGGGACGTCCGCGTCCTTGCGTCGGGTGCCGGGCCGGGCGGCCTCGCCCCGCGCCGGACCGTACCTGTCGCGTTGCCCGCCAGGCCGCTTCCGACGGCGCCGAAGCTGCGGGATCTGCCGCACGGCGCGGTCGGCCGAGCCGTCACTCGCCGGGCCGGCAGGGCAGGGGCGGTAGGGAATGTCCACCCGCGGGACCGACCGGGGCCCGGGTGCGCGCTCACCCGCCGAGCGGTCCGAAGCGCCCGAACGCCCCCCGGTGGAACAGCAGCGGCCCGTCCCCGTCCGTCGCCCCCAGCGCCTCCACCCGGCCGACCACGATCAGATGGTCGCCCCCGGTGTGGACGGCCTGGATGCGGCAGTCGATCCAGGCCGGTACGGAGTCCAGCAGCGGGGACCCGGTCGCGGGCGCCGGCTCGTACGCCACGCTCGCGAACTTGTCGGCCCCGCTGACCGCGAAGCTCCGGCACAGTGCGCCCTGGTCCGCGCCCAGGATGTTGACGCAGAAGGCCCCGGCGCGGGCGATGCGCGGCCAGGTCGTCGACGTACGGGCGACCATGAAGGTGACCAGCGGCGGGTCGAGCGAGAGCGACGCGAACGACTGGCAGGCGAAGCCGGCCGGACCCGCCGTGTCATCCGGGTCGTGAGCGGTAACGATGGTGACCCCGCTCGCGAAGTGACCCAGTACGCGGCGGAATTCGGCCGGATCGACCGGCAGCCGCTCGTCGTCGGCGACAGCCCGAAGGTCCGGGCGCGGCAGCGGATCGACCGGCGCCGGCCCTGCGGTGGTGGAGGCGCCGACGGACCTGAGGTACCGGACGGCGGTGGCGGCCATGCCTGCGTGTCCCATCACGCTTCCCATTGAAACTGACGAAGCGTCAGATAGGAAGAGTGGGGAGGTTGTCCGGTTCGGAGGGAGGATCGCCGGCGGCCCCGCGCGAGGCGCAGCAGTGACCGTCGTCCAGGGCTGCTGGCGACCTCGACGCCGAGGTGGTCCAGGCGGGTGGCCCGTCCCGGCTCGCCCTCGATCAGCACGAGCTTGAGCGGCGGCGTGGCGATGGCGAAGTTCGCGTAGCCGGGGCGGCGCTTGGTGGGCTCCACACCGAACAGCTTGGAGTAGAAGGTGACCGACGCTTCGAGGTCGGCGACGTTGAGCGCGAGCTGGATGCGGGACATGGCGGTCTCCCCGATCAGATGCATTGACACCTGTCGATGCAACATTGCGCCTTGAATCGAAAAACGTCAACATAGAGGCATGTCGAAACAAGAGCTTGTGGTGCTCGGCCAGGACGGCGCCGACGGATGCTGCCCCACCCTGCTGACCGCGCCGCTGGACGAGGACCGGGCCGAGACGCTGGCGAAGGTGTTCAAGGCCTTGGGCGACCCCGTGCGGCTGCGGCTGCTGTCGATGATTGCCTCCCGCGCGGGCGGGGAGGTCTGCGTCTGCGACCTCACACCCGCCTTCGACCTGTCCCAGCCGACGATCTCCCACCACCTCAAGCTGCTGAAGCAGGCCGGGCTCATCGACTCCGAGCGGCGCGGGACGTGGGTGTACTACCGGTTGCTGCCCGAGACGACCGACCGCCTTGCCGCCGTCCTCACCCGCCCCACCGGGCAGCAGTTCCCCGGGACGGTTCCTACTGGGGCCGCCTCGTGAGCACCGGGAGCGCAAGGCCCGTCGCCGGGCGGTTGTCGTTCCTGGACCGGTTCCTGGCCGTGTGGATTCTGGCTGCGATGGCCGCCGGCCTCGGGCTGGGCCGCCTGGTCCCCGGTCTCGGTGAGACGCTCGCGAAGGTCACCGTCACCGGTGTCTCGCTGCCGATCGCGCTCGGCCTCCTCGTGATGATGTACCCGGTCCTCGCGAAGGTCCGCTACGACCGGCTGGAGACCGTCACCCGCGACCGGCGGCTGCTCGTCCCGTCCCTGGTGCTGAACTGGGTCGTCGGTCCGGCACTGATGTTCGCGCTCGCCTGGATCTTCCTGCCTGACCTGCCCGAGTACCGCACCGGCCTGATCATCGTCGGTCTCGCCCGGTGCATCGCCATGGTCATCATCTGGAACGACCTGGCCTGCGGCGACCGTGAGGCCGCTGCCGTCCTCGTCGCCCTCAACTCCGTCTTCCAGGTGCTCGCGTTCAGCCTGCTCGGCTGGTTCTACCTCTCCGCCCTGCCCGGCCGGCTCGGCCTGGAGCAGACCGCCCTCGACGTCTCCGTGTGGGAGATCGCCCGCTCCGTGCTCATCTTCCTCGGCATTCCGCTGCTGGCCGGCTTCCTCACCCGTCGGCTGGGAGAAAGGGCAAAGGGCCGCGCCTGGTACGAGACGGAGCTGATTCCCCGGATCGGCCCGTTCGCCCTGTACGGGCTGCTGTTCACCGTCATCGTGCTCTTCGCCCTTCAGGGCGACGCCATCACCTCCAGGCCCCTCGACGTCGTCCGTATCGCGCTGCCGTTGCTCGTGTACTTCGCCTTGATGTGGGCCGGGTCCATGGCCGTCGGCCGCGCGGTGGGACTCGACTACCCGAAGGCGACGACGCTGGCATTCACCGCCGCAGGCAACAACTTCGAACTCGCCATCGCGGTCGCCATCGCCACCTTCGGCGCCACCTCCGGCCAGGCCCTCGCGGGAGTCGTCGGCCCCCTCATCGAAGTCCCCGTCCTGATCGGCCTGGTCCACGTCACCCTGGCCACCCGCCGATTCTTCACCCGGGCCGCCCCGGCGGCCGGTCCGTCCGCCGCCCCGAAAGATTCCGCCCGTGTCTGAGTCCAAGCCGTCCGTGCTGTTCGTATGTGTCCACAACGCAGGCCGCTCGCAGATGGCCGCCGCGTTCCTCACCCACCTCGGAGGCGACCGCGTGGAGGTCCGCTCCGCCGGGTCCGCACCGGCCGGCGCCGTGAACCCGGCCGCAGTACAGGCAATGGCGGAGGTCGGCATCGACATGTCTGCCGAGAGGCCGAAGGCGCTGACCGTGGAAGCCGTGCAGGCGTCCGACGTGGTGATCACCATGGGCTGCGGTGACACCTGCCCCGTCTTTCCCGGCAAGAAGTACCTCGACTGGACGCTCGACGACCCGGCCGGCCAAGGCGTCGAGGCCGTCCGCCCGATCCGCGACGAGATCGAACAGCGCATCCGCAGCCTGCTCGCCGAACTCCAGCCCCACGCGGCACGCCGGACCCGGCCGGAACTCAACCGGGGATACGGCGATCTGGACTCACCGGACTGGTGCACGCTCAGGCGGTGAGAGGTCTGTTCCCGCCCGGCGGGCGGGGCGAGGTTGAGGGTCAGTTCCCCGCAGCGTACGTCACGAAGTCTGCCCAGGCGTCGGGGGTGACGGCGAACCGGGGGCCCCGGGTGTTCTTGGAGTCGCGGACGTGGACTGCGTCGGAGGTGGTGGCGACCTCGACGCAGTCGTGGCCATCGCTGCTGTCGCTGTAGCTGCTCTTGAACCACTCCAGTTCGGGAGTGTTCTCGGCAGAGTTCTTGCGGATCATGTCTCTCCCAGCGCTTGCTCGATGAAGTCCAGTGACTCCCGCGAAGTGAGAGCCTCGGCCCGGATGATGCCATAGCGCAGTTCAAGGACCCGGAGCTGTCGCGGATCAGAGACCGGACGCCCGCCGTGCACGCCATCGGTACGCCCTACCCCAGAACCGTCGCTGAACTTCAACACCTGGATCTTTCCGCCTGTTCCCGGGTGGCTCCAGCGGTCGGTCGGCATCACCTGAATCTGGACGTTCCGCATCTGTCCTACCTCCAACAGGTGTTCAAGCTGCTGGCGTCGCACCATTGTCCCTCCGACCGGGCGGCGCAGCGTCACCTCTTCCAGAACAAAACTGAGATCCGGTGCCGGTGACCGGTCGAAGATGGAACGCCGAGCCGTACGGGCAGCCACCATGCGCTCCAGCTCATCCTGGGAGTAGGCAGGTCGGCGCGTCCCGAGCAGCGCTCGGGCATGCTCATCCGTCTGCAGAAGACCGTGCAGGTTGTGGTCGCCGTACGAGAGCAGCTCGACCGCCTTCGCCTCCATCCGCGCCAGATCCCGAATCTTCTTCGGGTACCGGACCTCCGCCACGTCCTTCTTCATCGCGGTGAGCAGCCCACCCGCGCCCAGCACCTCGTCCGCTCTGTCCAGATACTCCGGGCGTGGAATCCGCTTGCCGGCCTCGACCTTGTATACCTGGTCCTCCCCGTACCCGATCGCCACACCGAACTCGGCCGCCCGCATCCCGGCCGCCTCCCGGCGCAGCCTCAACTGCCGACCCACCGTGGCGACGACCGCCGCGCCCGACTCGTCGTCGGGGTCGACCTCCCAACCGGGCTCGTCCGTCTCGCCCCCGGATCGCTCCGTGCCGTTCGCATCCACCCGCATCCGCGCCACCTCCGACGTGCCGTCACCATCGCGGCACCACCTACCCGCACGCCTGCTCCGGACAGCCCGGACAACTCCGGACAAGCACCGGACAGTCACCGTACGCATCCGATTGATCACTGGTCAGCGTACGTGCGCCCGGCCACGCTGAGTGACGTGAAACAAGAAATCACCCTCCCCCAACCCCCCGCTCCCAGCAGCACGTTCACCGTGTTGCTCTCGCCCACCCGACGGGGAGCCAGGCTGGCCCGGCTGCTCACCACCGCACATCTGGGCGAGTGGGGGCTCCCGTCGGAGTCGGCCGCGCAGATCGTCGCCGAGCTGGCGGCCAACGCCATGGTCCATGGCCGTGTGCCGGGGCGGGACTTCCGGCTCGGCCTCGCGGTCCACGACGACGGCGCGCTTCTGCGGATCGAGGTGAGCGATGCCCGTGGCGGGTGCCTTCCGCCGGGTCCTGGGTGCATGGTCGCCCCGGACGGCGACTGCGAATCCGGGCGCGGTCTGCTGATCGTCGAGGCGCTTGCCGACCGCTGGGGCGTCAGCCCCGGGCCCTTCCCCCGTAAGACCGTCTGGGCCGAACTCGATCTCGTGCCGTGACCGCCGCCACCGGGTCGCGGATTTCCGCGACCCGGTGGTCGCGATGCGGCTCCGCGCGACATCAAAAGCCTTGAAGAACTGGGGAAATGAGCCTTCCCAACCCTCCCTGCCGCCAGTCACCCACATGGGTGAGATTGGTCAACTTGGCTGCTATTCGGACCGGTTGCCCGGCATATGCTCGCCGCGACGAACAACCCCAGACATGCGACGGCCCCCGGCCGGGACTGGCATCCCGATCGAGGGCCTGACCACCGAGGAAGAGAGAAGCTTCCCGATGGATACCCAGCAGATTAGCGCGCCCTCGCGCGCCCCGTCCCGCGTACGCGCGGACGCCACGCCGCCATCCGGTGTCGTGCACGACAACTCCCGGCACACCAGTCGTTTCACGGTCGTGGGCAACCACCTGACCCGGCCCCGTGAGCTCTCCCTCGTCGCGATCGGGCTCGCCGCACACATCCAGTCGCTGCCCACCGGAGGCAGGATCGGCATCAAGGACCTCACCGCGAACTCCCATCCGAAGGGCTGCGCCGCCCAGCCGGTCTCCTCGCTCACCGACTGACCACTCGGGCTGAAATCGCTGTCGACCGCTCTGCGGGACGTACCGGAAACCATCGCCGACCCCATCGTCGAACTCATCGCACAGGGCCTGGGCAACCGCCCGGCCGCACAACAGTGGAGGAACCTGGTGGCCGTGGACCTTTCGTTTTACAAGTCCTTCATGTCGGAAGAAATCCGGGACGAAGGCCGTGCAGAGGGCCGTGCAGAGGGCATCGCGCGGGGCATCTTGCTCTTTCTTGCCCAGGCCGGTGTTGATGTGCCCGACGAGGCGCGCGAGCGCATCGTGGGCTGTACGGATCTCGATGTCCTGAGCCGCTGGCTCCTGCGCGCCCCCACCGCCGCGTCCGTCGAGAACGTCTTCGCCGAGGAGTAGGCGGGCTGCGGCCGGGATCCGCCGGTGGCCCACGCCAACCGGGAGTCCCGGCCGCATCGCACCGAGCTGTGGTCGAGGAAGAGTGCCTTCTCGCAGACGGCAGCTTCGAGGAACTCGACGAGGCCGGTGAGCCTCGCATCGTCGCCGCTCAGGACAACAGCGAGTCCCCCTCTGTTTGGCCCTGTTCGGTGGCCGATCGAGGGGGCGAAGGGTTCCTCCCGGAGTCTGTGGTCGAGGAGGGTCCCGCTTTCAGCAGCTGCCCCTTGGGGGCGCCGTCCACATCGACCTTCTCGCCGCGCAGCCAGGTGGCCCGTACTACGCCGGTCAGGGTGCGGCCCGAGTAGGGGGTGATGGGGTTCTTGTGGAAGAGGCGCTCGGCCTCGATGTGCTGGGTGGCCTCCGGGGCGAACGCTACGAGGTCGGCGTCCTTTCCGACGGCGATGGCGCCCTTGCGGTCAAGACCGGCGAAGGCCGCGGTGCCCGTGCACATCCAGCGGACTACGTCGGAGAGCGAGTGTCCGCGCTGTGCGGCCTCGGTCCAGACCGCGGACAGGCCCAGCTGTACGGAGGCGATGCCACCCCAGGCGGAGGCGAAGTCACCGGTGTCGAGCAGCTTGAGGTCGGGGGTGCTGGGGGAGTGGTCGGTGACGATGCCGACGAACTCGCTGTTAGCGAGTGCTTCCCACAGGCGGTCCCGGTTGGACTCCTCGCGGATCGGCGGGCAGCACTTGAATGCAGTGTTGCCGTCCGGGACCTCCTCGGCCGCCAGCGTCAGGTAGTGCGGGCAGGTCTCGGTGGTGACGTCGACGCCGTCCGCCTTGGCCCTGGCGATCAACGGCATGACGTCGGCGCAGGAGACGTGCAGGACGTGCACCTTGGCGCCGGTCTCCTTGGCCGTCTCCAGCAGCTGCTCGACCGCGGCGACCTCGGACGCCCCCGGGCGGGATGCGAGGTAGTCGTCGTAGTCGCGGCCCGGGACGCACGGGGCGGCGTCCAGGATCTGCGGGTTCTCCGCGTGGATGATCGCGCGGGCCCCGATACGGGCCTGCTCGGCCAGGGCCTCGCGCAACTGCTCGCGGGTTCCCAGGTGCGGGAACTCGTCCACACCGGAGGGGGACAGGTAGGACTTGAAGCCGAAGACGCCCGCGTTGCGCAGGGGCTCCAGGTCGCCGGTGTTGCCGGGGATCGCACCGCCCCAGAAGCCGACGTCCACGAAGACGCTGCCCCGGGCAGCCTCCTGCTTGACCTCCAGGTGCTCGACCGTGGTGGTGGGCGGGATGGAGTTCAGCGGCATGTCGATCAGTGTGGTGACACCGCCGGCGGCCGCGGCGCGGGTGGCGGTGTGGAAGCCCTCCCACTCGGTGCGGCCGGGCTCGTTGATGTGCACGTGGGTGTCGACCACGCCGGGCAGCAGGGCCAGGTCGCCCAGGTCCTCGACGGGGTGGCCGGTGATGCTCGCGTACGCGGCGACCTCGGTGATGCGGCCGTCGACGACGACCACGTCCGCCGGGCGCTCGCCCTCGGGGAGAACGGCGCGCCGGGAGCGGAAGACCGTCGTCCCGCTCTCGGTTGCCATGGGCGCGGCGTTCGCGGGCACCAGCATGTGGGCCTTCAGGAGGTTCCGGACAAGAGCCGCCGCCGCTCTCTCGCCGCCCTGGTTCTGCAAGTCAGTCATGGTGAACGAATCTCCGGTGAGGTAGGGCTTGAGGACGTCGACAGCCCCCGCCGGGATCCTGACGCGTTCCCGGTTCCCGATGTGGGTGGACACCACGTGCCCCTCCCTGTCGAGGAAGTCGATGTCTTCGACGGGTATGCGAAGAGACCCCGCCAGATCGGGACCGCTGACGTCGATGATCTGCCGACAGGACACTTCGTCGGCGAACGCCTTGTATCGGGGGTGAGGCCGCAAGACCGCCCGGGTGTGACTCGCCCGGGTACGCGCTGGGTGAGCGCAAAGTCTCCTTGTGGTGGTGAATTGACTGCAATGGACTCGTCGGCGACGCCGATGGATGCGGCGCGGACTTCCGGACCGGCGGAATGCGGTTCTCCATGCACAAGCGTCGGTGTGCCCGGTGTGCCTGGTGTGCCGCGCCTCCGTGGCGATGTACAGCTGCAAGGCCGAACAGTGGCCCCGGTGAGCTCCTGCTGTGGTCCCCGAACCCGGTTGCCGGAATCTGCCGGGTAAGCGCTCCGGGGCCGCTCACAGCCCCCGGTACTTCGGTGTGCGCCGCTCCACGAAGCTCGCCACACCCTCGTTGGCGTCCCGCGTCGTCATGTTGATCTCCTGGGCCATCGCTTCGGCCGCGAACGCCGTCGTGCGGTCGGCGTCCAGGGACGCGTTGACGAGCTGCTTGGTGGCGGCGATCGCCCGGGTCGGCCCCTCGGCCAGCCGCTGCGCCCACGCGCGGGCGGTCGCCGCCAACTCCTCGTCCGCGACGACCCGGTTGACCAGCCCCAGCCGCTCCGCCTCCGCCGCCGGGAGCGAGTCGCCGAAGAACATCAGCTCCTTGGCGCGCTGCGGGCCGATCAGGCGCGGCAGCAGATACGCGCCGCCTCCGTCCGGTACGAGCCCGCGCCGTACGAACACCTCGATGAACTTCGCCGACTCGGCGGCCAGCACCAGATCGCAGGCGAACGCGAGGTGGGCGCCGATGCCGGCCGCCGTGCCGTTGACGGCCGCGACGACCGGTTTCTCGCAGTCCAGGACCGCGGCGATCAGGCGCTGTGCGCCGAGCCGGATGGTGCGGGCCACGTCGCCGGGTAGCCGGTCGCCCGTTGAAGGGGCGCCGCGCAGGTCGGCGCCCGCGCAGAAGCCGCGGCCGGTGGCCGTGAGGACGACGGCCCGGACCGCCGGGTCGGCGGAGGCGTCGGCGAGCAGGGCGATGACGCGTTCCCGCTGGTCCCAGGTGACGGCGTTCATCGCTTCGGGGCGGTTGAGCGTGATCCAGGAGACGCCGTTGTCAGTGGTGTGGAGTACCCATGAGTCGAGCGGGTCGGTGGACCCGGTGGACTCGGCGGTGTCTTCGGGGGAGGACGGCATGAGGTGGCTCCTGGGTGAATGGTGCGGACGGTGGCGGCGCGGCGGTCGAGGCGCCCCGCGAGGCGGCCGGTGCCGCGGTCGCCGGGACGGGCGGTGGTGCGGCCGGTCAGCGGCAGACAGCGAGCGCGTCCAGCGCCACCGCGCCCTGCCCCCGCCCCAGCACCATCAGCGGGTTGATGTCCAGCTCGGCGAGGTCGTCGCCCAGTTCGAGCGCCATCCGCTGCACCCGCAGCACGACCTCGACGAGCGCGTCGACGTCCACCGGTGGGCCGCCGCGTACGCCCTCCAGCAGGGCCCGGCCGCGCAGTTCGGCCAGCATCGACCGCGCCTGGTCCTCGCCGAACGGTGGTACGCGAACCGCCGCGTCGTGCAGCACCTCGACCAGTACGCCACCGAGCCCCACCGTCACCGTCGGTCCGAACAACGCGTCCTGCGTGACGCCGACCATCATCTCGACGCCCCGCTCGACCATCTGGCAGACCAGGATGCCGTCCAGCTCGATGCCCTCGTACCGCGCGATGTCGGTCAGTTCGCGGTACGCGTCGCGCACCTGGCTGGCGGAGGTGAGCCCGACCTTGACCAGGCCCAGCTCGGTCTTGTGGGCGAGCCGGGCGCCCGACGCCTTCATGACGACCGGGTAGCCGACCAGCCCCGCGGCCCGGACGGACGCGGCGGCGCTGGTCACCAGCTGCTCGCGCGGAACGCGGATTCCGTATGCCCGCAGCAGTTGCTTCGCCGCGTGCTCGCTCAGCTGGTGCCCCGGGCGCATCAGCGCCTGCGCCTTGCGGAACGAGGGCGACGGCGTGCGCGGCGCCTCGTCGAAGGGGGAGCGGTAGGAGCCGGCGAACCGATGGTGGTCCAGATAGGCCTTCACGGCGGTGATGCAGTTGCCGAAGGTGCGGAAGGTGGCGACGCGGGACGAGCCCAGCAGCGTCGTGCGGTAGGCCTCCTCCGTACCCACGGGCGAGCCCCACACCACGCACACCAGCTTGTCCGTGGTCTCCGCCGCGTCCACCAGGTCCTGCGCGAGTTTGTCGCTCATCGGGGGGAAGGGGCCGGTGATCGGACAGATCAGGACCCCGACGTCGGGGTCGGCGAGGATCGCGTCGATGATCCTCCGGCCGCGCCAGTCGCCGACCGGGTGGCCGCCGTTGTCGACCGGGTTCGCCACGTTCAGATAGTCGGGAATCCATTCGTGCAGCTCGCGCTGTTTCGCCTCGGAGAGGGTGGGCAGCTTCAGTCCCGCACCGGTCGCCAGATCCGAGAAGTGCGCGCCCGTGCCCCCCGAGATCGAATACACGACGACCCCGTCGGCCTGTGGTTTCCGCGCGCGGGCCAGCAGGGCCGCGGTGTCCTGGAGTTCGTCGAGCCCGTCCACCCGGATCACGCCGAACTGCCGCATCGCCGCGTCCACCACCTGGTCGGCGCCGGTCAGTTTGCCGGTGTGTGACGCGGCCATCCTGGCCCCCGTCTCGGTACGCCCCACCTTGACCGCCACCACCGGAACGCCGGCCCGTGCCGCGCGGTCCGCGGCCAGCAGGAAGGAGCGCCCGTCCTTGAGTCCCTCGACGTAGCAGGCGATGGCCCCGACCTCGGGGCGCTGCGAGAAGTACGAGATGAAGTCCGCGGTCTCCAGATCGGCCTCGTTGCCCGTGGGCGCCCAGTGCGAGAGCCGCACGCCCAGCTCCTGAAGGGTGTAGACAGGGCGCCCCTGGTGACCGGACTGGGTGATCAGGGCGATCGCCGGCCCGTCCAGGTCGTCCCGGAACCTCTCGAAGGCGTTGAGGTTGGTATTCGGCCCGAGCAGCCGCAGCCCGGACCGTTCCACCGCCGCGGCCAGCCGTGCCTGGGCGGCGGCTCCCTCCTCACCCGTCTCGGCGAACCCGGAGGCGAAGGCGACGGCGAACTTCACCTTGGCCTGTGCGAGTTCCTCGATCACCGGGAGCGGATCACCGACCAGCAGCACGGCCAGGTCGACCTGCTCGGGCAGGTCCGCGACGGAGGGGGAACAGGCCCGCCCGAACACGGACTCCCGACCGGGATGGACGGGATACAGCCGTGCCCCGACGCGCTCGGCCCAGCCGATCAGCTGTCGGGTGATCCCGGTATTGGGCCGACCCTCGGTGTCGGACGCGCCGATGACGGCCACGGACTCGGGCCGGAAGAACCGGTCCAGGTCCGGTACGGGGGCGTGCAGCGGGCGGCCACTGACATCGAGATCGCCCTCCGCGGCGGCGGCCGCCATGCTGTGGACGACGGCGTTGGGCTCTTCGCCGCAGGCCACCACCCTGGCGCGGAAGTCGGTGGTGAGGGTGCCGTGAGTCGATCCAAGCATCGTTCCGCCCACTCCTGCTAGAGGTCCGTCGGGTGATCGTGCTCGGCCAGCCAAAAGCTGACGCCCTGTCAGGTTACTGAACTGACGGCCCGTCAGGAATGGGTGTGCAGGCAAAGGCTGATCCGGACGCCCGGACATCCATTCCGGATTCCGGGACATGGCCGGTGGCCGGGGTGCCGGGACAGGCTTCCTGTATGACAGACAAAGCACAGGCAGCACAGGCAGCACAGGGAGCACCGAGGGCGCAGGCGGCGCAGGACGTGCGGCAGGCGCAGGATGTACGGGAAACGCAGGATGCGAGTCGGGCGCGGGGCACTCGTACGGACCAGCCCGTACTCGTCATCGGCGGTACCGGCAAGACCGGGCGCCGGGTCGTGGACCGGCTGCGGGAGCAAGGGGTGGAGACGCGGGTGGCCTCGCGCTCCGGGGCGACGCCGTTCGACTGGGACGACCGGGGGACCTGGGACGCGGCGCTGGAGGGGGCCGCGGCGGCGTACATCGTTCCGCTGGACCTGACTCCCTCCCGGACCCCCGCCCTGGTGGGGCGGGCCGCGGCGGCCGGGATCGGGCGGCTGGTGCTGTTGTCCGCCCGGGGAGTCGACGTGCCGGGGTACTTCGGCGACTCCTACGACGGGACCGGGCCGCACCTGGAGGGGGAGCTGGCGGTGCGGGCCTCGGGGGTGCCGTGGACGATCCTGCGGCCCGGGTGGTTCGCGCAGAACTTCAGTGAGGGGGTGTTCCTCGACGGGGTGACGGGCGGTGAGCTGGCGCTGCCCGCGGGGGACGGGGCCGCCGCGTTCGTCGACGCGGACGACATCGCGGACGTCGCCGTCGCCGCGCTTACCCGGCCCGGTCACGAGGGCCAGGTGTACGAGCTGTCCGGGACGAGGGCGCTCACCGTCGACGACGCGCTGGCCGAGATTGCGAAGGTCACCGGGCGGCGGGCCGCTTACGTCCCGGTCCCCGAGCAGGAGTTCCGGGCCGGACTGGTCGCCCAGGGGATGGCCCCGGAAGAGGCGGTGCTGTGGACGGACGCGATGAAGCCGATCCGTACGAGCCAGGAGGCTCCGGTCGTCGACGGCGTGCGGCGTGCGCTGGGGCGCGAGCCGCGGGACTTCGGCGAGTTCGTGCGCAGGGCGGCGGACGCGGGCGCCTGGACCGCCTGAGCCCGGGGCCCGGGATCTTCCTGGGAGCGGGGCAGGGCGTCAGCCTGCCGGGGACTCCCGGTCCGGCTCGCCCCGTGCCCCGGGCGCACGGCGGTAGGCGCTCGGGCTGACGCCCCGGACCCGCTTGAACGCCGCGCTGAAACCGAACGCGTCGGCGTACCCCACCCGGCGGGCCACCGCCGCCACCGTCAGGTCCTGGCGGCTCAGCAGGTCGGCGGCGAGCGTCATGCGCCATTCGGTCAGATACGCCACCGGGCCCTCCCCGACCAGCTCCGTGAACCGTTTGGCGAACGTGGTCCGTGAGACCCCGGCCCGTGCGGCCAGCTCCGCCGTCGTCCACGGATGCGCCGGGGCCTCGTGCAGGGCGCTCAGGGCCGGGCCGGCGATCTCGTCGCCGAGGGCGTGGTACCAGGCGGGCGGGGCCGCCTCCGGGCGGTCGAACCAGTCACGGAGCGTGCACACCAGCAGCCAGTCCAGCAGCCGGTCCAGCACGATCTGCCGGCCCGGCCGCGCCCCGCCGATCTGCGTCTCCAGATAGTCGCGCAGCGGCGCACAGTCCTCTTCGTCCGGTACCACGAGCACCGGCGGAAGGACCCGGAGCAACCGCCGCGGGACCTCGGCGCGCACGTCGTAGGCGGCGGCCAACAACACAGTGGGGCCGCTGAGTTCGTCCGGCGGCGCCGGGTCCGTTCCGGGGCCGGTGCCCCAGTGCACCTCGTGCACGGACGCGCCCGGTTCCGGGCCCGTATCCGTGGCCGGTGCGTCGGTGAAGACGAACGGGGCCGGGCCCCGCACGATCGCGGCCTCGCCGGCCCGCACCCGGCGCGCGGCGAGATCACCACTGCTGTTGCCGTCTGCCGCGCCCTTACCGGCGCCGTCCCCTCTGCCGCCGTCCGGGACGATCCACCCCTCGCCGCGCAGCGGCATGCACAGGGTCAGATAGGCGCCGTCCGTGAACCTCAGCGACCACGGCGGATAGAGCACCGAACGACCGAAGAGCGACCCCTTCCCCCGCACGCCACGCAACAACTCGTCGAACACGTCCATGCGGCAACGGTACGCAGACGGGGCGGCGAACGGGGTGTCGGAAGGGAAGCCGCTCGGCATGGACGTGACGGCCCTTGCCCCCGGCCCCCCCCCGAACGGTCAGCCCGTGCGTGACAGCCTCTTCGCGATCTTCCGTGCGTCCAGGGCCATTTCACGGAACATGCCGCTGATCGGGTTGGTGAACCCAGTGAAGTACAGGCCGGGCGCCTGCTTGGGCGTTCGGCCGCCGTGCACCACCGGTCGGCCCCGGGCGTCCAGTACGCCGAGGTGGCCGACCAGCGCCTCCAGGGTCCGGTGGTAGCCGGTCGCCGCGATCACCGCGTCCGGGGTGATCCGTTCTCCGTCGGCCAGCACCACCGCGTCCTCGTCGAACGACTCGACGGCCGCCACCGGCACCACCCGGCCGCCCTTGACCGCGTCGATCAGCCCCACGTCCTGTACCGGAATGGCGCCGTCCCTGACCCGTGAGTACAGGCCGGTGTCCGGGCGCGGGAGCCCCTGCGCGGCGAGGTCGGGCACGGCGATCCGGGCCATCAGGGGCCCGGCCCGGTCGACCAGCCGGACCGGCAGTCTGCGTACCAGGATGCCGGTCGCCTGGGCGGGCCAGCCCGCGGTGGAGCGGCGCACGATGTGCGGCACGGTGCGCACGGCGATCCGTACCCGGGACGCCCCGCCCTCCACCAGGTCGACGGCGATCTCGGCGCCCGTGTTGCCGATGCCGACGACGAGGACGTCCCGGCCGGCGTACGGGGTGGGGTCGCGGTAGTCGCAGGCGTGCACGAGGTCGCCCGTGAAGGTGTCGCGGCCGGTCCAGTCGGGGACGCGCGGGGTGTGGTTGTAGCCGGTGGCGACGACGACGGCCCGGCCGGTCAGCATCCGGCCGCCGGTCGCGGTCAGCTGCCAGCCCGCTCCGTCCGGGGCCCGGTCGACCCGGGACACCTCGACGCCGGTCACCACTTCCAGCTCGTGGTGCTCGACGTACTTCTCCAGATAGCGCACCACATCGTCCCTGGCCACCCAGCGTCCGAACCGGCGCGGCATCGCGAGCCCCGGCAGCGCGGACCGGCGCCGGGTCGTGTGGAGGTGCAGCCGGTCGTAGTGGCGGCGCCAGGACGCCCCCACGTTCGCGGACTTCTCCAGCACGACCGCCCGTACCCCCAGTTCGCGCAGGGCCGCCGCGGCGGCGAGACCGCCCGGACCGCCGCCGATGACGTACACGGGCCGGTCCTCGGTGAGGTCGGTGGGGCTACCGGCGGTAAGTGCGCTGTCGGACATGGTTCGGAGCGTAATCGCGCACTCGGTTGATGGGTCTCGGTCAAGACCGGAATCGGTTGCGAATCGATCACGGGTGTGTGCCTCCCGCGCACCTTCCGCACGCCTCTTGCGTGAGCCGCCCCCATCGGGTGAACTGACGTACCGTCAGATTCAGTGAATGGGAGGCCCCATGCAGACGATCTGGCTCGGCGGAGCCGAGTGGCTCGCCGTTCTCCGGATAGGCCTCGGCCTGTGGTGGCTGGAGAGTTGGCGGCACAAGGACAAGAAGGGCTGGTTCGAGCGCGGTACGGGCATCGCCTGGGCCGCGGACGTGGCGGGCAAACATCGGTGGGCGGCCGTGCGCACCGGCTTCCGGCGTATCGTCGCCCCGCGCCCCAAGGTCATGGCCTACTTCGTCGTGTACGCCGAACTCGCGCTGGGCCTCGGCCTGATCACCGGATTCCTCACCCCTGTCGCCCTCGTCGCCGGACTCCTTCTGAACCTTCTCTATCTCGTACTGATGATCCACGACTGGGCCGAGCAGGGGCAGAACGCGATGATGGCGCTCATCTCGCTCGTCGCGCTGTTCGCGATGTCCTGGCAGACCTGGTCCCTCGACGAAGCGATCGGACTCTTCCTGTGACCACGGCCGCCGTACGTTTCGACCTCCCCGAGCCCGACGCCTTCACCCGCCCCTACTGGGACGCCGCCGCCCGGGGGCAGTTGCTGTTGCGCCGCTGCCGCGCCTGCGGGCGCGCCCACCACTATCCCCGCGAGTTCTGCCCGCACTGCTGGAGCGAGGACGTCACCTGGGAGCGGGCGAGCGGAGACGCCACGTTGTACACATGGTCCGTCGTCCACCGCAACGACCTGCCGCCGTTCGGTGCCCGGGTCCCGTACACCGCCGCCGTCGTCGACCTGGCGGAGGGGCCGCGGATGATGACACAGATCGTGGAGTGCGAGGAGTCGGACCTGGCGATCGGCAGGCGGCTCCGGGTCGCCTTCCGGCACGAGGAGGGCGGGGAGGCCGTCCCGGTCTTCCGGCCGTGGGGCTCCGCCGCCCACCCGGCATGACTCAACGCGACCTGCCGCGCCGCAGCTTCCACCGCTCCCACACGCTGGGGTGGCGGACGACCACACCGCCCATGCCGGCCGTGCCGGTGACACGGATCAGCGGGGCACCCGGGAGCCGCCCCGCCGTGGTCCGGTCCTTGACGCCGCCCATGGCGGGATCGACCTCGTCGGTCTCCGCGGTCCAGCCCGCGGGGATGGTGATCCTGACCCCGCCCATCTGCCCGTCGACCTCCAGCTCGATCTCGCGCAGCCGGCACTCGGTCTGCGTGAAGTCGAGCCTGGCACCGCCCATGCCGCCGTCCACATCGATGTGCGTGGGCACCTTCCAGCGCCCGGTGCGCGCCGTGCCGTGGATACCGGCCCTGAGGACCAGCGGCTTCCCCGCGTCCTGCGGCGCGGGCCCCAGGTCGGCGGTGAGGGGCGCCAGCTCGGCGTAGGTCTTGGCGACCAGCGCCTCGCCCAGTCGCGTGTCCAGCTCGTCGAGGTCGATACGGCCCTCGGCCGCGGCCTCCCTCAGCTGGTCCACCACCGCCTCGCGGTCGGCGTCGGACGCGCGCTGCCCACCGGCGGGGTTGGCGTGCTCAGCAGTCATGAACCTGATGATACGGATGGGTTCGGCGCCCGGCTCAGAATCCGGGCGCCCCCCACACGGGGAACCACCGGGCCAGATCCTTCTCCATCCGGAGGTCGTCCCCGACCACCGCCCTGACCTGCAACTCCAGCTGGTTGTCCCGCTTCTCGACGCCGCCGGGCAGGGGTGCGAACGGATAGAACGTGCCGCGCTTGTAGAGATAGACCAGGGCGAGCGGACGCTCCCGCTCGTCCCGGAAGCCGATCAGCGAGCAGAGCAGCTGCGGCCCGAAGCCGCCGTCCTGGAGCAGGGTGTTGACCGCGTGCAGATCGTTGACCAGGGAGGCCGTGTCATCGGCCGGTTGGCGGGCGAGCAGCCAGGTGTAGCCGTACGTGTCCTGGCTGAACTCCACCGGGATGCCGCCCCGGCCGGTGTCGGCGTCGAGCAGTTCGCGCACGTCCTGCTGGATGCGGGCGAAGGTGCCGCCCTCGACGCCCGCGAAGCAGACCGAGCCGAGACCGGTGGGGGTGAAGCCGGCGCCCGCCTGGAGGGTGAGGGCGGCGGAGGGCACGGCGAAGAGCTGGTCGAGGTCGGGGCGGACCGGCTTGCTGCGGCCCAGGATGGTGTCGAGAAGACCCATGGACGTTCCTTACGGGCGGGCGAGATCGGCGGAGATACGGGCCAGCTGGTCGAGGCGCTGTTCGAGGGTCGGGTGGGAGGAGAGCAGTCGGCTCAGGCTCTCCTTGGAGGAGAACGCGGGCATGAAGTAGAAGGCGTTGTACGGCTCCGCCTTCCGCAGGTCCTCGGTCGGGATGCGGGCCATCTGACCGCTCACCTTCGTGAGGGCGGAGGCGAGCGCCGAGGGGCGGCCGGTGAGCAGGGCGGCGGTGCGGTCGGCGGAGAGCTCGCGGTAGCGCGAGAGCAGCCGGGTGAGCAGGAAGCTGAGGCAGTACACGACCGCGCTGGCCAGCGGGATCAGCATGATCGCGATGCCGACGGGGTCATTGCTCCGGCTGTTGCGGGAGAGGCCGCCCCACAGGGCGACGCGGGTGATGATGCCGGCGAGCACACCGAGGAACGAGGCGATCGTCATGACGGCGACATCCCGGTGCGCGACATGCGACATCTCGTGCGCGAGCACACCCTCCAGCTCCTCCGGCTCCAGTCTGCGGAGCAGACCGGTGGTGGCGCAGACGAGGGCGGACTTCTCGTTCCGGCCGGTGGCGAAGGCGTTCGGCACATCGCTCTGGGCGATCGCCACCCGGGGCTTGGGCATGTCGGCCAGCGCGCAGATCCGGTCGACGGTGCCGTGCAGTTCCGGGGCCTCCTCGGGGGTGACCTCACGGGCGCCCATGCTGAACGCCGCGATGCGGTCGCTGAACCAGAACTGCGCGATGAACATGCCGCCGACCAGGATCAGAATGATCGGCCAGGCGCCGCGCAGCACCGCGAGCAGCACGCCGACCAGGACCACGTACAGCAGTCCGATCAGGAACATGGTGGTCACCATGCGTGTGGTCAGCCCGCGGTCAGCGGCGTAACGGGAACGGGTTCGGCTCATCAGTGCCTCCAGTCGTCACCTGTCTCCACCTGTCTCCCATAGTGCTCCTTCGCTGTCTCAACCGAATAAAACGGCGGTCTGCCGGGGCGGTGTCCGTTCGTGGGCCGCCCCGTCGACGGACGCCGCCCCGGCAGACCGCCGGGACAGGCTCTCAGGGCCAGAGCAGCTCCCGCGTCCAGTCCGCGCCGTCCCGGCGGTAGCGCAGCCGTACGTGGCGTCGCTCCGCGTCGCCCTGGAAGAACTCGACCTCCTGCGGCTCGACCACGTACCGCGTCCAGCTCGCGACCTGCGCGTCCGGCTCGGCCCGCGCCCGCTCCCAGGCGGCGTCGGCGGTCCGGGCCAGCTCCTCCCGCGAGCCCAGCACCTCGCTCTGCGCCCCGGTCAGCGCCGCGGCGAGGGCCCCGGTCGAGCGGGCGTGCAGATCGGCCAGGCTCTCCGTCCGGCTCGTCTCGGTGACCGGCCCCCGTACCCGTACCTGCCGCCCCTGCGCCGGCCAGTAGAAGGCGAGCGCGGCGTGCGGGTGGGCGGCGAGCTGGCGGCCCTTCGCGCTGGTGCGGTGTGTGGCGAAGTGCCAGCCGCGCTCGTCCGCGCCGTGCAGCATCAGCGTCCGCACGTCGGGGCGGCCGTCGGCGTCGACGGTGGCCAGTGACATCGTGTGCGGCTCGGTCTGCCCGGCGGCCACGGCCTCGGCGAACCAGGCGTGGAAGAGGGGCAGCGGGGCGGAGGGCGCGGTGTCCGGGTCGAAGGAGGGAAGGTCCACGTCCCAGACCCGCTGGGCGTGGAGCAGGTCCAGGAAGTTCTGCTGTGCGTGGGGTTCCCGCGCGTGTGCTCTCCGTGCGTCGGTCCCCCGCGTGCCGGTCCCTTGCGTGTCGGTTCCCTGCGTGTCGGTTCCCTGCGTGTCGGTCCCCTGTCCGTGGGGCCTCTGTGCGTCGCTCATGGCCCTATTGCAGCGCATGGCCGGCTTGGAGCCGCTTCCCTTCGACGGGGACGCCGCCGTCCGCGGCGTGACCGCCCCCTCACCCCCGCCCCAGCACCACCGTCCCGGACGAGCAGAACCAGCCGCCCGTCCCCGACGCCACCGCCAGCTCGGGCAGCCGTCCGCCCGCCCTGCGCACCTGGCGCTCGCCCGCCTCGCCGCGCAGCTGTCGTACCGCCTCCACCAGCAGGAACAGCCCGCGCATCCCGGGGTGGCAGGCGGACAGGCCACCACCGTCGGTGTTGACCGGCAGCTCGCCCGCCAGGCCGGTCCGGCCCTTCTCCACGAACGCGCCGCCCTCGCCCTTCGCGCAGAACCCCAGGTCCTCCAGCGTCACCAGCGTCATGTAGGTGAACGCGTCGTAGATCTCGGCGAGGTCGATGTCCGCGGGCCGTACCCCGGCCCGTTCGAACGCCAGGCGGCCCGAGACCGCCGCGGGGGAGACCGTGAAGTCGTCCCACTCGGACATGGTGGAGTGCGAGACGTGCTCACCCGTACCGAGGATCCACACCGGTTCCTTCGCCGTGTCCGGTACGTACTCCTCGGCGGCCAGCAGCACCGCGCAGCCGCCGTCACTGCGGATGCAGCAGTGCAGCTTGGTGAACGGGTCCGCGATCACCGGCCCCGACAGCACGTCGTCCACGGTGATCGGGTCACGGAACATGGCGTCCGGGTTGGCCGCCGCGTTCGCCCGTGCCTGGACCGCCACCTCGGCGAGCTGCTCCAGGGTCGTCCCGTACTCGTGCATGTGGCGGCGGGCGGCCATCGCGTACTTGGCGACGAGCGAGTGCCCGTACGGCACCTCGAACTGGAGGGGGCCGCGCGCCCCGAAGGAGAGATTGGACGTGCGGCGGCCCGCCTTGATGTCCGCGCGGGCCGTCGACCCGTACACCAGCAGTACGGCATGGGCGTGACCCGCCGCGATGGCGTCCGCCGCATGGGCCGCCATCACCTCCCAGGTCGAGCCGCCGACCGCGGTGGAGTCCACCCAGGTGGGTTTCAGCCCCAGATACTCGGCGACCTCGACCGGGGCGAGCGTGCCGAGTCCGGCGGAGCCGAAACCGTCGACGACGGACCGGTCCAGGCCCGAATCGGCGAGCGCCCGGCGGGCGGCCTGGGCATGCAGGGCGTACGGCGTGGCCTCGTCGACGCGTCCGCAGTCGGCGAGGGATATGCCGACGACAGCGACCTTGCGGTGGGAAGAAGGCATGAATCTGACGGTACATCAGATTCGATGGGTGCGGACCGCCCGGTAAACGGAACTCTCCCGGCCCCACCCGCCCCTTCCGCTGCGCGACTCTGGGCATCTCGGGGATTCACCCCTAGCATGACGGGCCGTCAGATCAGAGGCCGGAGGCCCCTGACGGGAAGGAGCCCGACGATGGATGCCGCCTTCACCGCGGAGCAGGAAGAGGTCCGCCGCGCCCTGCGCGAGCTGCTCGCCGAACGCTGCGGACCCGCCGACGTCCGCAGCGCCGTGCGGACCGCCGACGGGTACGACGAGGCCCTGTGGCGTCAGCTCGCCCGGGACCTCGGCCTGCCGGGACTGGCCCTCCCCGAGGAGTACGGAGGTGTCGGCCGCGGCCTTGCCGAACTCGCCGTCGCCTGCGAGGAGGCCGGTCGCGTCCTGCTGCCGTCGCCCCTGCTCCCCACCGCCGCGCTCGCCGCGCCCCTGGTCGCCGCGCTCGGCACCGAGGCCCAGCGCGCCGCCCTGCTGCCGGGCATCGCCGCAGGCGAACTGGCCGCGACCCTCGCCGTGCCCGGCGGCTCGCTCCCCACCGCGCTCGGCCTCACCGGTGACCCCACAGGCGGCGCCTGGGCGGGTGGCGGCCGGGCCGGCGGCGTACAGGCCAGGCCGGTCGCCGGTGCGGAGGGCTGGCGGCTGTACGGCGAGGCCGCCCAGGTCCTCGGCGGGCACAGTGCGGGACTCCTCCTGGTCGCCGCCCACACCGGCGGCTTCCCGCGCAGCCGTACGCTCCTTTTCCTGGTCCGCCCGGACACGGCGACCGGAGTGGTCCGCACCCGCCTGACCCCGCTGGACGAGACCCGCCCGCTGGCCCGCGTCGAACTCCGCGACGCCGAGGCCGAACTCCTCGGCGCGGACGACACCGTGGACGTGACGGACGCACTCGCCTCGGCCGGGCGCGGGGTCGCCGCCCTGCTCGCGGCGGAGGCGGTGGGGGCGGCGGCGGGCGCGCTGGAGCGAACCGTCGGACACGTCAGGGCGCGCGAGCGGTCCGACGGAGCGGTCGGCTCCTTCCAGGCCGTGGAGCCCCGCCTCGCGGATCTGTACGTACGGGTGGAGGCGGCCCGCTCCGCCGCGTACTACGCGGCCTGGGATCCGGCGGCCGGGGGCCTCGCCCTCGCCCAGGCGCTGGAGGCGCTGCGGATCACCACCGCCGAGGCCGTCCAGCTGCCCGGCGGGATCGGTTTTGCCGGGGAGTACGAGGCACATCCGTACTTCAAACGGGCCGCCGCCGACGAACTGCTCTTCGGCCCCGTTCACCGGCTCCGCGACCACGCGGCGCACCGGGCCTGGCTGTTCGCGCCGTCGAACAACGGGCAGGCGTCCGTCGGTCGGGCGTCCGCCGGTCAGGTGCCCGCCGGGCGGCCGCCCGTCGGCCCGGCGTCGTCCGCCTCCGGATCGGCCGAGCGGGTGGCGGTCTGATGGCGCCCGGCGTCCGGCTGATCCAGAAAGTGTCCTCCACCCGCACGTTCGCGAGGATCGCCCCGCACGTCGTCCCCGCCATGGACCGTGCGGTGCACCGGCTCACCCGCGGAAAGATGCTGCTCAGCGCCCGGATGCTGCCGGGCCTGATCCTGACGGTGCCGGGCGCGAGGAGCGGACGGCCCAGGACTACTCCGCTGGCCTGCATGCCGGAGAAAGGGGCGGAGCAGAGCTGGATCCTGGTCGGCAGCAACTTCGGCCGTCCGGGTCATCCGGCCTGGACCGCGAATCTGCTGGCCGGGCCCGACCGGGCCGTCGTCAACTGGCAGGGCCAGGACGTTCCGGTGCGTGCCACGCTGCTGGAGGGGGCGGAGCGGGAGGCGGTGTGGCGGACGGCGCTGAAGTTCTGGCCGCCCTACGCGACGTACCAGGCGCGGGTCGAGCGGGAGATCCGGCTGTTCAGACTGGAACGGCGGATCGACTCCGGGGTCGACGGGGTATGACCGGGCCGATGGGGGCTGACGGGTCCGACGGGGTCTGACCAGGCCGCGTGCGGCCGGACGCGGACGCGGAGGCGAGCGGTGGGAGAAGCGGTGGGCGGGGAGGGTGCTCACACGGTGCCCGGTGCGGGGGTGCAGCCCGGTGTGAAGTGCGAAAACAGTCCGTGGAAACGGCTGTTGGGGCGATCCGTGGAAGGGTCCGGGTGCACCGACGGCGGACCACATGCGTGGTCCGCCGTCGGTGAGACAGGACCTGGGACGCCCGGAGCGGCTGCGCGGTACCCGGTGCGGGTAGCGGCCCGGTGTCGGCGTTACTTCGTCGGCTTCTTGCCGGTGATGCCCAGATGCACCAACAGTGCGAGATTCGGCTTGAGTTCGGCCTGCTTCACGCCCCAGGTGGTGAAGCCCTTCTGGTGCGAGGCGACCGCGGCCAGCATCGCGACCAGTGAGCCCGCCATCGCGGCGGCGCTGACGTCCTTGTCGACCTTGCCCTTGGCCTGGAGTTCCTTCACCGCGTCCGTAAGGGAGTTGGTGACCGAGTTCAGGATCTTCATGCGGATCTTGTAGAACCGCTTGTCGCCCTCGGCCGCCCCGAGGTCGACCACGCGCAGGATCGCGTCGTGATGTCGCCAGAAGTCGAGGAATCCCTCGACGAGTTCTTCGGCGGTCTGCCAGCCGGCCTTGCCGACCCAGGAGCGGCCTGCGACCAGTTCGGTCAGTCCGGCGCCCTCCTTGGCCATTTCTTCGGCGATTTCGAGGACGGCGCCCTCGACGTCGGGGAAGTATTGGTAGAAGGTCGCGGGTGAAGTCCCCGCCTTCCGGGCCACGTCGATAACTTTGACGTCCCGGTACGGCGAGGAACTGAGCATCTCGCTGAGGCAGTCGAGCAGCTTCTGCCGCGTCGCCTGTCCGCGTCGACCGGCCACGCGGCCGTCGACGGTGCGTACTTGTCCTGTCATGCCGTCAGCTTACCGAGGGGTGATCGGAGCGCGATTCGGCCGACTGCAAATGGGGAGCGCCGCAGACGCGCCGGGGGGAGTGGCCGGATATCGACGCATGCGCCCCACCGGGGATAAGTCTTATCAACAGCCTGTGGATAACTTCGGTGGATAACTTTCTGTGACACGGTGAGCAAGGAGCTCGTCTGTTCGGAAATGTGTTCGATGTGAACGGGTCGGGGGGCGGCGCGTGCCACCCGCGGTTACGTTTGCTGTGACGAGCGTCACCGTGGTGAATCGCGAGCGGCTGGGAACGGCCGCGGACAACTGCGAACAAACCGCGAGCCGGCGGCGAACGACCGCGAACGACCGCGACGGAGGGACCGGGCCCATGGCCGCATTCGCGCAATCCGCGCCGTGCTGGGTGGACGTGCAGCTGCCCGACCTCGAAGCGGGCAAGCGCTTCTACGGTGAGCTGTTCGGCTGGACCTTCCGGGCCGGGGACGGTCCGTACGCGGACGCCTTCAGCGGCGGGAAGCTCGTCGCCGCACTCGCCGCCAAGCAGGACGGCCGGATGCCCACCGCCTGGGGGATCTACTTCGCCACCGATGACATCGTCGCGTCCGTCGCCCGCGTCAGGGAGGCGGGCGGCCAGGTGATCACCGACCCTGTACGGGCCGGCCGGGCCGGAGCGGTCGCCCAGGCGGCCGATCCCGGCGGAGCGGTCTTCGGGCTCTGGCAGGCCGGGGAACGAGAGGGCTTCGAGAAGCAGAACGAACCGGTCTCCTTCTGCTGGACCGAGGTCTACACCCGGCAGAAGGACCGCGTCGACGCCTTCTACGAGGAGGTCTTCGGCTTCCAGGGCACCGATCTCGGCACCTCGGGCGAGCAAGAACCCCGCGGGGAAGAACCAGACGAGAAAGAGGCCGGTGGGGGAGAGGCCGGCGGGGGAGAGGCTGGCGGGGGAGAGGCCGGCGCCTCCCGGTCCGGCACGGCGGAGTCCGGCGGCGGCGTCGACTTCCGCATGTGGTCCCCGGCGGGCACGGAACCGGGGCCGGACACCGCGGTCGGCGGGCGCAGCGTCATCACCGACGCCTTCCCGGCCGAGATGCCCAGCTACTTCCTCAGCTACTTCGCCGTCGAGGACTGCAACGCCACCGCCGGACACGCCGTACGCCTCGGCGGCCGGATCTCCGCACCGCCCTTCGACATCCCGTACGGGCGGATGGCGGTCCTCCAGGACGATCAGGGTGCCGTGTTCGCCGTACTTCAGCCCCCTGTGTCCGAGAAGAGGGCAGAGTGAGCTGTGACACCCCGGTCCGCCCCCGGGTTCGCAACCACGGCCTCAGCCAGGAACAATCGGGGTGCGCACCGCCGGGTGGTGCCCAGTGGTGAGACGCCGCACAGGGCGGGTTTTCGCGGGCTTCTGTTCCTGAGGCCCGTACGGGGAGGTGGCAGGGCAAGTGGTGGAGCAGCTGACGCGGCACGACCCGAGACGGATCGGTCCGTTCGAGGTGCTGGGACGGCTCGGGGCCGGTGGCATGGGGCTGGTCTATCTCGCCCGCTCGGCTTCGGGCCGGCGGGTGGCGATCAAGACGGTACGCACGGAACTTGCCGAGGACCAGCTGTTCCGGGTCCGCTTCACACGTGAGGTGGAGGCCGCTCGGGCCGTCAGCGGCTTCTACACGGCCGCGGTGGTGGACGCCGACCCGCGGGCCGCGGTGCCGTGGCTGGCCACCGCCTATGTGCCCGCTCCTTCGCTCGAAGAGATAGTGACCGAGTGCGGGCCCATGCCGGTCCAGGCGGTGCGCTGGCTGGCCGCCGGTATCGCCGAGGCGCTGCAGTCGATCCACGGTGCGGGGCTCGTTCACCGCGACATGAAGCCGTCGAACGTGCTCGTCGTCGAGGACGGCCCGCGGGTGATCGACTTCGGGATCGCGTCCGGGGTCTCCAACACCCGGCTGACCATGACGAACGTCGCCGTCGGCACGCCCGCCTACATGTCGCCCGAGCAGGCGCGGGACTCCCGCAGCGTCACCGGCGCCAGCGACGTCTTCTCGCTCGGCTCGACGCTGGTCTTCGCCGCCACCGGCCACGCGCCGTTCCACGGCGCCAACCCCGTCGAGACCGTCTTCATGCTGCTGCGCGAGGGCCCCGATGTGGAGGGCCTGCCCGACGAGCTCCGGCCGCTGATCGAGTCCTGCATGCAGATGGACGCCGGGCTGCGGCCCACCCCCGCCGATCTGCAGGCCCAGCTCGCCCCGCACCTCTTCGCCTCCGGCGGCGACGACAGCGGTACGGCCTCGGCCTGGCTGCCGACCTCCGCCACCGCCATGATCGAGCAACGCCGCGGCGGAGGCCGCAAGCCCGCTGCTCCGGCCCCGGTCCCGCCGCCGCCCCCGCAGCCCCCGGGCGCCGGCCGGGACCCCGCCTGGCGCAGCGGCGGAGACCTGCGCTCCTCGGCCGCCGCGGCGGCGCGGCTGCCCGACGCGGGCGGTCCGGTACGACTGGCCGGCGCGAAGGTGCCCATCGGCCCCGGCCCGCGCGCCCAGGACGTCCGGGCCACCGCCACGGCCACCGCGGACGCCGGCCCCGCGACCGGCTGGGTGCGCCCGCCCACCGGGGCGAACGGCGCGGCCCCCGCCGCCCCGCTGCCCGCGCCCGCGCACGCCCCCGAGGTCGCGCCGGCGGCCCCGGACCGCTGGCGGCCCTGGCGCTTCCGGATGTCCAACGACGTCTGGGGGACGCCCGTCGTCGCCGGAGACCTGCTCTACGTCACCTCGTTCGAGGTGCACGCCCTGGACGTGGGCAACGGGCGCCGCCAGTTCAAGACCCGGGACGTGGCCTGGGTGATGGCGGTGGAGGGCGGTCGTATCCACGCCTCCGACGGGCCGTCGCTGTACGCCCTGGACGCGGTGACCGGCGCCGAGCGCTGGCGGCTGCAGACCGACGCCTGGGTGTACTCCCTCAAGGCGGACCGAGGCACCGTCGTCACCGGCACCCGGGGCGGTGGCGTCCAGGCGTGGGAGGCGTCCACGGGCGAGAAGCTGTGGGAGAGCGGCGGCGTACAGACCGACTTCGAGACGGCGCAGGACGGGCCCGTCGTCCACGACGGCACGGTCTACCTCTGGCAGGACGCCCGGCTGCGCGCCGTCGACGCCCGTTCCGGCATCGAGCGCTGGTCGTACCCGATCGGTGACGCGGCCTCCTGCGGCGGGGTGCCGGTCCGGGTGACCGCGGCGCCGGACGGCTTCGTGTACGTCAGCGCGGGGGCCCGGGTCCTGGCCGTCGACACCGCGTCCGGCCATGTCCGCTGGCACTTCGAGTCGCCCGCCGTCTTCCTCTCGCCGCCCACGTTCGCGCCGGGGCCCGCGGTCACCGGCGGCGGCGTGTACCTCGCCGACTACCTCGGCACGGTGTACGCGATCGACGCCTCGACGGGCAAGGACCGCTGGCGCATCGCCACGGAGGCCCGGCAGTCGATCGAGCCGGTCCTGGTGACGGGCGGGAACGTCCACGTCGGCAGCGGCAGCGCGCTGTACACGCTCGACGCGGTCACCGGCACTCCGAAGTGGCGGTTCGCGGCGGGCGGCGAGGTGGTGGGCGGCCCGGTGGTCGCCGACGGCCGGGTCCACTTCGGCTCCGCCGACCACGTCCTGTACACCGTGGACGCGGCGGGCGGCCAGCTCCGCTGGAAGCTGGCGACCGGCGGCGAGATCACGGGTTCACCGGTGGCACGGGGCGGTGTCGTGTACGCGTGCAGCAAGGACCGCTGCGTGTACGCGCTGGACGCGCTGAAGGGCACGGGCACGGGAAACCGGGCCCGGACGTAGCACCTGGGCGTGGGGCCCGCGCCTCAGAGCCTGTCGGGTGGCCGGTTGATTACGCTGCGATGTAGTCCTCGACGGTGTTGGCTCGTGCGGTCTTGCGGTGGGATTCATGGCTCCACCGCAAGGACTGCCCGGCGAGCCGGACGAGCATCAAGCGGATCATTGCCACCTTGATCATGGCCTCGGAGGTCGCGGTCAGCCGTTCGTAGTCGCGGGCCAGCCGGCGGTTTCGGACCAGCCAGCCGAAACTTCGCTCCACCACCCAGCGGCGGGGCAGGACCTTGAAGCCCTTGACGTCGTCGGTCCGCTTCACGATCTCGACGACGATGTTCAACGCATCCCGGGCCCATGAAAGGAGCGTGGAATCAACGGAGTTGGCGTATCCGCCGTCGGCCCACACCAGGCTGACCGTGCGGAATCCCTTCACGA
>NZ_JBEYTM010000011.1:0-199597 GCF_040643055.1 Streptomyces sp. NPDC047515
ACTACCTCGATCAGCACACGATCCCCCGGCCGAGGTCCTGGCGAACCCTGGGCAGCTGACCTCGGCAACTCCAAGATCCCCGACAGAGTCAAGCTAAGAGCCACCAGGTCCAGTCAGTGGGAGGCGATCCGGCGGTTCACCCGCCTGCTACGTGCACGGCCCCCGCGCGGCTCCCGTCATCCCGGACCCGGCCCCCGCAGGTCATGAACGATGCCCGGAGCGAGTACGACTCCTGACATCGCGCTGACCTTGACGGGAGGCTCCGGGTGCGCAGTGCCCGCGCGATGGAAACGTGCGTGGGGCCTGCGAAGGAGAGCCCCGCGTGCTGAAGGTGTGCTCCAGCGGTCAGCGCCCGAGGCGGACGAGGGCGACCTGGTGGCTGCCGTCCTGCGCGAATTGTGCAGGCATGGAACGCGCGCCGAGACCACATCCCCTCATTGCCGCCCCACCTGCTGCCGGCGTGCTGTCTCACAACCAGCCCCGGCGGGCCGCGATCACTCCGGCCTGGAAGCGGTTGGCGGCGCCGAGGAGGTCATGCAGGCGGCTGATGCGGCGGCGCATGGTGCGGACGGACCAGCCGAGCTGACGGGCTATCGCCTCGTCCTTGAGGCCGCTGACCAGGAGGGTGAGCACGAGTCGGTCCTCCTCACCGAGGGGGTCCTCCGCGGGGGCGTTGAGGGGCAGGGCCTGCTTCCAGCACATTTCCCAGTAGCCGGTGAGGGCATCGAGCAGGGTGGACGGGCGGATCACCGCGGCGCGGACGTCGTCGAGGTCGAGGGAGAGCGGCATCAGGGCGAGCTTGCGGTCGGCGATGGCGAGTTTGATGCCCAGGCCGGGCAGGACGCGGGCCTGTTCGCCGTGCCGGACCAGCTCGCGGATGTCGTCGAGGACGCCCGGCCATTCCAGGGCCTCGGGGGCGTAGACCGCGCGGTACCGTACGCCGCGCCCGAGCGCCGTCGCCTCCACCGGGTTGGAGGTCGTCAGGGCGTACGGCGGCCGGTCCAGGGTCATCACGTCCTCGTGGGCCTCCTGCTGAAGGCGGACGAACCAGCGGCCGAGCGCCTCACTGCCGGTGGTGATCTCCACCTCGTCCTCACAGGTCGCGCCGGTTCGCGCGGCGGCGAACAGCCGGGACAGCTCGTCGGCCGCCGAACGGACCCGCTCCAGCTCGTTGCTTCTGGCCCGTACCAGCGCCTCGACGGCGGCGCCCGGCTCGATCGCGGCGTACCGGCGGCGGGAGCCGGCGAGCCGACCGACCAGGCCGTGGTCGCGGAGCCGGTCCAGCGCCCTGGCAACGCGCTCGGCCGAACAGTCGAGATCCGCGGTGAGTTCGGCAGGCGCCGCCGTCCGCCGGGTCAGAACGGCGCGGTAGACGCTCTCGTCGAACGGATCGATGCCTGCCGCCGTGAGTTGCGGTGTCTCGGGAGTCATGGACGGATGGTGGCCCAGTTGTGCCAGCGACAGCAATGGGCCACGGAGATCGGTTGTGCGGCAAGTGCCTTCACCACTAGGACCTTTACGCATGGCAATGAAGTCACGAAGATCGCGTCATGCCGCCCTCGCCGCCGTTGTTCTCGCCGGCACGTTGGCGGCGACACCGGGTGCCGCCAACGCGTCCACGCCCGACCCGTCGCAACGAGTGCTCGTCGAACTGTCCGGGAACCCAGCGGTCACCGCCGCGCCCGGTGGATCGCTGCTGTCCGCCGAGGCCGCCCGCGGCGTCGGCACCGCCCGCCGCGCGCTCGACGCGCGGCAGGAGACGTTCCTCGGCTCGGCGAGGAGCGCCGGGCTGCACCCTTCGGCGACCCGCAAACTGGGTCTGCTCATCGATGCCGTGGCCATGACGGTGCCCGCGTCCGAGGTGGGGCGGCTGTCCTCGCTGCCGGGCGTCACCGCCGTCCGCCCCGACACCCGGGTTCTGACGAAGACGGACGTGAGCGTGCCGCTGATCGGCGCACCCGGCGTCTGGCAGCGCAAGGACCCGGCCGGAAGCCGTGTCACCGGCAAGGGGGCCACCGTCGCGATCCTGGACAGCGGTGTGGACTACACCCACCCCGACCTGGGTGGCGGACTCGGCAAGGGGCACAAGGTCGTCGGCGGGCACGACTTCGTCAACGGTGACGAGGATCCGATGGACGACAACGGCCACGGCACCCACGTCGCCGGCATCATCGCGGGCAAGGCGGCTGAGAAGGGCGGCGTCACCGGCGTGGCGCCCGGCGCGAATCTGCTGGCCTACAAGGTGATGGACGCCGACGGCTCCGGATACACGTCGGACATCATCGCCGGAATCGAGGCAGCCTCCGATCCGGCCAACCCGCACCGCGCCGATGTCATCAACATGAGCCTCGGCGGCCCCGGTGACGGCACCGACCCACTGGGCCGCGCCGCGACCGCGGCCGTACGAGCCGGTGTGGTCGTGGTGGCCGCGGCCGGCAACGACGGACCGGGCACGGGTACGGTCAGCAGCCCCGCAGTGGCCGACGGTGTGGTCGCGGTCGGCGCGTCGACAAGCAATCTGCGGCTGCCCAGCGCCTATCTGGCCGGTAAGAAACCCGAGTTGATCCAGACCTACCGCGGCATCCTGTCCGCGAACCCGCCGGAGCACCCCGTCACGGCACCGCTCGTCGATGTCGGCGAGGGCACCGCCGAGGACTGGAAGCGGGTCGGCGACGTACGCGGAAAGATCGTACGGGCGCAGATGCTCATCGCCTCCGACACCCGGTACCTGACGGCGAGCGCCGTGGAGTGGGCGAAGGAGGCGGAGAAGCGCGGCGCGCTCGCCGTGCTGGCCGGCCTGCCCTCCAACAGCGGCCCGGTGTTCGTCGCCGGAGCACCGGGAGAGGTCCGGCCGCCGGAGGTGCGCCCCGAGCCGGGGGTGGCCCAGGTGCCGTCGTCGCCCGGACGGATCGACGCCTCCGGCGACTCGCTGCGCATGGACCGCCTGGTGGTCATGGGCATCGACTCGACCCAGTACCAGGAGCTGAGCACCCGGCTCGCCGCCGGGAAGGTCTCGGTGACGCTGCGCGGCACCGACACCACCGACCGGATCGCCTCGTTCTCCTCACGCGGTCCCGCTCAGGGCTTCGGTCTGAAGCCCGATCTGGTCGCGCCGGGCGTGGAGATCCGCTCCACCGTGCCCAAGTCGCTGTACGGGCCCGGCCAGTACCGCATGTCGGGCACATCGATGGCGACCCCGCACGTCGCCGGCGCTGCGGCCCTGCTGCGCCAGCTGCATCCCGGCCGGACGCCCGCCGAGATCAAGGCCGCGTTGGTCGGCACCACGAAGCCGCTGAGCGGCAGCGGGCCCACGACGCAGGGCTCGGGCCGGCTCGATGTGGCCGCGGCCGCCTCGGCCACGGTCGGCGCCGCGCCGGCTTCGGTGTCCTTCGGACTCGCCGACCTGTCCGGCCAGCGGGTCGGCGGCACCGCGAAGGTGACGCTGCGGAACTCCGGCAAGCGGCAGGCCACGACCACGCTGCGGATCGACGGCCGGGCCACGGTCTCGCCGAAGCGGGTCACCATCCCGGCCGGGCAGACCGCGACCGTCACGGTCTCGCTGCGCGTGGCCCGGCCGGCGGCCGACACCGAGATCAGCGGCCGTCTCACGGCAACTCCCGACCGGGGGCCGGCGATCCACGTGCCCTATCTGCTCGCCGTCCGGTACCTGGCCGTCCAGGCCGCACCCGACCCGAGCGACGGTCACTCGACGGTGCACATCGCCCCGCCGACCCGGCTGGCCGCACCACCCGTCGTCACCGTCACCCCGCCTCGCGGCAAGGCCGTCGAGGTCACGTCCACCCTGGATTCCGCCAGTGGCTACTACCGGGCCGAGGTGACCGGCAGCGTGGCCGGGGCCTACCGGGTCTCGGTACGCGGAACCGCCGGTACCGGGCAGCGGCTCACCGGCGCCGGCGCCTTCGAGGTCACCCCGGTCGACAGCCGCCACAACCGCTGGAAGCCGGTGGGGCCCAACAGCGAGGCCGGCTCCATCGCCCTCTCGCCCAGCCGGCCGAAGCAGGCCGTCCTCACCCAATACCAGAAGGCGGCTCCCTGGCTGACCACCGACAACGGCGCCTCCTGGCGCCAATTGGGACGCCTGCCCGTCGCGGACGGCACGGGTCCGCTCGTGGTGGACGCGAAGAATCCCGACCGCTGGTGGTACGCCGTGAACAGCGTTCACGACGGCAGTCGCCGGGGCTCCATCCTGCGCACCGATGACAACGGGCGGACCTGGCGCACGCTCGACGTCCCGGACACCCGCATCGCGGCGCTCGCCGCCGATGAACGGACCCGCACCCTGGTCGCGGTCACCTCGGACGCACTCCTGGTCAGCACGGACGCGGGCGACCACTGGACGACGTACCCCACCGGCGTCACCGGCGGCATCACCGGCGCCGCCGTCACTGGTGACACCCTCTATATGACGACGTATCACGGCGTCTGGGCCCGCTCCGGCATCGGCTCGGGCAACCCCGGCGGGGCACGCCTGCTCTTCGACCCGTCCGGCGGGACCGTCGGCGGGCCGGCCGTGGACTCCTCGGTCGTGGCGGTGTACGTCATGGGCACCGGAGTTGTCGGTTCCCGTGACGGCGGGAAGACCTGGTCCACCCTGCTGCCGATGGCGGAAGGCGGCCTCCGCCTGACCGTCTCGGGTGGCGATCTGTACCTGAGCACGACATCCGGCAGCAGCCGTCTGAGCCGCGACCACGGGCAGACGTGGACGACGATCGCCGTGCCGTCGCGCGCGGCACTGCCGGTGGACTACGACCGCTGGGCCGACGGTTCCGTCACCGTCTCCAGTGAGCAGGACGGTGTCTACCGGGGTGCCGCGGACGGCACCGGATACCGGCGGATCGGCGTACAGGGACTGACCGTCAACGATCTCGCGGTCAGTGACGGTCATCTGCTCGCCGCCACCGACAGCGCGATCTACCGCACCGCCCTTCCCGTCGCGAGCCCGGATTGGGGCCGGTCGGGCGGCGAGGGCATGAGGGGGGTCACCGTCCCGCAACTCGCCGTGTCGGCCAAGGATCCGAAGGTGATCTGGAAGGTCCGGCGCACCGCGTTCGGCTCGTTCACCGTCGAGCGCAGCGGCGACGGCGGTGCCACCTGGAAGGAGAGGGGCAGTTCCGGGGAGGTGCCGACGGCGCTCCTGGTCCACCCCGCCGATCCGAACCGGGTCATGGTCAGCTTCAAAAGCCTTCTGGGCCAGGGGCTGTTCGCCACCAGCGACGGCGGCGCGACATGGAAGAACCTCTACCACGAGCGCTCCTTCGACACCATCACGGGCGACCCCGCGAATCCGCTGCGTCTGTGGCTCGGCAACCGTTCCGGTCTCTATCGGTCGGACGACGGCGGGGTGACCGTCACCCGGGTCGCCGACGGCCCGGTGACCGCGATCGACATCGACGGACGGCGTCTCGTCATCGGCGGCGACAGTGTCCGTGTCAGCACCGACGGCGGCCGGAGCTTCCGCGCCGCGGACACCGGCCCTCTCGCGATCCATGTCTCCGACCTGCTCCGGGTCGGGGACACGTACTACGCGGCCACCACCGGTTCCGGGGCCAGTGGTCTCCTGCAGGGCGGCCGCGGCGTACTTCGCAGTACCGACCACGGTCTGAGCTGGCACAACATCTCAACCGGCCTGCAGAACACCGACACCACCAAACTGGCCGCGAGTCCCGACGCCCGCACGCTCTACGTCGGCACCGTCGACGGCGGCGTGCACCGTCTCGACCTGCGCCACTGATCACCACGGATCGGGCGCCCGGACGGAACCTCTCGGTCGCGATCTGTCTGGTACCGATGGCGCGTCGCACCCGGCGCGGGCCCGCCGCGCAGCAGGCCTCGGCACTGTCCGGTGCGATCGACTGACACCCCGCCCCGCCCCACCCCGCGAGTGACGCGATCGGACGCGCCCGCGGAACCCCGGCCGACGCCGGGCGTTCCGCGGGCGCGTTCATTCGACGCGGCGGGTGCGCCTGGAAACCGCGACGTCCGGGGCCGTTGACGAACCGGGTGCCATGGGATCAGAATGAAGCAGCAATACGAACTTAAGTTCACCTGGCGAACACAGCTGAAAGGCGGGCGGATGGACAAGGTGGTCGCCTCGGCCGCGGAGGCCGTGGCAGATGTCCCCGACGGGGCGTCGCTCGCGGTCGGTGGCTTCGGCCTCAGCGGCGTACCGAACACGCTGATCCAGGCGGTGTTCGACACCGGGGTCGGGAGGCTCGGCGTGGTCTCCAACAACTGCGGCGCGATGGACTGCGGTCTTGCGGTCCTGCTGTCGGCGGGCCGGATCGCCCGGGTCACGGGCAGCTACATCGGCGCGAACAAGGAATTCGCCCGGCAGTACCTCGCCGGTGAGCTGGAGGTCGAGCTCATCCCCCAGGGCACCCTGTCCGAGCGGCTGCGCGCCGGCGGTTGCGGCATCCCCGCCTTCTTCACGCCGGCCGGCGTCGGCACACAGGTCGCCGACGGCGGACTGCCCTGGCGCTATGACCGTACGGGCGGGGTCTCAGTGGCATCGCCGCGCAAGGAGACCCGCGTGTTCGACGGTGTCGAGTACGTGCTGGAGCGGGGTATAACCACCGACTTCGCACTGGTCCGGGCAGCCAAAGGGGACCGGCACGGCAACCTGGTCTTCAACAAGTCGTCCCGCAACTTCAACCCACTGGCGGCCATGGCGGGCCGGATCACGATCGCCGAGGTCGAGGAGCTGGTCGAGCCGGGCGAGATCGACCCGGACCAGGTCCATCTGCCGGGCATCTTCGTCCAGCGGGTGGTGGCGCTCACTCCTGAACAGGCCGTGGACAAGAAGATCGAGAAGCGCACGACCCGGGAGGTGTCGGCCTGATGGTCTGGACACGAGACGAGATGGCCGCCCGCGCTGCCCGCGAGCTGGGCGACGGCGAGTACGTGAACCTCGGCATCGGGCTGCCCACGCTGATCCCCAATCACCTCCCCGCCGGTGTCCAGGTCGTCCTGGAGTCGGAGAACGGCATCCTCGGCACCGGCCCGTTCCCCTACGAGGACGAGGTCGACCCGGACCTGATCAACGCCGGCAAGGAGACCGTCACCGTCCTGCCCGGCGCCTCCTTCTTCGACTCGGCGCTCTCCTTCGGGATGATCCGCGGCGGCCACATCGACACCGCCGTGCTGGGCGCCATGCAGGTCTCCGCCCGCGGCGACCTCGCCAACTGGGCCGTTCCCGGAAAATTGGTCACCGGCATCGGCGGGGCCATGGACCTGGTGCACGGGGCCCGGCGGGTCATCGTGACGATGACCCACACCGCCAAGGACGGCGGCCCGAAGATCGTCGAGGAGTGCACGCTGCCGCTCACCGGCCGGACCTGCGTCGACCGCATCATCACCGACCTCGGCGTCCTGGACGTCACCGCCGACGGCCTCGTTCTGGTGGAGAGCGCCCCGGGCGTCACCGCCGGGGAGATCCAGCGCCTCACCGCCGCCCCGGTCCGGATGGCCGCGGCCACCGAAGGGAGCGCGCGATGATCCGTCAGCTGCGCGACGTCTACATCGTCGACGCCGTCCGCACCCCGGTCGGCAAGTACGGGGGCGCCCTGTCCGACGTGCGTCCGGACGACCTCGCCGCCGGAGTGCTGCGGTCCCTGCTGGCCCGTACTCCGGACCTGGACCCGGCCAGGATCGACGACGTGTTCTTCGGCAATGCCAACGGCGCCGGTGAGGAGAATCGCAATGTCGCGCGGATGGCCGTACTGCTCGCCGGACTGCCCGTCACCGTTCCGGGCAGCACCGTCAACCGGCTGTGCGCCTCCGGTCTCGAAGCCGTGATCCAGGCCGCCCGCGCCATCGCGGTCGGCGACGCCTCCGTCGCCGTCGCGGGCGGCGTGGAGTCGATGAGCCGCGCCCCCTGGGTGCTGCCCAAACCCTCACGTGCCTTCCCGGCCGGCAATCAGGAGCTGTTCTCCACCACGATCGGCTGGCGCATGGTCAACAAGCGCCTGGAGCCGCAGTGGACCGTCCCGCTCGGCGAGGGCGCCGAACTGATCGCCGACCGGTACGGCATCACCCGCGAGCAGCAGGACGCCTTCGCCGTGGCGAGCCACGAGAAGGCCGCCCACGCCTGGAAGAACGGCCTGTACAACGGGGAGGTCGTGCCCGTCGAGGGCGTCGGCCTCACCCGCGACGAGACCATTCGGGACAACACCTCGCCGCAGTCGCTGTCCGGGCTGAAGCCCGTCTTCCGCCCGGACGGTACGGTCACCGCCGGCAACGCCTCGCCGCTCAACGACGGCGCCGCCGCGCTGCTGCTCGTGGACGAGGAGGGCCTGAAGGCCACCGGCCGTGAGCCGCTGGCCCTCGTCCGCGCCTCGGCCGTCACCGCTGTCGAGCCGCAGTACTTCGGCCTCGGCCCCGTCGAGGCCGTCAGGAAGGCCCTGACCAAGGCCGGCCGCGGCTTCGGCGATCTCACCACGTTCGAACTCAACGAGGCCTTCGCCGCCCAGTCCCTGGGTTGTCTGGCCGAATGGCCCGGTCTCGACCCCGCGGTCGTCAACCCGCGCGGCGGAGCGATCGCCATCGGCCACCCACTCGGTGCCTCCGGTGCCCGTATCGCCGGAGCCGTCGCCCACCAGCTCGCCGTCGCGGGCTCCGGAACCGGCCTCGCCGCCCTGTGTATCGGTGTCGGACAGGGCCTCGCCCTGGTCCTGGAAAGGTAGGAAACCTCGTATGACCACCCCTCCGGCCCAAGGCCGTATCTCCGCGGAGATAGCCGAGCGGCGCGAGGCCTATGCCGAGGCCGTGGCCGCCGGCGCGCCCGCGCGCAGCCACCCCGACCGCGGTTACGCCCCGTACCGCAGCAGCGTCCTGCGCCACCCCGGCAAGCCGCTGGTCGCCCTCCACGACCCCGAGGCCGTGGAGCTCTCCGGCCCGGTCTTCGGGGTCACCGACGTCACCGCGCTCGACCACGACCTCACCCGCCGGCACCAGGGCGAGCCGCTCGGCGAGCGGATCAGGATCACCGGCCGGGTCCTGGACCGCGACGGCCGTCCGGTGCGCGGCCAGCTGGTCGAGATCTGGCAGGCCAATGCCGCGGGCCGCTACGCCCATCAGCGCGACGACCATCCCGCCCCGCTCGACCCCAACTTCACCGGCGTCGGCCGCTGCCTGACCGACGACCAGGGCGCGTACGAGTTCGTCACCGTCAAGCCGGGTGCCTACCCCTGGCGCAACCACCTCAACGCCTGGCGCCCCGCCCACATCCACTTCTCGCTCTTCGGCAACGCCTTCACCCAGCGGCTGATCACCCAGATGTACTTCCCGGGCGACCCGCTTTTCGCCTACGACCCCATCCTCCAGTCCGTCACCGACGACTCCGCGCGCCGGCGGCTCGTCGCGACGTACGACCACGACCTGTCCACTCCCGAATGGTCGCTCGGCTACCGCTGGGACATCGTCCTCGACGGTCCGGCCGCCACCTGGATCGAGGAGGGCCGCTGATGTCCACGACCCCGTCACAGACCGTGGGCCCGTTCTACGGCTACGCGCTGCCCTTCGCCAAGGGCGGCGAGATCGCGCCCGCAGGACACTCCGACGCCCTCACCGTCCACGGCTACGTCTACGACGGCGCGGGGGCTCCCGTACCCGACGCCCTCATCGAGATCTGGCAGCCCGCACCCGACGGCTCACGCCGCGGCGCGCCCGGGTCACTGCGCCGCGACCCCGTCAGCGGAGCGGTCATCGGCCGGGGCGACGTCGGCTTCACCGGCTTCGGCCGGGTCGGGACCGACGCGGACGGCCACTACGAGCTGCGTACGCTGCCGCCCGGCGGCGTCCCCTACCTCTCGGTGATCGTCTTCGCCCGTGGTCTGCTGCACCATCTGCACACCCGGATCTACCTGCCCGGCCTGACCGACGCCGCGGCCGACCCGCTGCTGTCCGGCCTGGAGCCCGAGCGACGCGCCACACTCCTCGCCGTCGTCCACGGGGAGCGACTGCACCGCTTCGACATCCGGTTGCAAGGTGACGGCGAGCACGAGGAGACGGTCTTCCTTGCCTTCGACTGACGCCTACGAGGACCTCGGTCTGCTCTCCCCGGGGCCGGCCGGGGCACCGGTCGAGGCCGCCACCGGCGACGCCGCCTACGTCCACGCGATGCTGGATGCCGAAGCCGCGCTGACCCGCGCCCAGGCCGCACTGGGCCTCGCCCCCACCACGGCGGCCCAGGCCGTCACGGCGGCGGCCGCCGAGACCGGCCGCTACGACGTCCGGGATCTCGCGCTGCGCGCCCGCTCCGGCGGCAACCCCGTCATCCCGCTCGTCGCGGACCTGACCGCGGCCGTCGCCGGGCGCGACCGGCAGGCCGCCGCCCATGTGCACCGCGGCGCCACCAGCCAGGACATCCTGGACACGGCCACCATGCTGGTCGCCGCCCGCGCTCTGGAACCCGTCCTCGCCGACCTCGGACGCACGGCCGACGCCCTGGCGCGGCTCGCCGCCGAGCACCGGAACACACCGATCGCCGGGCGCACGCTCACCCAGCACGCCGTGCCCACCACCTTCGGACTCAAGGCCGCCGGCTGGCGCTCGCTGGTCCTCGACGCCCACGAACGCCTCGCGGCCGTCCGGGCAACGCTGCCCGCACAACTCGGCGGAGCGGCCGGCACTCTGGCGGCCTTCCACGCGTTCGCCGAGGCCGGCGGCGCGGATCCCGGCCCGGACCTGGGTCTGCGGCTGCTCGTCGGCTACGCCGCCGAGACCGGACTGGCCGAGCCCACACTGCCCTGGCACAGCCTGCGCACCCCTGTCGCCGACCTGGGCGGCGCCCTCGCCTTCACCGCCGGTGCACTCGGCAAGCTCGCCGCCGACGTCCTGCTGCTGTCCCGTACGGAAATCGGCGAACTCGCCGAGGGCAGCGGCGGCGGATCCTCCGCCATGCCGCACAAGGCCAACCCGGTCCGCGCCACGCTGATCGCCGCCGCGGCCCGGCAGGTCCCGGCCCTCACGTCCATGCTCTACGCCGGGCTCGCCGCCGAGGACGAGCGCCCGGCCGGCGCCTGGCACGCCGAGTGGCAGCCACTGCGCCAGGCCCTGCGTCTCGTCGGCGGAGCCGCCCGCGATGCCGCCGAACTGGCCGAAGGCCTGCGCGTCCACCCGCGCCGGATGCGGGAGAACCTCGACGCCACCGACGGCCTGATCATCAGCGAGCGGCTCGCCGCGGTGCTGTCCGCATTGATCGGCCGGGGCGAGGCCGGGCAGATGCTCTCCCGGGCCTCCCGCCGCGCCGTCGAACAGGGCATGGAACTCGACGAGGCACTCCGGGAGGAGCCCGGCATCGCCCGTGTCCTTCCGCCGGACCAGCTGCGCGAACTGACCGACCCCACGCGGTACGCGGGCTCCGCGGGCGCCCTCGTGGACCGCGCCCTGCGCCGCACCGGCGCCGCCCGGGAAGCGATCTGATGAAGCGTCGGATATCGATGGAACCGGGCAGCCCCCGCACCGGCCGGTGGCCGTGAGCCCTCCGCGACCGGCCGGCGTCCACCGGGCAGCCCCGCACACTCAGCACGAGGAGACCGCATGAGCACTTCTGCCCCCGCGCAGCGTCTGCTGCACCATCGCGTGGACGGCCGGGACTCCGCCCCGCCGCTGATCCTGGGCCCCTCGCTCGGCACCTCGCTGGCCGTGTGGGACCCGCAGACCCCGTCACTGGCCCGGACCCACCGAGTGGTGCGCTGGGACCTGCCCGGACACGGCGGCTCCCCGGCCGGACTGCTGCCCGACGGCGGCACCGTCGCCGACCTCGGACGGCTGGTTCTCGGCCTCGCCGACGCGCTCGGCATCGAGGAGTTCGGCTACGCCGGCATCTCGCTCGGCGGCGCCGTCGGCACCTGGCTCGCCGTGCACCACCCCGAGCGGGTCACCTCGCTAGCGATCCTCTGCTCCTCGGCCCGCTTCGGCTCGCCGGAGGGCTGGTCCGACCGTGCGGCACTGGTACGCGCCGAGGGCACCGGCCCGGTCGCCGAGACCGCCCCCGCCCGCTGGTTCACCCCGTCCTTCGCGGCCTCCCCTGCCGCCAGGGCAGTGGTCGACGGCTTGTCCGCGGCCGACCCCGGGGCCTACGCCGGGCTCTGCGAAGCACTCGTCGGCTTCGACCTGCGCGCCGAGCTGCCCCGTATCACCGCGCCGACCCTGGTCATCGCGGGCCGCGAGGACCTTGCGACGCCCGTCGCGCACGCCCGGGAGCTGGCGGACGGCATCCCCGGCGCTGCCCTGACCGAGGTGGCGCACGCCGCGCACCTCGCAAACGTCGAGCGTCCGGTGCCCGTCCTGGCAGCCCTGTCGGGGCACTTCGCGGCCGATGCCGCCCCGCCCGCCGACGACGTCTCCCGGCACGGCGCCGGTATGGCCGTGCGCCGCGCCGTGCTCGGCGACGAGCACGTAGACCGGGCGATCACGCGGACCACCGACTTCACCGCCGGCTTCCAGGACTTCATCACCCGTTACGCATGGGGCGAGATCTGGACCCGGCCCGGACTGAGTCGCAGAACCCGCAGTTGCATCACCCTCACCGCGCTGGTGGCCCACGGCCACCACGAGGAGCTGGCCATGCATGTGCGGGCCGCGCGGCGCAACGGTCTCACCCCGTCGGAGATCGAGGAAGTCCTGCTCCAGTCGGCTGTCTACTGCGGCGTGCCCGCAGCGAACGCCGCTTTCGCCATCGCGAACCGCATTCTCGAAGAGGAGAACTGACCGCCATGGACCACACCACCGTCGGCATCATCGGCGGCGGCCCCGCGGGCCTGCTGCTCGCCCGGCTCCTGCACAACTCCGGCGTCGACTGCGTCGTTCTGGAGAGCCGTGACCGCACCTACGTCGAGCAGCGCCAGCGCGCCGGCATCCTTGAGCAGAGCACGGTCGACGTGCTGCGGGAGTCGGGTGCGGGCGAGCGGCTGGACCGCGAGGGTCTGGTCCACGACGGCATCGAGCTGCGCTGGGAACGCCGGTCACAGCGCATCGACTTCCCGTCGCTCACCGGCGGCCGCAAGGTATGGGTGTACGCCCAGACCGAGGTCGTCAAGGATCTGATCGCCCTTCAGCTGGCCGACGGCGACCCGCTGTTGTTCCAGGCCCAGGTGAGCGCGGTCGCCGGAGCCGACACGGACCGGCCCGTCATCCACTACACCCACCAGGGCCAGGACCGGACTCTCAGCTGCGACTACGTCGTGGGCTGCGACGGGTTCCACGGCGTGACCCGCAGGGCGGTCCCGGACGGTGTCATGAGCACCTTCGAGCGGGTCTACCCCTACTCGTGGTTCGGCATCCTGGCCGATGTCCCGCCGTCCTGCGACGAGCTGATCTACGCCCACTCGCCGCGCGGTTTCGCCCTGCACAGCATGCGCTCCCCCACGGTCAGCCGGCTGTATCTGCAGGTGCCGAACGGCACCGACCCGGCCGACTGGCCGGACGACCGGATATGGGACGAACTCGACGCCCGTTTCGCGACCGACCGCGACTGGCGGCTCGCACGCGGTCCGATCACCTCCAAGGCCGTGCTGCCGATGCGCAGCTTCGTCACCGAGCCCATGCGCTGGGGCCGGGTCTTCCTGGCCGGCGACGCCGCGCACATCGTGCCGCCCACCGGCGCCAAGGGGCTCAACCTCGCCGTCTCCGATGTCGTCGTGCTCGCCCGGGCCTTCGCCCATCTGAAGGACAGCGGCTCCGCCGAGCTGCTCGATGAGTATTCGGACACCTGTCTGCGGCGGGTGTGGCGCGCGGAGCACTTCTCGTACTTCATGACGACGACCCTGCACACCGACCCGGGGCAGAGCGCATTCCAGACCCGGCTCCAGGTCTCGCAGCTGGACCGCGTCTCGTCGTCCCGGCACGCGGCCTCGGAGCTCGCCGAGAACTACGCGGGCCTGCGCATCGATTGAACTCCTGCGGACGCAGCGGCGGTGCGGGGCCGGACAAGGGCCACGCACCGCAGGCGTGGCCCGGGCCCGGCGCCGGTCAACCCGTCGGCGCAGGTGGACCGGGAGCATGGGCCCCGGCCGCCCTGCGCGGCCGCAGGGTCCGCCGGGTACGGTTTCCGCACACCCCGGAGGCTCGACGAGGAGGACCGCATGCCACATGGCGCGACCGCATCCAGGACGGACGCCGCAACACCCGACGGCGACCCGGTCGGACCGTTGGAGCGCGGTCTGGCCGTGCTGCGCGCCCTGGCCGCCCACCCCGGGCCGCGGATGCGCCCCGGCGATCTGGTCCGCGCCACCGGCCTGGCCCGCTCCACTGTCGACCGCATCGTCAGCACCCTCACCCACCTGGGATATCTGCGCATCGAGGACGACCGCGACGTGCTGCTCGCGCCGCGCCTGATGGAGCTGGGCAATGCCTACCTCGCCTGCTCCGGCCTCCCCGACGCCCTGGAACCGCTCGCCGTCGCGTTGGCCGACGAGTTGGACGAGTCGGTCTCCCTCGCGGTGCCGGACGGCGCCGGGGTGCGCTTCATCAGCCAGTCCACCCGGCGGCGCACCATGGCGCTGGCCTTCCAGATCGGCGACCTGCTGCCCGCCGAACGGTGCGCCCCAGGGGCCCTCTTCGCCGCAGACTGGAGCCCGGAGCAGCAAGCGGCCTGGCGCACCCGGCTGCACGACGACCCCCGCGACATCGGCTTCCCCGCGGTTCCTCCGCGTCCGGCGCCACCGGCCCCCGCCGAAGTGGAGGCCGCCTTCCGGCAACGGGTGGCCGACGCACGGGACGCCGGCCGGGCCGTCGACGACCAGCTGATCGAGCCCGGTCTGGTCGCCGTCGCAGTCCCCGTCCACGCGCCCGACGGCAGCACCGTGTGCGCGCTCAGCGTGGTCAGTCACACCAGCAGGCACAGCGCTCGGTCGCTGGCTGAGCACGCCCTGCCCCGGCTGCGGGAGTACGGGGCGCGGATGGAGGCGGCCCTGGCTTCCCCCGCACCGGCGGCCACGCCGCCCGCATCCGGCGGCCCGGACACCTCACGCGCCGCCAAGGCGGAGCTGGGTCCGGAATTCCTGCAGTCGCTGACCCGAGGGCTGGCCGTGCTCACCGCCCTGGGTTCGGCACCCGGTGGGCTCACCCTCTCCGGCGCTGCGGAGGCCACCGGCCTGGCGCGTGCCACCGCCCGCCGGGCGCTGCTCTCCCTCCAGCAGCTGGGGTACGCGGCCGCGGCCGGTGAGGGGCGTCGCTTCACACTGCTCCCCACGGTGCTGGAACTGGGCTACGCCCGCCTCTCCCGGCTGACCTTCGCGGAGATCACGCAGCCCCATCTGGCCCGGCTGGTGGAGCAGGTGCACGACTCGGCGTCCGTCGCGGTGCTGGCCGACGACGACATCATGTACGTCGCCCGGGTGCACACCGTGCGCATCATGAGCGTCAACATCACGCTCGGCACCCGCTTCCCGGCGTACGCCACCTCCATGGGCCGGGTGCTGCTGGCCGGTCTGCCTGAGCAGGAGGCGGTCGAGCGCCTGGCCCGGGCCTCGGTGCGGCCGCTGACGCCGTTCACCCGGGTCGATGCCGCCGATCTCACCGAGGCCGTGGCGCAGGCTCGGCGGGACGGTCACGCCCTGGTGGACCAGGAGTTGGAGGAGGGCCTGCGCTCGATCGCGGTGCCGGTGCACGACCGAACCGGCCGGGTGGTGGCCGCCGTGAACGTCTCCACCCACGCCAGCCGGGGCACCCTGGACGATGTGCGGCAAGCGGTGCTCCCCGCGCTCACGGCGGCGGCTGCCGCGATCGAGGGGGACCTGGCGGTCGTGACGGAACGGGTCCGGCTCACGATCCCCTGACGGCTCCGGCTCACGATCCCCTTTGTGTCGCTGCGGCCTTGACCACCATTGACGTGGTGGCGCCCATGAAGGGAAGCAGCAGGCCACCGCCCAGTCGTCGTGCGTGGCGGCCTGCTGGAGGTTCGCCGCGGCGGCAGACGCTCTCCCGGGAGCCGGGTTCACCGAGTGCATGGGGGCTACCCCGCCGCTGGGGCAGGGCCAAGTACGTCGGCCTTGCCGACAGGCCGGCAATGGGCGACGATCAGGCGCCAGTTGCTTCACTTGTGGGAGGGGCTCCATGTCCGACGTCAAGGCCGAGCTCGACCAGCTGATGCGCTCCTTCCTCGGTGCGTTCACCAACACCGGCGGAAGTCGGCCGGACGTGAACGCTGTCCGTGAGGTGTTCATTCCACAAGGAATGATTATCAATAACGTCGGGGACGAGCCGGTGATCTACAACCTCGACGCGTTCGTCGAGCCCCGGGAGAAGATCCTCACCGATGGGACGCTGACGGAGTTCTCCGAATGGGAAGTTGCCGAGCGGACCGAGATTTTCGGGGCGATCGCGCACCGATTCAGCGAGTACCGCAAGTCCGGTTCCCTCGATGGCGAGTGGTTCGAGGGATCCGGTCGCAAGACCACCCAGTTCGTCCGGACACCTGTCGGCTGGAGGATGAGCTCAATGGCCTGGGATGACGTATAGGCGGTTCTCCCCTTTTGCGCACCGCACGAGCAGGACGCCATGGCAGTCGCCCGTGGCATAGGAGTTGAGCGGGCTGTCGCGAGTCCGCCCCTGCTCTCCTCGCCGATGAGGGCGGACGGCAGTGCGCAGCCAGATGCTTACGGCCTCGCCCGCGATTGTCAGCGGCGTCGCGGTGTCCGGGACCTCCGCCTCCGGCGTTGTCGTCAGTCGCCGACGCTCCTTCCCCAAGCTCTCAGCTGCGTTCGAGCAGGGGAGGCCCCATCCGACTCCCTCCTCCGCCTTGGATTCGAAGGCCCCGGACGCCGCTCCTTCTCCCACTGCCAATCGTGGGCGAGGCCGTTAGTTTTGTGGACGTATCGGGGTGTACCTGCCAGTACTGCTTGCCGGTGCACCAGGCCGGCCAGGACATCATGGACGCCGCAACGATGCCCTTGGCCGCCCGACCCCTCGTGCTGCTCCTCACCCGACCTCGATCGCACCCAGCGCGCCGTGCCGACCGCCTGCGGGCTCAAGGCGGCCGGCACGGCGCTCAGTGGTCCTGGACGCACGCGACCGGATCCATGCGGTACGGGCCCCACTACCAGCCCGACTCAGCGGAGCGGCAGTCACCTTGGCAGCCTTCGGAGTGTACGGAGGCGGCGCCCCGGGCACCGTCGGACGGTCGGCGCCCGACGAGTTGGCCCTGCATGTCCCCGCCGTTCGGCGCAACGGCCTCACTTCCGACGAGATGGGTGCGGCCCTGCTCCATACGGCGGTCCACTGCGGGGTCCCGGCCGCCGACGCCGCCCACGCCGTGGCCGGGCCGGCCTTGAAGGGGACACGCCGGGCCGTCGACGACGGGGGGCGAAGACCGTGGTCAGGTCTCCGCACCCAGCCAGGTCTCCCGTACGGAGCGGAGCGGGTCGCGCTCCGTGCGGGACTCCGTGTTCCAGATACGGGTCTCGCGCCGCTCGGTGGAGTAGGAGGGCCAGGCCCCGCCGGGGTCGAGGTCGCGGACGAAGGCGACCCAGGCCGTGTGCACGGCGTCGGCGAGCTGCTGCGGGGGCGCCTCCCCCAACGCCTTGCCGACCCCTTCGGCACCCAGAAGGTCGAAGGCGAAGGGGAGGTCGACGCAGTGGTGGGCCAGGCCCTTGAACGCGGGTGCGGTCGCGGTCCAATCGAACTGGTAGAGCCACGTGGGGAGATCGCGGCTCGCCCGGGACTCGGCGAGGGCAAGGACGGGTGCACGGAAGATCTGGTCGGTGAGGGCCTGACCAGCCTCTCCCTCCGCGACTGCGTTGAACTCGTGCGCGGTGCAGCCGATCATCAGCGGGATGTCCTGGCCCGCCGCACCGGCGATGAGTGCGTCCGGTACGGGTTCGGGGATCAGCGTTCCGTCGGCGAAGGGGGCCAGGACCAACATCGGGAGGGCATCGCGATCGGGACCGGGGGCGTTCAGCGCGTCCTGGAGGGCGAGGATCTCCTCCGCCGTCAGGCTCTGGAGCGCCGCGGCCGTGGCGGGCACTCCGGTGCGTGCGGTGAAAAACTCGGAGACGGTCGCCGCAAACTCGGGGCCCTGCGGTCGCATGACCGCGCCCGAAGCCGAGATCGCCGCCCGGAACAGGCCTGCCGCGGCCGGCGTGGCCAGGAGTGTTTGGGCCGCGCCGCCGCCTGCCGACTGGCCTGCGACGGTCACCTTGTCCGGGTCCCCACCGAAGGCGGCGATGTTCTCTCGTACCCACCGCAGGGCAGCGATCCAGTCGAGCACCCCCCGGTTGTCCGGCGAGTCCTCCAGGTGCAGGAAGCCCTCGATGCCGAGCCGGTAGCCCAGTGATACCAGGACCACTCCATCGCGGTTGAAGGCGGTGCCGTCGTACCAGGGGCTGGCCGAGCAGCCCGCGACGAAGCCGCCGCCGTGGATCCACACCAGGACGGGGAGGCCGGTCTGCCCGGCAGCGCGGGCCGGGGTGAACACATTGAGATTCAGGATGGATTCCCCGGGAACGCAGGGCTCGGGGATGGTGGTTGTCTCGGCGAACGGACGGCGCTGCGCGGTGGGTCCGTACACGCGGGCGTCGAGGACCTCGGCCCACGGCTCCGGGGGGACGGGCGCGGCGAAACGGAACGGTCCGATCGGTGGCCGGGCATAGGGAATGCCGAGGAAGCGGACGCCTGTCTCGGTCCGTTCGCCACGCACCGGTCCGTGGCTGGTACGGATGATGTCTTCCGTCATGCGGGTCCTCTCTGATGGTGTCGGTCAGTGGCGGGGCGCCTCGCGCTCGATGGAGTAGTGGGTACCCCGCCAGGGCCTTCGCGTCCTCGGCCATGCGGCCGGCGACGACGGTGCGACGGCGATACACCCCTCGTGGAGCAGCGCCGTGGCATCGGCCCCTTTGGCGGACTCACTTGCGGGCATCGTCGGGCCGCTCCCGGCAGCAGCCGAGTCCGGTGTCAGCTGTCGAGGCCGAGACCGAAGCGGTCCAGGGTCCTGAGACAGAGGTTGCACCGACCGGCGTTCTCGTCCGCGCGGGCGAGGGACCACTGGGTGATGCCGATTCTCAGGGAGCAGTCCGGCTCCGGCGGGAAGGGCAGGGGCTTGCTCCGGAGCGGTGCGCCGGGTGCGGTCGCCCGCGAGCAGGTCGAGCATGACCTCCGCGCCGAAGCGCGTGGCACCGAAGCCGAGTCCGGTGCAGCCGGCGGCGCAAGCGGCCTTCCCGCGGTGACTCGTGTCGAAGAACACGCGGAAGCGGGTGCTGGTGTCGCCCCGGAGCGAGATGAGGAGGTCCATGAGGCGGCTCCTTCGGATGACGGAGGAACGGACCTCCGAAGTACCGCCATCAGACCGTTTGGAGGGCATAACGTCAATGGTGTTGTCATAAGAGATCAGCCGGCCTCGGGCTCGTCGCCCGCGGCCCCCTCGGTCACAGCTTCGCCGGCCAGGTCGATCCGGTCCAGGATCTCGTCCGCGATCCGCGACGCACCGGGCTCGTACCGCCGCGCCAGCTCACGGAAGAGCTCCTCGGCGCGTGCGGCCGGCCAGCCCTCGGGCAGGTGTTCGGCGGGCAGATAGGGGGCATCGCGCACGAGCTCCAGCCAGTCGGTGTGCAGCAGGAGTTGCAGCGCCATGTCGTCCGTAGCACTGCCCGGCGGAACGGAGCCGCCCCACCGATCGATGAAGGACCGGTAGCCGACGGCGATCGCGTCGACGTCGAAGGCGGCGTGCAACAGAGACCCGGCCTCGGTCGGCGGCGCAGCCTCGCCACGGAAGGCCCTGATGTGATCCTCCAGCCCGAGCTCCGCCGCCAGCGGGGCGACGTCGACTCGGCGCGGGGCAACCCACAGGCCGCTCTGCACCGGCCCGAATCCGGCCCACACCAGGCGTGAGCGCAGGTCGTGCCGCTCACGGCGCCTTGACTCCGGCAGCGAGAAGCCGACCAGGGTCCAGGTGCCGTCCCACTCCCGATTGACGACTCCGTCGCGCCAGATCCGCTCCTGCCCGTCGGCCAGGACAGCGGCCGCGCGCTCCGTGAGCGAGAAGTACATCCGGCGTCCTCGCCGATGCCGCTCCAGCAGACCGCGGCCGACCATGCGCGTCAGCGTCGAGCGGACGGCGTCCTCACCCACCCGCACACGGGCGAAGGCGTCGATGACGCACGCCGAGGAGAGCGCGATGTCACGGCCGAGCACGTGAATACCGAAGAAGCTCATCATCAGCGACTGCGGCTTGGCGGGTGCGCCACCCTCGGCGGCGTCCATCGGTTCCTGGGGCGAGTGAGGTCGGGTCACGGGGACAGCGTAGGCGCCGCGCCTCCCCCCGAGGCGGATATTCGGCATTCTATTGACCGCAGTTTGAATTCTGCCTAATTTTGGGGTCTCCGCCGGTCTCCGCAGTGGTCGCCCTTACCGCACCCGCGCACCGGCCTCCCTCACGAATGGAAGCAGCATGGATCTCTCCGGCAAGGTCGCCGTCGTGACCGGCAGCGGCCGCGGTCTGGGCCTGGCCTACGCCCGTTCACTCGCTGCCTCGGGCGCGGCCGTCGTCGTCAACGACGTGGACGCGAAGGCCGCCACCGCGGCCGTGGAACAGATCACCGCCGATGGCGGGCGCGCGGTCGCGGAGGTAGTGCCGGTCGGTTCCACCGGGGCCGCCGATGCTCTGGTGTCCCGGGCTGTCGACAGCTGGGGCCGCCTGGACGCGATCGTCACCAACGCCGGCGTCCTGCGCGACAAGGTGCTGTGGAAGATGTCGGACGACGACTTCGACACGGTCGTCCAGGTGCATCTGCGGGGCACGTTCACCTGCGTCCGGGCCGCTGTCGAACGGATGCGGGAACAGGGCGAAGGCGGGCGTGTGATCGTCGCCGGCTCCCCCGCGGGTCAGCGCGGCAACTTCGGGCAGACCAACTACGCGGCTGCCAAAGCCGGAATCGCCGCCATGGTGCGCACCTGGGCGCTGGAGCTGGCTCGCGCCGGTATCACCGCCAACGCGGTCATACCGGTCGCCGCCACCGCGATGACGAAGACCATCCCGGCTTTCGCCCCGCACGTCGAGGCGCTGGAGCTGGAGGGCACCGCGTTCCCCGACAGCCTGCGCAAGGGCGAGGGATTCGGTACCCCCGAGGACGTGTCCGGCCTCATCGCCTTTCTCGCCTCGGACGCCTCGGCCGGCATCACCGGTCAGTGCATCGGCGTCGGTGGCGACAAGCTCGCTCTCTGGTCGCACCCGCAGGAGGTCACCGTGGCCTACACCGACGGCGGCTGGAGCGCGGACGCCGTCGCGGCGGCCTGGCCGAGCGTCTTCGCCCGGTCCGAGCAGACCTACGGCATCCCGGCGCCCCAGCTGTGACGGGCACCATGGCCGCGAGCGGTTCCCGTGGGCCGGACCCGGCCGAGCTCACCGCCATCGACATGCATGTCCACGCCGAGGTGTCCGCGCGGGGCACGACCTCGCTCTCCGCCGAACTGGACAGCGCCGCCGGCACGTACTTCAAGGCGGAGCACCGCCACCCCACCCTGCCGGAGATCGCCGCGTACTACCGCGAGCGGAGGATGGCCTGTGTGGTCTTCACGGTCGACGCGGAGTCGGCCACCGGCACCGCACCGGTACCGAATGAGGAGATCGCCGAATCGGCCCGGGAGCACCCGGACGTGATCATCCCGTTCGCGGGGGTCGATCCGTACAAGGGCAGGGCAGCCGTGCGCCAGATCCGCCGGCTGGTCGCCGAGTACGGAGTACGGGGTTTCAAGTTCCACCCCAACATCCAGGCGTTCCACCCCAATGACCGCATGGCGTATCCGCTGTACGAGGCCATGGAGGAGGCCGGCGCGATCGCCGTCTTCCACACCGGGCAGACCGGCATCGGCGCAGGGGCGCCCGGGGGCGGCGGCATCCGGCTGAAGTACTCGAATCCGCTGGACGTCGACGACGTCGCCACCGACTTCCCCGGGATGCGGATCATCCTCGCCCATCCGTCCTTCCCCTGGCAGGACGAGGCTCTCGCCGTGGCCACGCACAAGCCGGAGGTGTACATCGATCTGTCGGGCTGGTCGCCGAAGTACTTCCCGCCACAGCTCGTGCGGTACGCCAACAGCCTGCTGCGGGACAAGGTGCTGTTCGGGTCCGACTACCCGCTGCTCGCCCCCGACCGCTGGCTCGCCGACTTCGCGAAGCTGCCGGTCAAGGACGAGGTGCGTCCGAAGATCCTCAAGGAGAACGCGGCCCGGCTGCTCGGTCTGACGGAGGAGTGAGCCATGCGCAACCAGGGGATCGGTTCCTGGACCGCCCGGCGCAATCGCAAGACGCCGCGCCGCCCCGCCCTCCTCCACGAGGGTCGCGGCCTCACCTACGGGGAGTTGCACGACCGCTGCACACGGCTGGCCCATGCCCTGCGTGACGCGGGGGTCGAGCGCGGGGACCGGGTGGCCTTCCTCGGCCCGAACCAACCGGCCTTCCTGGAAACCCTTTTCGCAGCGGGGCAACTCGGGGCGGTCTTCGTACCGCTGAACTCCCGTCTCACCGTGCCCGAATCACCGTGCCCGAACTGGCGCACCAGATCACCGACTCCGGCAGCCGCGTCCTGGTCCACGCCCACCGGCCGGCCGCCGACCTGGTGGAGCTCGCGGACCGGGCCCGTCTCGCGACGCTGATCGCTGTGACGGCCGGTCCGGGACTCGCCTACGAGGAGACGATCGCCGCCGCCTCGGCGGAGGAGATCGATGAGGAGGTGGGGCACGAGGAGCCCTGCCTGATCATGTACAGCTCGGGCACCACAGGCAGGGCGAAGGGCGCCGTCCTGACCCATGGCAACATCATCTGGAACAGCGTCAACGTGCTCGTCGACACGGAACTGTCCGGCGGCGAGGTCGCGCTCGTCAGCGCGCCCCTCTTCCACACGGCGGCCCTCAATATGACCGCCTTGCCCACCCTGCTCAAGGGCGGCACGGTCCTGCTGGAGTCCTCCTTCGATCCGGTCCGCACGCTCGAACTGGTGGAACAGCACCGTGTCAGCTGTCTGTTCGGGGTTCCGACCATGTACGACGCGATGGCCTCGGCGCCGGGCTGGGACACCGCTGACCTGTCGAGCCTGCGCACTCTCCTCTGCGGCGGGGCACCCGTCCCCGTTCGCACCGCACGCGCCTATCTGGAGCGCGGACTGGCATTCGTCCAGGGGTACGGGATGACAGAGACCTCGCCCGGGGCGCTCGTCCTGGACCGCGCCGACTCCCTCGACCGCGTCGGCTCGGCCGGGGTACCGCACTTCTTCACGGACGTCCGTGTCCGGAACGCGGCAGGCGAGGACATGGCACCGGGCGAGAAGGGCGAGGTCGTCGTCTCGGGCCCGAACGTCACGCCCGGCTACTGGAATCTTCCGGAGGAGAGCCGCGCGGCCTTCACCGAGGACGGCTGGTTCCGTTCCGGCGATGTGGCGCTGGTCGACGAATTCGGCTATGTGCATCTGGTCGACCGCCTCAAGGACGTGATCATCTCGGGTGGGGAGAACATCTACCCCGCCGAGGCCGAGGACGCGCTCCTCGAACATCCGGACGTCATCGAATGCGCAGTCTTCGGCGTGCCCGACTCCAGGTGGGGCGAGGTCGGCCGGGCCGTGGCCGTCCTCTCTCCGGGCTCCACCACGACGGAGGCTGAACTCCTCGCCCATCTGAACGGCCGGCTGGCCCGCTACAAGATTCCCCGGACCTTTCGCCTCCTGCGCGGCACGATGCTGCCGCGCAACGCCACCGGAAAGCTGCTCAAGGGCGTCATCCGGTCCGAATTCGGCGACTGACCACCCCTCACCGATCGCCCTTCATCGACAGAATCCCTCTCAGCACCCGGGAGTACCCCATGCCCCTCACCGTCAACGGAATCGACGAGATCAAGGCCCAGGCCGGAGCCGATCTCGGCCACAGCGGCTGGCTGGAGATCCTCCAGCCGCGCGTGGACACCTTCGCCGACGCCACCGGCGACCACCAGTGGATCCACACCGATGTCGAGCGCGCCCAGGCCGGTCCCTTCGGCGGGACCATCGCCCACGGTTACCTCACCCTCTCCCTCCTGATCCCCCTGTGGAGCGAACTGCTGCGGGTCGAGGGCGCCTCGATGGCCGTCAACTACGGTCTGAACAAGGTCCGTTTCCCCTCTCCCGTGCGGGTCGGCGCGAAGGTCCGCGCCCATGGCCGGGTCGTGTCCGCGGAAGAGATCAAGGGCGGGGTCGAGGTCGTCGTCGACCTGACCGTGGAGATCGACGGCTCGGAGAAGCCCGCCTGCGTCGCCCAGGCGGTGTACAGGTTCTACGCCTGAGTCGCGCGACGAGCCCGCGGGGCGGCGCCCGCCGAAGCCCCCTCGGGCTCGCTCGCCCTCTCGCCGTCGCTCCCCGCCGGCCGTGCCGCCGCATACAGCATGAGCTCAGGGGCGAAGGTGCGCCGCGCGACCGCTCACAGGACCGTCCCTGACGATCAGCCACTCCGACAGCACGGCGCCCCGCGGCCGCCTGCGCCCAGCCACTCCTCAAAAACCCCTCACCGGACGCCTCTTACGACAACAGCATTGACATGCAAATGGATACCTCGGTTGCATGACCGTTCGACACACCCTCCCTCCCGCCTCGGAGCACCTCATGGCCACACCCGATCTGATCTTCACCCGCGGCCCCATCCACACCGGCGATCCCGCGCGCACTCGGGCAAGCAGCCTGGCCGTCACAGGGGACCGCATCACCGCCGTCGGCCATGACGAGGTGCGCGAACTGATCGGCCCGAACACCGAAGTCATCGATCTCCAGGGCAAGTTGCTGCTCCCCGGTTTCCAGGACGCCCACATCCACGCGGTGTCCGGCGGAATGGAACTGGCCGAGTGCGATCTGACCGGCACGGTGGGCGTCGAGGACTACCTCACCCGCATACGCTCCTACGCCGACGCGCACCCGGACCGCTCGTGGATCACCGGCGGCGGCTGGTCCTTGGAGAGCTTCGACGGCGGACTGCCCACCCGGCAGCTCCTCGACTCGGTGATCCCCGACCGCCCGGTCCTTCTGGCCAACCGCGACCACCACGGCGCCTGGGCCAACACCCGGGCGCTCGAACTGGCCGGTCTCACCCGGGAATCCGCCGACCCCCTCGACGGCCGGATCGAGCGCGAGCCGGACGGCACCCCGAGCGGAATGCTGCAGGAGGGCGCCACCGCGCTGGTCTCCCGGATCGTGCCGCCGAGCACACCGGCGGACCGCCTCGCCGGTCTGCTGCGGGCCCAGAAGCTGCTGCATTCCCTCGGTATCACCGGCTGGCAGGACGCCCTGCTGGGCGTGTTCGGCGGCAATCCGGACCCGTCCGACGCCTATCTGGCGGCCGCCCGTGAAGGCACGCTCACCGCCCGGGTGACCGGGGCCCTGTGGTGGGACCGCGAGCGGGGGGCCGAGCAGATCCCCGAGCTGCTGTCCCGGCGAGAGCAGTTGAACCACGGACGGTTCCGGGCCCGTGCGGTGAAGATCATGCAGGACGGCATCGCCGAGAACTTCACGGCGGCCATGACCAGCCCCTACCTCGACGGCTGCGGCTGCGCCACCGCCAACTCGGGTCTGAGCTTCGTCGACCCCGCCGCCCTGCGTTCGTACGTCACCGAGCTCGACGCCCACGACTTCCAGGTCCACTTCCACGCCCTCGGCGACCGGGGGGTGCGCGAGGCCCTGGACGCGGTCGAGGCAGCCGTCGAGGCCCACGGGCGGCGTGGCAACCGCCACCATCTCGCCCACCTCCAGGTGGTCCACCCCGACGATCTGGATCGCTTCGCACGGCTCGGCGCCATCGCCAACATCCAGCCGCTCTGGGCCGCACACGAACCCCAGATGGACGAGCTGACGATCCCCTTCCTCGGACCCGAACGGGCCTCCTGGCAGTACCCGTTCGGCTCCCTGCTGCGCGCTGGAGCCACCCTGGCCGCGGGCAGCGACTGGCCCGTCAGCAGCCCCGATCCGATCGCCGGAATCCATGTCGCGGTGAACCGGATGGAGCCCGAGGCCACCGACGGGCGGGTCTTCCTTCCGGAGCAGCGCCTCGACCTCGCCACCGCGGTCGCCGCCTACACCGCCGGCTCGGCACATGTGAACGGGCACGACGACACCGGCAGTCTGTTCCCAGGTCACCTGGCCGATCTGGTGGTGCTGGACCGGGACATCTTCACGCTGCCCCCGGAGGAGATCGCCGAGGCCCAGGTCCTGCGCACCTACGTCGGCGGCACACTGGTGCACTCCGCCTGAGGAGGGCTCAGGACGGCCGCCGCGAGGACTCCCGGACCAGCAGGCGCGTCGGCACGAGCACGCCCGAGGGCCCTTCGTCGCCGTTCTCCAGGGCGGCGACGAGGAGTTCCATCCCGGCCTCGGCGACCTTCCGGGGCTGAAGGCTCAGCGTCGAGATCGGAGGTTCGGTGTGCTCGGCCGTATCGTCCTCACTCACGCACACCACGAGAAGGTCGCCGGGTACGTCGTAGCCGTGGCGGCGTGCCGCCTCCAGGACGAGCGGCGGGCTCAGCTCCGCCACCACGAAGAGGGCGTCGGGCCGCTCGGCAGCGGTCAGCGCGCTGTCCACGGCCCGGACCACCGGGCCGTTGCCGGCGTCGGCGGCGAAGGTCACCCGGGCCGTGTGGCCGCGTGCGGCACACCAGCCCCGGTAGGCGGCCAGAACTCCCCGGTGGAAGCGGGTGGTGCTGTCGGGCAGCACGAGCGCCGTCCGCCGTGCGCCCTGCGATCCCAGATGCTCCAGGGTTCCGCGGACCGCCTCCTCGGCATCGACGTCCACCCAGTGCGCTCCAGGTCTGCCGTCCACCGATCCGTCGCTGAAGACGGGGATACGGGCGGCAATCAGATCCTCCACCACCCCGTCGTCAACCGGATCGGCAACTATCACCGCTTCGAGCGGCAGGTCGACCCACTCGCTGTGCAGCGATCCCGCGGGCAGCATCACCAGGGCGTATCCGCGTTTGAGCGCCGAGGCCGCCGTGGCGCTGGTCAGCTGGGCGAAGTACGGCGAATCCAGATACGTCCACGGGGTCCCTGCGAACTCCCCCACGACATAACCGATCAGCCGGGCCCGCCCCGCACGCAGCTGCCGGGCGGTGGCGTTGGGCCGGTATCCCATCCTGCGCGCGGTCTCCCTGGCCTTCTCCCGCACGGTCGGCGAGAGCCGTCCCGTGCCGTTGAGAGCCGCCGAGACGGTGGTCTTGGAGAGGCCCGCCTCGCGGGCGACATCGACGAGACGGACGCGGGGCGGGGCGGTCCGCGGAGTGTGGCCACCACGTCGGGGAGCTGAGGTCATGCACTGATGCTGCCACCCTCGTGACCTCAGCAAAACCGTTCCCGCAAAGTCTTGCGCGGGAACGTTCCCGCACCAATACTCGCTCCATCCCCCCAGAGCCCGTCACTACACCCGTAAAGGGGTGGGTCTCCTTGCGCATGTCCAGAGCCACCGCGCTGCTCGTCTGTTCCGCCGTCACCACGGCCGCCACCGCCGGCTGTTCCGGAGCGACCGGGTCCCGGCCCGGCGGCGGCGCCCCCGCCTACACCGTCACCCCGAACTCCCCGACGGCGAAGGGCTCCCTCGACTCCTTCACCTGGTCGCTGTACGCCGAGCCCTACACGCTCGACTACGCCCTCGCCTACGACTACCCGCCGAACACCGTGCTCGCCAACGTGTGCGAGCAACTTCTGCGGGTCACCCCCGACATGAAGATCGAACCCGGGCTGGCCGTGAAGTACACGAACCCGGACCCGAAAACCTGGGTGTACACCCTTCGACCGGATGTGAAGTTCCACGACGGATCGACCATGACGGCGGACGACGTGGTCGCCTCCCTCACACGCCACATGGATCCGGCCACCGGTTCTCCGTGGGGCTCGTCCTTCAAGAACGTCGCCTCCATCAAGAAGAGCGGCCCGCTGGAGGTGACGATCCGGCTCAACAAGCCCGACGTGCTCCTCAACGAACTCATGGCGGCCTCCCCCGGCACCGTCGAGAGCGCCGCCTTCCTGGCCCAGGCCGGCAAGGACTACGGCGGCCCCAAGGGCAAGGTCAACTGCACCGGCCCCTACGCGCTCGACAGCTGGGCCCAGGGCGACAGCCTCACCCTGAAGAAGAACACCGCTTACTGGGACCGGTCGCTGACCCCCAAGGCCGACACCGTGACATTCACCTTCATCGAGGACCCGTCCGCCCGCACCAACGCCTTCCTGTCCGGCACGGCCGACGGCGGCTACATGGTGCCCTCCTCCTCTCTCACCCAGCTGCGCACCAACTCGAAGGGCACGCTGTACTTCGGCCCCAACACGGCGGCCGCCGATCTCGCCGTGCTCGATTTCAAGGGCCCGCTCGGGGACCTCAAGGTCCGCCAGGCCCTCTCCATGGCCCTCGACCGCAAGAGCATCATCAAGGCAGCCGCCGGCGGCATCGGCATTCCCGCGAAGGCACCCGCCGCGCGCGGCGCGTGGGCGCTGGCGTCCGAGAAGGCCGACGACTACTTCAAGGCGCTGCCCGAGCCCGATTTCGACGTGGCCGGCGCGAAGAAGCTGATCGCCGAGGCCGGTGCCACGGGGCGCAAGGTCACCCTCGTCACCAGCTCGCTCGCCCCGGAGATCAGCGTCGTGGCCAACGCCGTCCAGGCGGCCGGCAAGCAGATCGGCCTCGACGTCGAACTGAAGGCCGTCGCCCCGGAGGCCTACAGCAGCATCTTCGTCGACCCCGGCGCCCGTAAGGGACTGGACCTCGTCATCACCAACGGGTACGACAACACGCCCGACCCGCTGGAGTTCTACCAGTACCTGCGCACAGGTGACTTCGGCAACTACGGCAACTGGTCCGACGCCGAGTTCGACGCCGCCTTCGACAAGGCGAACGCGGAGCCCGATGCGGCGCGCCGCGCGGAACTGACCGCCGAACTCCAGCGCATCGCCGTGCGCGAGCTCCCGATCATCCCGCTCTACGAAGCCCCTTACTCGGTCTTCCTCGGCAGCCGGGTGACGGGCGCCCCGACCGGTATCGCCCAGCTGTACTACCCGTGGGCCGCGACGATCGGGGCCGCGCAGCAATGACGCGCTATCTGATGAGCCGCCTCCTCGGCCTGACGGCGGTGCTGCTCGTCACCTCCTTCATCGTCTTCGGCACCGTGCATCTCGCGCCGGGCGACCCGGTGACCTTCCTGCTCCACGGCCGCCCCGCGACCCCGGACGCGGTCGCGGCGCTGCGCGCGCAGTACCACTTGGACGACCCGCTGCCGGTCCAGTACGCGAAGTGGCTCGGCGGTGTCCTGCACGGCGATTTCGGCCGCTCCACCCAGTTCCACCAGGATGTCGGCTCCCTCATCGCTTCCCGTCTGCCCGGCACCGCGCTGCTCGTCGGCTACGCGGCATTGCTGGTCGGCATCCTCGGCGTGACGGGCGGCATCCTGGCTGCCCTGCGCCCCGGGGCCGTGGACCGCGCAGTGCTCCTCGGCACCGGCGTCGCCACGGCCACTCCCTCGTTCGTCAGCGCCATCGCGCTCGTCTCGCTCTTCTCCGTCCAACTGGGCTGGTTTCCCGGGCCCGGTGGCACCCCCGAGGGCCTCGGCGACCGCCTCTACCATCTGACGCTGCCCGCCTTCGCCCTGGCGATCACGTTCGCCGGACTGCTGGCCCGGGTCACCCGGTCGGCGATGCTCGACGAACTCGGGCGCGAACACGTCGAGGTGGCGCGCGCCCGCGGTGTCGCGAGAGGCGCCGTGGTCCGTCGGCATGTGCTGCGCAACGCACTGGGCCCCATCGTCACCGTCGGCGGCACCATGCTCGCCGGCCTGCTGATCAGCACCTCGATCGTCGAAACCGCCTTCAACGTGTCCGGTATCGGCTCCCTGCTGGTGCAGGCGGTGACAGCCAAGGACTTCGCCGTCGTTCAGGCGATCACCCTGCTCAGCGTGGCGGCATTCGTCGTCGTCAACCTGATCGTCGACCTGCTCGTACCGGTTGTCGATCCCCGGCTGTCGCTCTACGGGGAGGCTTCCCGATGACCACCACCGTCTCCACCGCGTCCCCCTCCCCCGGTGCGCTGCGCCGCCGCCGGGGCCTGCGCGGACTGCGGGTTCTCGGCCAGGGCCCACTGTTCACGGCAGGCGTCGCCGTACTCGCGGTGCTCGTCCTGATCGCCGTCCTTGCCCCCGTGATCGCACCGTACGACCCCGACGCGCTCGACCTGTCGGCGAGCCTGACGGGCACCAGCGGTGACCATCTCCTCGGTACCGACCAGTCGGGGCGGGACATCCTGTCGAGACTCATCCACGGCGCGCGGACGGGCCTGCTCGGGCCGCTCCTCGTGGTCGGCGTCTCGACCCTCCTCGGCACGCTCGTCGGCATGGTCGCCGCCTGGCGCGGTGGCTGGGCGGATGCCCTGCTGTCCCGGTCGATGGACCTGGCCTTCGCGATCCCCGGACTGCTGCTGGCCATCCTGCTGGTAGCTGTCCTCGGCTCGGGCATGGCCGCGCCCGTGATCGCCATGGCGGTGGCCTACACGCCGTACGTCGGACGCCTGGTCCGAGGTATCGCCCGCCAGGAGAAGGCTCGCGCCTACATCGAGTCGTACCGCGTGCAGGGCTGGTCGGGCTGGACGATCTGCCTGCGTCATCTGCTGCCGAACATCGCACCGACAGTCTTCGCGCAGTCCGCGATGAACTTCGGCTACGTACTGATGGATCTCGCCGCGCTGTCCTTCCTCGGGTTCGGGGTGCAGCCGCCCAAAGCCGACTGGGGAGCCATGATCAACGAAGGCCAGTCGGCGATCCAGCAGGGGGCGATGCTGCCCGCGCTCGCGCCGTCCGCGTGCATCGTCCTCGCCGTGGTCGCCTTCGGCATCGTCGGCGAGGGGCTCGCCGACCGAATCGCGAAGCGGGAGCGGTGAGTGCCATGACCGAATATGAAACCCCCGCGCTGGAAATCGACGGGCTCGGCGTCCGCCTGCCCGGCGAGCAGGCGGCCCGGCCCATCCTCGACGGCGTCACACTGCGGGTCGGGGCCGGCGAGACCGTCGGCCTGGTCGGCGAGTCCGGCTCGGGCAAGTCGGTCGCGTGCCGCAGCGTGCTCGGGCTGCTGCCGCCTCGGGCGCGAACGAGTGGTGAGGTGCGGGTCGCGGGCCGCGACGTCCTGACCATGAACCGTGCCGAACTGGCCGGGCTGCGCGCCGGACAGGTCGCGATGATCTTCCAGGACCCGCGCGCGTCCGTGAACCCGCTGCGCCGCGTGGGCGACTTCCTCACCGAGGGACTGCGCGGCGCGGGCACCCCCGCCGCCGCGGCCGACGACCGGGCCGAGGAACTCCTCGACGCGGTGGGCATCCGCGATCCGCGGGGCGCGCTGCGCCGCTACCCGCACCAGTTCTCCGGCGGGATGCTCCAGCGCGTGGTCATTGCGGCCGCCCTCGCGGGCGAGCCCGCGCTGCTGGTCGCCGACGAGCCGACCACGGCCCTCGACGTCACCACCCAGGCAGAGATCATCGCGATCCTCACGCGCCTGCAGGCCGCACGTGGCACCGGAATGCTGTTCGTCACCCACGACCTCGAACTGGCCTCGGCGATCTGCGACCGCGTGTATGTCATGTACGCGGGCCGGATCGTCGAAACCAGCAGCACCGACGCGCTGTTCGACCGTCCACGCCACCCGTACACGGCGGGGCTCCTCGCCTGCACGCCCCGTATCGAGGCCGGAGCCGCCGCCCCACGCCCCATCCCGGGCCGGCCCGTCTCCCTCGCCGAGGCCCCACCAGGGTGCGCCTTCGCGGCGCGCTGCGCCCATGCGCAGCCGCGCTGTTCCGAGGAGACACCCGAACTTGCGCACCACGGCGACGGACTCGCCGCGTGCCACCGCGCCGACGAAGGGATCACACTGTGACCGCGGCGACCGAGGAACTCGTCGTTCAGAGGCTGTGCAAGCGGTACGGAGACCACACGGCGGTGGAGGACGTGTCCTTCACCCTGTCGCCGGGCTCCTCTCTCGGCATCGTCGGCGAATCCGGCAGCGGCAAGACCACGACGGTTCGGATGCTCGTCGGCCTGGAGCGCCCCGACAGCGGCACCATCCGCATCGGCGGACGTGACCGCTCGGCGCCCGCCCGGGGCAGAGCCGAGCGGCTCGCCCGCGCACGCGAGATCCAAATGGTCTTCCAGGATCCGTACCTGTCCCTCGATCCCCGGGTGACCGTGGGCCGGTGCGTCGAGGAGGTCCTGCGTCTCCACTTCCCGATGGAGACGACGGCCCGGCGGGAACGCGTCGCCGAGCTTCTCGACCAGGTCGGGCTCGGGGAACGGGAGGCGTCCGCCCTGCCCGGCAAGCTGTCCGGCGGCCAGCGCCAGCGTGTGGCGATCGCCCGCGCGCTGGCCGCCGAACCGCGCGTCCTCGTCCTCGACGAGGCCGTGGCAGCCTTGGACGTGTCCATTCAGGCGCAGGTCCTCGAACTCCTGGACACCATCCGGCGCGAGGTCGGCATCGGCTTCCTCTTCGTCACTCATGACCTCGCCGTCGTCCGGCACATCACCGACGAGGTGATGGTCCTCAAGGAGGGACAGGTGGTGGAGGCGGGCCCTACGGCCGAGATCCTGGAGGCGCCTCATCACCCCTACACACGCCTGCTGCTCAGTTCCGTCCCCCGACGCGGCTGGAACCCCGCCGACGCCGCGGCCGCCCGCCGCGCCCTCGGCTGACCCATCCGGCGGACGTCCGCACCGTCTGGTTCGACCGTGGAGACAACCGGCCTGCCGGGGAGCCGGGCGGCGAGTTCGCCCTGGGCAACTTCAAGGGCCAGTGCCGCACCGATGAGTATCTGGCGGGTGTCGCCTTCACCGACCCCTGGGCCAAGGGGAAGACCCCGGACGCCCTTCTGTGCCGCACGGCTTGAGGGCTGACGCCCTCGGTCGGGAAGTACCGACGGCGCTCTCCGAGGGGTGCGCCGTGCTGAGAGCCTGTCGGGCGGCCTTCGATCGGGCAGCGGACGCGGTCTGGTGCGTGCGATTCCAAGGCGTCGGGATGTCCTCGGACGGGGTCTCCCCTGCTCGAACGAAGCTGAGAGCTCGGGGATGGAGCTACCAGGGCATTTCGGCAACGCGGGAGGGGGTCCCCCTGGCCCTCAAGGCCTTGGGGGAGTGCGTGCCAGGGCGTGGCCGCCCGATCAGAGGCAGCCCGACAGGCTCTCAGCCCTGCGCTTCCGCATACGGACCGAGCAGGCCGTGGGTGGGCGATGCAGCACACCTTCCGCTCCATGCGCGGCTTCCTGCGCGACACCGTGGCAGACCGGCCGGATTGGGCGCAGCCGCCTCGTCCGGCCGGAGGTGCCCACGCGGCGTACGCCCTTGTGCGGGCCCTCTTCAGACCTGGCGCACCACGGGCACGGAGCCGTATCCGCGGAGACCGGCGTCCTTGCGGGCCTGACCCGGCGATGTCCCCGAGCCCACCACCCGACCGTCGAGGACGGCCAGCCAGTCCCCCTCGGACGGCTGAGTACACAACTCCTCCGCTCCGGCCGGTTCGAGTGCCTGGAGAAGTTCGGGGTCGGGTTCCGTTGACACGGCGGCCGATGTCGGCCGAGGTATTCCGGCCCGCCACTCGGCGACGGTCCGCTCGCCGCCCTTGGCCCGCGCCCAGAACAGGTGTTGCAGCACGATCAACGGCCCCAGCGCCGCCAGCAGCGGGAATGCCCCGGTCAGCGTTCCCAGTCCGAACAGCAGACTGACGGCTCCGGACACCGCCAGCCCGACCCCGGCCGCGACCAGTCCGGCGACCCGCCCGAACGCCTTGACCGCCGTAAGCGGGAAGAGCACCAGGAGCAGCAGGTCACCCAATCCCAGGGCCACCGGTGGATCTCCCCGTGTCACAGCGAGCAGCGGGGCGAAGGGCAGCCCCATGACCTGTTCGGCGAACCGGTCCATGACCGAGGTGAGGCCGGTGGCCACCAGGTCGTAGCAGGCGAGTGCGCCCGCGAACCACGCCACGTGGGCGGACCGCATACCGCTCTGCACCCACATGTTGGCCACCCCCACCACGGCCACCGCGAGGAGTACGTCGGTGAGCACCATCACGGCGAGCGGCCGACCCGCGAACGCGAGTCCTGCGGTGGCCGCGACCGAGGCCGACGCGACCGCCCAGGCCCGGCCCCCTCCGGTCAGCGGTGAGAGGGTGAGCTGCAGTGCCGCGCAGAAGACCAGGCCGAAGACGGTCGCCACCGCGGCCCGGGGCAGCACCAGATAGAGCAGCGGAGCAACCACCACCACGGCGTACATCACAGCGACATCGGGCAGTTCGTACCTGCCGACCGGCGGGCGGGGCATCCGCACCCGGCCGAAGTAGGCGGCGCCCGCAGCTGTCACCGCCAGGACGCAGCAGTTGAGGCCCACCAGGGCGGCGGCGTTCACGCCGGGCTCGCGACGCGCACAGCGACCGGACGCGCCGACTCGAAGGTGTGCTCCCGCAGGTCGGCACGGACCGGCCCGGTCGGCGCAAGCCCGGCTGGATCGTCGTGGAGCACGATCGCGGCCAGCGCCAGGCCGGCCGCGGTGGCCCGGTCCTCCAGCCTGCCGAGCAGGGCGGCGCCGGGCAGTCGGCGGACCAGGACATGGAGCAACGGACCCTGCCGGCCTTCCTCCAGGACGTAGCGGGCCGGCAGCGGGATGTCCGGCTCCGCTTCGAGCAGGTCCAGCACCGAACGGGTGGGCACCGAGCGGCTCAGCGGCCCCGACCAGCGGCCGAGGACGGGCGAGGTCGCGGGCAGGTGCGCCAGTTCGCACTCCGGCTCGGCCTCGGGCCGTCGGACCAGGTCACCGGTGGCGTACCGCAACAGCAGGGTGCAGTCCCGGTAGGGGACGTAAGGTGTCTGGACGATGGCGCCGACGTCACCCGGCGGCGTCGGTTCATGCGTGACGGGGTCGAGTATTTCCAGGTACCCGAACTCGGTGGTGTGGTGCAGATGTCCCTCGGTGCAGGACGTGCCGCCGGAGGGCAGTGTCTCGGTCATCATGTAACTGGTGGAGATCCGAGCCCCCATGGCGGCCGCAGCCCGCTCCCTCAGGGGTTCGGAGAGCACTTCCCCGCCGACACCGATGAACTCCAGGCCGAAGTCCGAAGGCCGCCAGCCGCTCCGCTCCACCTCCTCGACCAGGGCGGACAGGTACGACGCAGAGATCGTCAGGTGGGTGATCTGCGGGGCCTTGCCCCGCAGTCCGAGCGGGGCGGCGAGCCGGTCCAGCGCCACCGCCGGGTCCACGGTGCCGATCTGGACGAATGAGGCGCCGATCCGGGTCACCGACTCCTCCACGTTGAGCAGCGGCAGCGTCGCCCGGGAGCAGCCCGCGTACGCCATGGTGTGCCGGGGCCGCAGACCCAGGCCGAGCACGGCCGAGAGGGTGCTCATGGCGACTGCTGTCTCCACCTCCGCCCGCGAGTACCAGACGGTGGTGGGAGTACCACTGGTCCCCGTGGTGAGCGCCATGAGCGCGGGGACGGACGCGGCGGAGACGAAAGCGGCCGGCAGGCCACGCAGCGCCGACTTGGACGTCACCGGGACCTGGTCCCAGGTCTCCGGAGTGAGTGTGACCGGGTCCAGGCCCAGGCTGTCGAAAACCCGGCGGTAGTAGGGCGTGTGCCGTGCGGCGGCCCGTGCGGTGGCCCGCAGGCTGCGCTCGGTGACGGTGCGCCGTACGGCGGGGTCGATGGCCCCGGCCTGTCCCGGCAGCAGCGCGGAGTCCGCTCCGGGATCGCCGAACTCGGCCAGGGTCGTGACCAGGTCACGGGCGATGCGTTCGAGGTCCTGTGGGCGGATCCGCCGATTGCGCAGGATCGCCAGGCCGTACCGGAGTTGACTGAGTGCGGTGCCGAACACAATGGCCTCCTGATGCCTGGACCGGGGACAGAGTTCCCGGTCCAGGCCGGGGCCGATCGTCAGACCATGCTGGCGAACATCGCCGCGGTGAGCGTGCTGAAGGCGTACTTGATGTAGTGCTTGACCATGTTGGATCTCCCTTTTCCGGGCCGCCGACGGGCAGCTGGGCTCCTGGTGGCGCACTCCCGGCCGAGGACGGCCGTTCGGTGAACGAGAGACTAGAGTAAGAGAGTTGATGCCTCAATGGCATGTGCCAAACGCTCGACCGCCTGTCTGCGAACCGTCACGCGGTCCCCGACCGCACAGCCCGGCGCCCGGGTTGAGCGACGCGTCCGCGATCCGGATACCTGGCGCGCAAGCACCTCCCCCGGCGGGGCCGTCTGCACCGGGGCCGAGAGGGGTCGCGGATGACCTGTCGTGGTGCATGGGGCTGCGGTGGACGGTACCGGCGGGACCGGCGCTGCTGGGCCACGGGCGTTCGCTCGCCGGGACGCCCCGGGCCCACCGAGCGCGCGGATGCGTTTCGCCGTCCTCCGCCTGGCATTCGCCTCCCTCGGCGCCGAACAGGTCGCCTCCACCGCGTTCGCCCATGCCACCGCTGCAGGCACCGGGCCACACCCACCGGGCTCGCGTTCACGTCAGGTCGACCCGCGGCGCGGAGGTGTCGTCGAGGAAGCCGCCCGACTGGTGCTGCCACAGCTTCGCGTAGGCGCCGTCCGACGCGAGCAGCTGCTGGTGCGTGCCCTGCTCGACGATCCGACCTCGGTCCAGGACTACGAGCCGGTCCATGGTGGCGACCGTGCTCAGGCGGTGCGCCACCACGAGCGCCGTCCGCCCCTTCATGAGCCGCCACAGCGCCTCCTGGACGAGGATCTCGCTCTCGGAGTCCAGGGCACTGGTCGCCTCGTCGAGCAGCAGGATCGGCGCGTCGCGCAGGATCGCCCGAGCGAGCGCGACCCGCTGGCGCTGTCCGCCGGACAACTTGACACCCCGCTCGCCCACCATGGTGGCGAAGCCGTCCGGCAGCGCGTCGGCGAACTCCGTGACGTGCGCGGCCTCGGCAGCACGGCGGATCTCGGCGTCGGTGGCGTCCGGCCGGGCGAACGCGATGTTGTCCCGCAGCGTGCGGTGGAACATCGCCGGATCCTGGGGCACATAGGCGATCAGGCTGCGCACGTCGGCTTGGCGCAGTCTGCTGATGTCCTGGCCTCCGATCAGGATCCGGCCGCCGTCGATGTCCGTCATCCGCAGCAGCAGTCGGCTGAGCGTGGTCTTGCCACCGCCGGACCGGCCGACGAGGCCGATCTTCGCCCCGCTGGGCACGGCCAGATCGAGGCGCTCGAAGAGCGGCTCCGCACCCGCGTGGGTGAAATTCACCTGCTCGAAGCGGACATCTGCGGCCTGGGACAGCAGCGGCTCCGGCGACGCCGGGTCGAGCACGGTCGGTGGCGTCAGCAGCAGTTCGGTGAACTGCGCGGCCTCCGTCATCGAGCTCTCCAGGCGGCGGTAGATCTGGTTGAACTCGAACATGATCCGCGTCGCGTTGGTGTAGTACGTGAAGGCGAGAACGACCGTCTCCACGCCGTGCCCACCTCCGCCGAGAGCAACCGCGAGCAGCAGGCCCATCGCGTTGGTCAGCACGGACATCGGCGCGACCAGCGTGTCGATGCGCAGGTTGCCGTAGTCCCACGAACGCAACGAGAGCCGCCGCGACTCCGCGACGCGGGACCGGTGCTCGGCGGCCTCGCGTCCCTCGGCGGCGAACGCCCGGACTGTGTCCATGTTCATCAGGCTGTCGGAGACGTGGCCCGACACCTGGGCGATCGCCTCCTCACGCTGGTCGACGAGCGCCTGGCGGCGACGGATGAGCGGCGCCACACACAGCGCCGTCAGCGCGATCATCGCCAAGAGCCCTACCACGAGCAGCGGTTCGTAGCGCCACAGCACCACCGACCCGAACACCAGCGGCACGAGGCTGCCCACGACCGAGAACGTCAGCGTGTCGACGAACTCCTCGAAGCGGGAGGCGAAGCTCAGGACTCGTTTGGTCAGCGACCCGGCGAAGTTGTCGTGGAAGAACGCGGCATCCTTGGCGAACAGCTCGTCCATGCCGATCACGTACAAGTGCTCGATCCCGAGGGCATCGAGGCGGTTCAGGAAGTGCAGGCCGACGCGCCACAGCGCCTCCGCGAGGAGGAGAACGCCGGCGAAGCCGAGGACGTACGGAAGCGTCGAGCCGATGGTGGTACCGGCGTCGTCGGCGATTCGGCCGACGAGCTTCGCGACGACAAGCGGTGCGCCGTAGTTGATGCCGATGTTGCCCAGCGCGGGCAACAGCATCGCAGGCATCGTCAGCCACCGAAGCCGTTTCAATTCCCGTCCGTAGTAACGAAGTGCGAGCAGCACCGGGCCCCTGCCCGGCGTTCGGTGCGATTCAGGCGATCCCATACCAACCCTGTGTGGTCGTGCGACAGCCCGCCATGTGCTTCTGCGGGGAGAGGCCTTTGCCTCACTGGCCGCGCGGAGCTTCGGTTTCGATCGAGCGCCCTCGCTCGGGCCGACTTGCGGCAGGCGGGGCACGACGGCAGAGCCCCGCGCAACTCGTGGCGACGCCTGCGTGCGTGTACGAGGAGGCCGGGCCAGGACCCTCAGTGTCCCGCGACGGCGCCTGCGGAGTCCAAGGGTTTTCTCAGCCGACGGCGACCCCGCGTACGGGAGGGCCCCCTTGCCGTCCGCAGCTCCTCGCCGAGAACGTCGCCGCCCCGCACGTCGGGCTCACGCCGGAGGCCCTCCTCCGGATCCTGCAGATCCGGCCGCACGGCACAGCCGGATCCCGCTGCTCAGAGGCGACGTCGCCGTCCTGGCGGCACCCCGATCCACCGACCGTCCGGACATGTTCGGCTACGCGGCGTCCAGGACGTCCACCGTTCCCCGGCCGCCGTCGACCTGGATGCGTCGAACCGTCGAACGTCAGCACTTCGCCGGCACTGTGTGTAAGGGGCTCATGAGGCGGCGGACGGACGGCGCGTTCGTTGCCTGCAACGGCTCGGAGGCAGCCTGAAGCCAACCCGTTCCCGCTCCCCAGCCTGGCGCACATGGTTGTCACACGCCCGTTGCCGCGGACGCTGGCTCTGGCTCTGGCTCTGGCTCTGGCTCTGGCTCTGGCTCTGGCTCTGGCTCTGGCTCTGGCTCTGGCTCTGGCGGAAGATGGTGCACCGCTCTGCGCTCAAGCTCGTGCCCGGCAAGGAACTTGGCGTGGCGGGAGAGGACCTGGATGCTCTGTCCGGCCGAGGAGGAGGGAGCGTAGCGAACCTCATGTCCAGAACTGTTCACCGAGAGTCCCGGCGGATGCCGCGCCGGGCAGGACGTAGGCCACGGCCGAGGCCCGGTGTTGGAGGAACGGAGTGAGGGCGTCGCGGGCGGCCAGGCGGTTCTGGACGCGGGTGAACTGGGCGGGGTCGCGCATGAAGGCGCAGAAGAGCAGGCCGCGGTCGTTCGGGCCGTCGTCGTAGCTGTAGCTGCGGCGGAGCATACGGGCGCCGCCGTCGAAGCGGGGGCTGGCGAGACGCACGTGGGCGGTGGCGGGGATGACGTAGGAACCGTCGGGGTTCTTGGCGTAGATGTCCGGCTCGTCCTGCTCGGAGGTGCCGCTGAGGGCGACGCCGTCGCGGGCGCGGCGGCCGATCACCCGGTCGCGCCGGCCCTCCGGAAGGGCCGCGAAGCCGGTGACGTCCATGCGAATCCTGCGGTAGACCATAACGGTGCCGTCCCCGTGGGCTCCTGGTGGACCCCAGACCCACTGCTCGGCCGCCGCGTGATCGGGGTTGGCAGTGCCGTCCTTGGAGCCGAACAAGTTGCGCGGGGTGGTGCCCGGGGCCGTATGAGGCAGGAAGCCGGACTGGGTCCAGCGCGGCACGGCGCCGGCGGCGTGTGCGGCCGTGCCGACGAGTTCGGCAACGATGGTGAGCGTCCAGCGGTCGGCTGCGCACAGTTGGACCAAAAGATCGCCATTGCTGCGGTGCGGGTCGAGACGGTCGCCGGGAAAGGGCGGCAACTCACCCAGTGAGGCGGGGACATTGAGGTCGAGCCGAGCGGCGAGAGCGGGGCCGATGCCGACCAGGGAGGCGAACCGGGTCGCGCCGCCGCCCTGGAGCCGCGGGTCCGGCGGGGCGGCGGAGGCTGCTGTGGCGAGCGTGCTGGTCAGCGCGCCGAGGACGCTGCGAAGGGCCTTCCGGCCGGTGGCGGCGGAGGTCTGCGGGAGGTCGAAGGAGAGCAGGTGCGTCGCCGGTTGCTGGGGCGCCGTAACACCTGCCTGTCGGGCGCTGTGGAAGGGAATCGCGGCCTCGGTCGGCGGGGAGCCGGCGGTGGCACGGCCGGCTGTCCGGTCGTCTCTCGCCAGTTCGTCGGCCGCCGCCCCGACCCCGGCGGCGAGCACCGCTCCGGCTGCGAGCAGTGCCCGGCGCCGCCCGAAACCGGTTGCCGCGGGTCGGGACGGATCCTGCGCATTTCCCTGTTCGGTGGGCATACGCCTATTGGAGACGATAAAACATCTGCCATGCAAACCCTGTCTGCAGAATGGCTGTTGAACCGCTCGGCACTCCCGGCGGCGGTGTTCCGGGCAGCGCTGCGTCTGTCGGTGCTGGTCGTCTCGGTCGCGATGGCGGCCACCGGGTGCTCCACAACGGGGTCGACGTCCGCCGACGCACGGCATCCTGCCGGGAGCGTGCTGCGCGTTCCGCAGGATTTCCCCTCGGTGCAGCAGGCGGTGGACGCCGCTCGTGAGGGCGAGACGGTGCTGATCGGCCCGGGCGTGTACCGGGAGAGTGTGCGCGTCACAAAGCCCCGCTTGGTGCTACGCGGAACGGACCGCAACAAGGTGGTCTTCGACGGCGGTGTGCGTCTGGCCAACGGCATCACCGTGACCGGCGCCGGCTCGGTGGTCGAGAACCTCACCGTGCACGGCTACCTGGCCAACGGCGTGCTGTTCACCGGCGTCACCGACGAGCGGTTGCAGCAGCGCGGCGCCGGCGGCTCCGCCTACGACCCGCTGGACACTGCCCGCTTCCCTGCCGTCCGGGGCTTCCGTGCGACCCGGGTCACGGCATACAACAACGGCCTGTACGGCATCTACGCCTTTGACGCGCGCGACGGAGTGATCGAGGACTCCTACGCCTCCGGGCACGCCGACTCCGGCATCTACGTCGGCCAGTGCAAGCCCTGCGGCACCCTCGTCCGCGGCAACACCGTGGAGCGCAACGCGGTCGGCATCGAACTGACCAATGCCTCGGACGGCCTGTCGGTGCTGGGCAATCGCGTCGCCCGCAACCGGGTAGGCGTCACAGTCAACTCCAATGACCTGGAGGCCCTCGCCCCGCAGCACGGCGCGGTGATCGCGGGCAACGTGGTCGCCGACAACAACGCCGCCGACACGCCCGAGCAGGCGGACGGGGGCTTCGGCATCGGCATCGGCATCGGCGGTGGCACCGGGAACCGCGTCCAGCGCAACCTGGTCCGGGGCAACCGGGCGGCCGGCGTGGTCGTCACCGACCCGCAGGGGCATCCGGCGAGCGGCAATCGCGTCGAGGGCAACCGCGCCACCGGCAACGGCATCGACCTCGTGCTGGCCTCGGCCGACCCCGGCAACTGTTTCGCGGGCAATCGGCCCGACACCCAGAGTCCGAACGGCCTGGAGGGTCGCGCGGGCTGCGGCACCCGCGGTCGGGGCGCGCTGCCCACCGGCCGGACCGCTCCGGTGCAGCCGCCGCCCGGCGTCCCGTTCAGCCAGGTGCCGGCCCCACCCGCCCAGCCGTCCATGCCGGACCCGACGGCCCCGGGCAGCCCGGCGACCGGCCTGCCGGGGGCCGTCGACGCGGCCGCGTACCCGCTCCCGAAGGACGTGGACGCCGTGCCGCACTCGCTCTGAGCACGGTGCTGCGGTGGACTCGGCCCCCGTTCACCGTGCCGCCCAAAAGGGTGGGCCGAGGAGCGTCGTCGGCACCCACGGAAGCAGGGGCGCATCGGCACGGAGATGTCAGCTGGTGGCCCACGGCGCCTCGGGGAGCTTCGCGCGGTCGTCGCGTCCGGAGAACTCCAGGATGGTCGGGGTCCCCAGGCCCGGCATCCGCATCGTCACCCGCCGCAGGCCGCCGTCACCGTCGACCCAGTACGTCAGCGGCGACCGTCCGCCGTCGGGCCCCGCACCGGGCGTGGCGCCCTGGGCTCGCGGCCCGGCGAACCGGTCGTAGCTGCGGCCGTCGATGCGTTCGCGCCCCAGCCGGCGAGCCCCGGACTGTGCCAGCAACAGCGGGTTGTCGGGGCGGTCCGCGCCCAGCCCGATCAGCAACTGGAGCCCGGCGTCCAGAGGATCGGTCGTGTAGGAGCGCGCGGACCAGCCCGAGCGCGGGATGTGCTCGGCCTGCTGCCAGGCCGGGCTGTTGTCCCCCTTGGGCGCGGGGGCCAGGCCGAGGCCGCCGGTGTCCCAGACGATCAGCCCGTGGTCGAGCTGCCCGGTGGCGGGCCCGGCAGCTCCGGAGGCCTCGGAGGCCCCGGTGACCTGGTAGTTCCCCACGGCCCGGTGGGTTCGGTAGTCCACGACCCCCTTGACCCGCACCACCACTCCGCCGCCCTCGGTGGCGGTGAGGGTCACCGCCACAGGACTGGCCTGGTACAGATTCAGCCGCGACAGCGCCAGCCTGGACGCCTCCTCCGTCGTCACCGGCCGCTCGGTGGCGGTGTCGTCGGAGAAGGTCCGGTAGGCGGCCAGGCCACCCACTGCGACACCGCACGCCGTGATCGCGATCAGTGTTCTCAACCAGAGGGCCCGACGCGGCGTACGGCCGTCGGTCTTTCTCTTCCGAGCCATGCGGTCGCCTTCTCTCGTCGGTCGGTCACACAGGAGGGCGGGTTCGCGAACCGCTGGTCCGCGAACCCGCCCAGTCCGGCCCGGAGGGTCACCGGTGCCGGTCGCCCCACTTCGGGGCTAGCGGTGCTGTGCCCGTCGCCTGCGCATCAGTACGACCAGAGCCCCGCCGAGGGCAGTGAGCGCGGCGCAGCCGGCCAGGGCCAGCAAAACCGCCTGGCTCATGCCGGTGGACGCCAGGCCCGAGTTGGACGCGTGGCCCGGGGCACCCGGTGCGCCTGGAGCCCCCGGCGAACCCGGTTTGCCCGGTGTGTCCGGTGCCGGCGTCGTCGGTGTCGGAGTGGGGCCGGGCAGCCGCTGGTTGACCGCGGTCACCGAGACCCCCTCGTCGAGGTTGTCGGAGGTCAGCACCAGTGGCCCGAACACCGCCACCTCGGGTACGGCGTACCCTTCGGGCGGACTGACCTCCTGCCAGTAGTACGTCCCCGGCTCGCCGGCGCCCTGGCAGATGCCGTCGGTCCCGGTCATGCAGGGCTTGTCGACCGGCGTGTCCGGTTCCGTCCCGGCGGCCTGCAGACCATCGGAACCATTCGTCTCCTTCCACAGCTGGAATTTCGCCCGGGCCAGCGGTTTGCCGTCCTGGTCGTGCTTGACCAGGCGCAGCATGCCCTCCTGTTGCCGGAAGCCGAAGTCGTAGGTGTGGTCGTTCTCTCCCGGCCCGCCGGTGGTCAGCGCCCGCTCCGGGAACTTCGCGTCGCGCGGGACGATGCCCTTGGAGTCGATGAAGTGGTTGTCGCCGACATCCGCTTCCGTGGGCACCCACTGGTAGAGCGGGCCGCCCTTGGCGTAGTCGGCCGGATTGTCGAGGCGGATGGTGTAGTTAGTCCTCGGCTGGAGGCCGCCGGTGACATTGGAGTCGTCGAAGTAGTACTCGCCACGCTCCGTCGTCTCGGTCGTCCCCACGAGCTTGCCCGACTCGTCGTACAGGTTGACGGTCGCGCCCGCGACCGGGCGCTGGCCCGGGTTCTGGATGCCCTTGCGTTCGGGGTCGTACCAGACCCGGTTGCCGATCTGGAGCGGTGCCTGGTCGCAGAGCACCTCCAGGTCGCCCATCGAGGCGCCCTTGCCGAACGGAGCCGCGGTCCCCGGCGGGTTGAGGCGCAGGCCGAACTTCGGGTCCTGCGCGCCATCACGCTGGAGGAACGACGTGCCATAGCCGAAGGCGGTGTGGTTGGGGTCGAAAGCGGAGGTCGCGATGGTGTTCTCGACCTTGGAGAGCGCCATGCCGGCGAACGCCGTGTTGTGGTGACCACCCCAGCCGGTGTCGAAGAACCGGGTGCCCCGAGGGGACAGCCCGCAGCCGTTGTTGGTGTCCATCACGTACACGCCGTCCGCCAGGCATGCCTTGTTCAGGTCGCCGCCGACCAGGACGTTGCCGACCGAGTCGGGGGTGGGAGCGGCCGGGGCGCGGTCGCCCATGCGGTCGCGGAAGGCCAGCAGCATCGAGCCGTCGGTCTCGAAGTCGATCTCGCCCAACTCCGGCTCGGGCTGGGCCAGATAGTTCTGGCACGCCTGGCCGTTCTGGGAGGTCGGGAAGGTACGGGTCCAGGGGAACCAGCCCGCGCCGTCGCACGGGGGCCCGCCGACCGTGGACTGGCGCGGGTAGTCCAGCGGCTGGTTCAGCACGGCCTTCCGGAAGGCGCCGCTGCCCGGGTCGAAGGGCAGAACCACCGCCCGCAGATCCGAGGCCTTCCCGGTGGATTCGCCGGAGCACACCCCGCCGACGTAGCCGACGCCGTCGTGCAGACCGAGGCCGAACGGGCGCCAGTCCTCCGCCGCCGGACAGCCCGGGTCCGGGATGGCGGCGACGGCCTTGGGGGCCGCCGCGGTCGCCGCCGTGGCGTCATAGCGGTAGAGCTTGCGGTTGTTGAGGTTGACGACGAACAGGTCCTTGCCGTCATCGGTGATCTTGATGCCGCCCAGACTCTCCTTGCCGGGCACGGCTAGGAACGCGTCATCGGTACCCTGGCCGTGCGCCGTCGTCCCCGCGTCCGGGACGACGGTGAACAGGGAGGTCTTCTTCCGCGCCGGGTCGGTCACATAGATCCCCCCGGCGCCACCCGGACCGTAGTCCGTGGTGCGCTTGGCCAGCGCCGAGGAGAACACCCGCTTGTCGGCCTTGTTCCACGCGATGCCGAACAGCGTGCCGGTTTCGGCGTTGCTGGCGATGTCCGTGACGTCGGCGTCGACGCCGCTCTGGCCGCGCGCGTCGTACGGGAAGGAGACCAGCGTGCGCTGGGTCCCGCCCTCGCGCGTGGTGGGCTGACAGGACGTCATCAACGGTGCGTTCTTCTGGCAGTAGTCCCCCGGACTCCACAGCCCGGTGGTGTACGCCACGCTCTTCTCGCCGGAGAGGTCGACGAACTCCTCATTGCTGCTCAACTGGTCGGGCGCGCCGTCCAGTCCCTGGCGCGAGGCGAAGGCCGGGAACAGCACACCCGGCTTCGGATTCACCACCTGCACCCGGTACTTGCCGCTGGTGGTCCTGCCCGCCGCCGGAGTCAGTGTCACGGTGCCGTCGGCCGCCGTGACCCCCTCGATGCCCGTCCCGGCGTCGTCGGTGAGGGTCACCTTGACACCCGCGATACCCGGTTCCAACGCGGGTGTCCACACGCCGCTGTTGTCCACGGCCCGGATCACCCGGACCGTCACCGACCCGTCTCCCGCCTGCGAGTGTGCCGCAGGCGCCACGGCTAACGAGCCGCTACCGATTCCCAAGGCGAGCGCGGCCAGGCAGCCAACGGTGCGACGACCGAGCATGCCCGGCCTCCGCCGACGCTGCTCGGGCGCGGCTCCCTTCGCTTGTTCATTCTTAGATGCCATCTCCTGCTCTCAGCGTTCAGAAGGGCCTGACGCCCTGCTCATGGGGGAGTACATAGAGATGCGGAGAACCGCCTTGCCAGCGATCTTAGAAGGGCTTTGGGCAAGATCGTGGCGGAATGGCGAACTCGTCCTCCGCCGAACTTTCACGCAACGGCCTCCGAGCGCATCGCGGGCGGGGCGGCGCGGTGGCGAGCGAGGCTCGCACGCCTGTCTCACCGGTCGCGGACGCCCTCCAGGTTCCGGCCGAACTCGACGACGACACGTGCATCGTGGTCGTTCGCTGGATCCGCACCGCCCAGTCGCAGTTCCGGCGAGCACGCCCAGGGAGTCGCGGTACCACAGTCCCCGGCCGCGTCGACCACCGCCCGGGCGACCCGGAGCACCTCCTCGAACGTGCGCCCCTGGCCCGCCGCCGGAAACGGGTGCGGAACTTCCACACGCTCCTGTTGAGGACCCGTCGGTCGTCCAGCCTCGTGCGCCCTCGCGACCAAGGGGGCAACAGGGAGCCGGCCGCGGTCATCGCCCAGGCGGAAGTGATCCGCACCCACCCGTCTGCCCATAGTGCGGCCTGGTTCCGTAATCCGTGGTCAGCTCGTGGTGGAGGGTTCCGTGGCGTCGGCGTCGTGAGTGGCGGCCCAGGTCGCGAGGAGGCGTAGCCCCTGTTCGGAGGGCGAGCCGGGTTCGGCAGTGTAGATGGTCAGGGTGAGGCCGGGTTCGGCGGCCATCTCCAGTCCCTCGTAGGCGAGGGTGAGGCCGCCGACGGCGTGGTGGTGGAAGCGTTTGGTGCCGGTGCCGTGGTGGCGGACGTTGTGGGCGCCCCAGCGGGTGCGGAAGTCGTCGCTGCGTGTGGACAGTTCCCCGACGAGGTCGTGGAGGTCCTTGTCGTGGGGGTTGCGGCCGGCTTCGGTGCGCAGGATGGCGACGGCGACATCGGCGGCTTGGTCCCAGTCGGGGTAGAAGCGGCGTGAGGCGGGGTCGAGGAAGTTGAAGCGGGCCAGGTTCGCCTGGTTGTGGGGCGTGGCGTAGACGTCCGCGTAGAACGCACGGGCGAGCTGGTTGGTGGCGAGGATGTCCATGCGGCCGTTGCGGACGAAGGCCGGGCCGGCGGTGATGGCGTCCAGGGTCCACTGCAGGCTGCGGTGGGCCATCCACTGGCGGGTGGCTCGGCGACGGGGCCGGGTGAGGGCGTCGGAGCCGTCCGCCGCCCGTGCCAGGTTCAGCAGGTGGGCGCGTTCGGCGTCGTCGAGTTGCAGGGCGCGGGCGAGGGCTTCGAGGACGGCGGGTGAGGCCCCTGCGAGGTTACCGCGCTCCAGTGTGGAGTAGTACTCCACGCTCATGTCGGAGAGCGCGGCTACTTCGCTCCTGCGCAGGCCGGGCACACGGCGGCGGCTGCCGGAGAGCAGGCCCGCCTGCTCGGGAGTGATCTTCGCGCGCCGCGAGGTGAGGAACTCGCGGACTTCTGCTCGGTTGTCCACGCCTTCGACGGTACGTCCCTGCCGCCGCCGTAGGGGTGTACTGGCAGTACACCCCTTGACGGTGACTCGCTACGCGCGCCGGCAGCGGGTTACCTGGATGGCGTGGTGCTTCCCGCACGGTGACGAAAGCCGGGCGGGCGGCCACCTGGCTCTGCACTCGGCGACGGCCGGTACTCCCGGTACGGCGCATCTCAGCACATAAAGGAACCCCTCTGATGCGCGGCGCAGTCATCCACGCCCCTGGCGACATCCGCTTCGAGACCCTGGACGACCCGAAGATCCTCCACCCGACCGACGCCATCATCCGCACCGCCGTCACCTGCGTGTGCGGCTCCGACCTGTGGCCCTACCGCGGCCTGGAGCCGACGGACGAGCCGCATCCGATGGGTCACGAGTACGTCGGCTTCGTCGAGGAGGTCGGCTCCGAGGTCACCTCGGTCAAGCCGGGCCAGTTCGTGATCGGCTCCTTCGCCACCTCGGACAACACCTGCCCGAACTGCCGGAACGGCTTCCCGTCCAACTGCCTGCACCGTGAGTTCATGTCCACCTGTCAGGCCGACTACGTCCGCATCCCCAACGCCCAGGGCACCCTGGTCGCCACCGACGAGATCCCCGACGAGCGGTTCTGGCCGGGGCTTCTGGCGGTTTCCGATGTGATGGGCACCGGTTGGTGGGCCGCCGACGCCGCCGAGGTGAAGCCGGGCTCCACCGCCGTCGTGGTCGGTGACGGGGCGGTCGGCCTGTGCGCGGTGATCGCCGCGAAGGAGAGGGGCGCGGAGCGGATCATCGCGATGAGCCGCTACGAGCCCCGGCAGAAGCTGGGGTGCGCGTTCGGCGCCACCGACATCGTCACCGAGCGTGGCGAGGAGGGCGTGGCCCGGATCAGGGAGCTGACCGGCGGGATCGGCGCCGACAGCGTGCTGGAGTGCGTGGGCACCGAACAGTCCATGCAGCAGGCCCTGCAGTCCGCCCGCCCGGGCGGCAATGTCGGTTTCGTCGGCGTCCCTCACGGCGTGGCCATCGACGGACAGGAGCTGTTCTTCTCCCACGTCGGCTTGCGCGGTGGCCCCGCGCCAGTGCGCCGCTACCTGCCCGACCTCATCGACCGCGTCCTGACCGGCGCCATCGACCCCGGCAAGGTCTTCGACCTCACCCTGCCCCTGGGCCAGGTCACCGAGGGCTACAAGGCGATGGACGAGCGTCGCGCCATCAAGGCCCTCCTCACCCCCTGACCCCGGACCGCACCGCCCACGGGGCGGCGCCTCGCCGCGCGCCCTCGACGCTCTCCCGCGAAGGATTCATCATGACCACGTTCGCTCTCGTCGGTGCCGGCCCCGGATTGGGGCTGGCCGCTGCCCGCCGTTTCGGGAAGGCGGGGCACAGCGTCGCGCTCGTCGCGCGCGACGCCGAGCGTCTGGGCCGGCTTGCCGGCACGCTGCAGGAGAACGGGATCCAGGCCCGCAGGTACACCGGCGACGTCCTGGACGCCGACTCGCTCACCACGGCCCTCGGTACGGCAGCCGACGAGCTGGGGCCGATCGAGATCCTGCAGTACAGCCCGGTACCGCGGGCCGACTTCATGAAACCGGTCCTGGACACCACGGCATCCGATCTGGATGACCCGCTGGCCTTCTCGGTCAAGGGTCCGGTCACCTGTGTGCACGCCGTCCTGCCCGGCATGCGGGCCCTGGGCCGCGGCACCCTTCTCTTCGTCAACGGCGGCAGCGCCGTCCGCCCGCACCCCGAACGGGCCGGCACCGCGATCGCCTTCGCCGCCGAGAGCGCGTACGCGGCCATGCTGCACGACGCACTCGCCGAGGAGAACATCCACGCCGCCCAGCTGATCGTCCCCGGAGCGATCCGCCCCGACGCCGAGCACTCCAGCCCCGCCGCCCTCGCCGAGCGCCTGTACACACTCCACAGCGACCGCGACGGCTTCCGGCACTACGCCGAACCCATGCCCGAGTGATGTGACGGACTACGCCATGCCCTCCACACCCCGACCAACGCTACTGCGCGCCGCCCCGGCGGCCGGCCTGCTGCCGGCGCTGGCCGCGTGCTCCAACAGCGGCCTGGAGGCTCCCTCCCCGCCCGAGTCCTCCTCAGCGGCGTCCAGCACCTCCTCCGGCTCCGACAGGAACACCCCCGTGGACATCCGTGTCACCCTCGACGGCCGCGCCGTAGAGGCGACGTTGAACGGCAGCCCGGCCGCCCGCGACCTGGCCACCCTGCTCCCGCTCACCCTGGACCTGGAGGACTTCCACGGGACGGAGCGGATCGGCTACCCGCCGCGCAAGCTCACCACGGACGGTGCCCCCACACCAGTCGCGGCCAGGGCCGGTGACATCGCCTACTACGCGCCGTGGGGCAACCTCGCACTCTTCCACCAGGACGGTCCCGCTGCATCCGCGATCTCCTCGTCCTCGGCCACATCGATGCCGACACCAACCAGCTGTCCCGGGCCGAGCGGATCACCATCGCGCCCGCCTCCTGACCGGCCTCGCCACTCACTCGTACGGAAAGAAGCCTTCGATGTCCTCAGCAGCCGGGGCCCCCGCCGGTAAGCTGCCCTTCGTCGTCCGGGTGCTCGCCGCAGGCACGTTCCTGAGGGGAACCACCGAATGCGTCATCGCCGGACTGCTCCCCGAGATCGCCGACGATCTCGGCGTGAGCGTCGCGCACTCTGGCCTGCTGATCACCGCCTTCGCCATCGGGGTGATCATCAGCGGGCCGACCATGGCCCTGCCCACCCTGCGACTGCCGCAGCGCCGCACCCTCGCCCTTGCCCTGGCCTCCTTCGCAAACCTTGCTGCAGCACCTCCCACATGACCGACATCGTCAAGGCCCACCTCGCCCGACACACGCCGCCTGCGCCGAAGGCTGGAAGATCCTCGTCCAGGACGGGCGATCGCTGCGGGGTTCATTCGAGTGGACAGCGGCACCATTCGGGTGCGACCGAGGGCATCGGAGCTCCGTCATACATAAGATCCGGTCACGGACCGTTCACATTCTGGACACTCGTTCCCGGCCGGGCGGCCATCCGCGCGGCCGCACGGCTTCCCTGGGGAGACACGTGGCCCGGCCCATCACCCGCTTCCTGCTGACCTTGACGGCCATCGGCCTCGCGCTCACCGTGGCCGAACTGTCCGGCGGCGTGAGGCACACACTGGCGGAGTTCTACCGCGCCGCGTACGGCCCCGCAGCAAAGGCCCGCCCGGTCTCGGGCAGCTCCGGCTCTCTGCTCAAGGACCCGCCGGAGGTCGTCAGCCGCGGGGGCGTGCTCAAGGCGACCATCGTCGTGAAGCGGCGCAAGGTCCAGGTCGGCGACCGCCAGTTGTACGCGACGACCTACAACGGCGCCTACATGCCGCCCACGTTGCGCGTGCGGCCGGGCGACCGCATCGACCTGACCATGATCAACCGCACCGACAAGTACACCAATCTGCACACGCACGGGCTCATGGTCTCGCCGCGCGCCCCCGCCGACGACATCTTCATCTCCATCAAGTACGGGCAGTCCTACCACTACGCCTACCAGCTCCCGCTTGATCACCCCACCGGCACCTACTGGTACCACTCACACGCCGACATGTTGTCCGCTGCCCAGGTCGCCGGTGGCGAGTCGGGCATCCTCGTCGTCGAGGGCCTGCAACGGCACCTGCCGCCGTCGTTGCGCCACATCACCGAGCACACCATCGCGCTCAAGGACGACCAGGTCGAGGGCGACGCGATCAAAACCAGTCCCCTGAGCATCGGTGCCCCCACCAACCGCACCGTCAACGGCCAGCACAACCCCGTGATCCGCATCCGGCCGGGCGAGACCCAGCTGTGGCGGCTGGCCAACATCGGCGCCAACATCTACTACAAGCTGCACCTGCCGGGCACCCGCTTCCACGTGATCGCCCAGGACGGCGCTCCGGTACGCAGGACCTACACCAAGGACACGCTGCTCATTCCCGCCGCCTCACGTTTCGACGTCCTGGTCCAGGGCGGCGCCCCTGGCACCACCCGATTGGAGACGCTGCCGTACAACACGGGCCCGGCGGGCAACCAGTTCCCCCAGGCCGACCTCGCGACCGTCGTCACCGGCGGCACGCCCATGCCCCGGGCGACGCTCCCGAGCCGCTTCGCCCCGCAGGAGGACCTGAGTCACGCGGAGATCTCGGCCCGCAAGACGATGGTCTACACGGAGAACACGGCGGGCACGGTCTTCTACATCAACGGCCGGACGTTCGACCCGAAGCGGACCGACTTCACCTCGACCCTCGGCACCGTCGAGGAGTGGACCGTCCGCAACGACTCCGACGAGGACCACAGCTTCCACCTGCACACCGACCACTTCCAGCTGATGAGCACCAACGGGAAGGCCGAGGACCCCTCCCACAGCGTGTACGACACGGTGAACGTGCCCCGGCGCGGCTCCGTCGTCATCCGCGTCCACTTCACGCACTTCACCGGCAGGACCGTTCTTCACTGCCACATCCTCAACCACGAGGACATGGGCATGATGGCCGTCCTCGACATCGTCCCGCCCCACACCCGCCAGCAGAAAACGCCCGGCAAATGACCGCCGACGGCGCATGAGCCTCGGCCGCCACGGCCCGGGAACATCGCCACCGGCCGACTCGGGTGTTCCCGGAAACTCTTCCCTGCTCGCCGTATGACGTGGTCTCAGCTATCGCCACCGTGTCTCGGCAGCTTCCCCGGTCACAGACGCTGAGCGTCGGCAGCGAGCCGGTCCGGTTTGATGCCGGGTGCCCGGCCCGACGTCGCCGAGCGGGCCGCGTTCGCCGCCCTACCGCAGCCTGTCCGCCTACGCCTCCGGCCCACCCGTCGGCCGGGCCGGCCCGCCACCACGGCGTACTTCGCTGTCACCCCCGCCGTCGCCGAACGGCTTCTCCCCGGGGCTGACGGCGGGAGAGGGGCGAACAGCACTGCATGACGACGTGGGACGCCGGCTGCGCCGAAGTCAGGAGGCGGGGAACAGGGGCCAGCCCGACATCAGGCCGCCGTCGAGCGTGAGCGTCTGGCCGGTGATGTAGCTGGCTTTGTCCGACCCCAGGTACTGCACGGCCGCCGCGATCTCCTCGGGGGTGCCCGGACGACCCATCGGGAGCACGGAGTTGACGGCGGCGCGGACGGTGTCGCTGCCGGTGGCGCGCTCGTACATCGCGGTCCGTGTGTATCCGGGGGCCACTGCGTTGACGCGGATGCCGTGCCTGGCACCCTCCAGGGCCGCGGCCTTGGTAATACCGACGACGGCATGCTTGCTGCCCGCGTACAGGGCGTAGTCGGGGTAGCCCATCAGGCCATAGGTGGAGCTGACGTTGATGATGCTGCCGCCGCCGTCCTGCGCCTGCATCGCACGGAACTCGTGCTTCAGGCTGAGGAGCGTGCCCTTGACGTTGGTGTCGAAGGTCCCTTCGTACGCCTCGTCGGTCACCTCCGTGATCGGGGTGATCCTGCCTTCGATGCCTGCGTTGTTGAAGGCGATGTCGAGCCGCCCGAAGTGTTCCAGTGCGCGATCGACCATGTTTCGGACCTCGGCGTCCCGGCGCACGTCCGTCTTCACGAACAGGGCCTGGCCACCGCTGCTCACGAGTTCCTCGGCGAGCGCGTCGCCTTCGTCCTGGTGGCGTCCGCTGACCACCACGTTCGCGCCCTCACGGGCGTAGGCCAGGGCGGCTGCGCGACCGATCCCGGTCAGCGCACCGGTGATGAGGACGACGGAAGCAGGCATGATGTGGTCCTTCGGTAGGGGCCCGCAGGTGTGAGGGGCGTGAAGTCGGGGGAAGACCGTGACCCGCTGGGCCACGTACCAGAGGAAATGGACCTTGGATCCCCGCGGTGCCGATGTCCGTGTACACGCAGCGTCCAGGGCGGTGAGCTCATCCGTGTGCCCCGGCCGCAGGATGCGACGGTACTGGCCCGTTTCGGCAAAACCCTGCCCTGGCTCGACGGCACACCCGCGGTCGAGCAGGACCGGATGCTGACACCCCGTACCTTCCCGACGTGCTTCCAGGGGCGTGGAATGGTGTCAGAGGGATCGGTTTTCCGCACTGACCATCCAGGCGTGCTTCTCCAGGGAGTCGATGATCGCGTGCAGCAGATCGGCCGTGGAGGGATCCTCGCTGTCCACCTGGTCATGGTGGGTCCGCACCGTATCGACAGTGGCACGCAGGCGCGCGGTGACAAGATCGACAACAGCACTCACACTCAGCTCCCCTTCCGGGAACGCGGGGAGTGTGGTGCTCGCCGCCACGGTGTCGGAGCGGCCGTCGGGCAACGTCGCGAGAGCGCGCATGCGTTCGGCGACGATGTCGGCCGACTCCCGGGCCTCGTCGACGATTTGATCAAGTTGCAGGTGCAGGTCCCGGAAGTTGTGGCCGACCACGTTCCAATGGGCCTGCTTCCCCTGGAGATGCAGTTCGACGAGATCCACCACGATTTGTTGCAACACCTGGGCCAACTGCGGCGAAGCCGTGAATCCGGCGGCATCGGTTTCCGAGCGCCGGGAACCAGCAGGGGAAGGGGTCATGATGCGTCTCCTCTTGAGAACAACGCACAGCAGCCCCCAGAAACTGGAGGCCCGCGTTCCTACGTGATCAAGCCTACGTAGGTCTCTCCGCGCCGCCACTGCGCCTGATCCACTTGGGCGGCCAGGCGCGATCAGGGGGTGTGAGGCCCCCGAAGGATGTCCACCATGGGGAGCAGACGACGGAGTTACCAAGGAGATCGTCCGTGCCCGGGCAACCACGGACCCGGGCCGGCCGATACCGGCCCTGCCGTTCGTCGACGGCATCCCCGCAGACGAAAACCTCCGTGTCCGCCTGACCGCGGGCGGCCCGTGGCAAGAGATGGACGGGGACGGACAGGTCGTGCTGCGCGCAGGCAGCACGGAGTGGAGGTTCACGCCGCCCCGGCTCACAACGCGATCAAGCCCGGACGGTCAGGCGCGCGGTGACAGGCCGTCGTCCACGGGGACGTTCTCGGCTTCCAGCGTGATGCCGGAGTTCCTGGCCTGCTCAAGGATCAAGGCGGCGAAGTCCTCCTCCACATGGCCTGCACCGATCGCACCCGCGACAAGCTGAGCGGTAGCTGCGGCGAGCGGCATCGGGACCTCCAGCTCGCGGGCTGCGTGCAGCCCCAAATCGAAGTCCTTGCGCAGCAGCGGCATGGTGAACGTCGGCTGGAAGTCCAGGTTGACCATCGCCGGCGACTTGTAGTGGGTGTAGACCGAGCCCAACACGGAACCGTTGAGGAATTCCAGGAAGGCGGCGCGGCTGACACCACCCTTCTCCGCGAGGACGGTGATCTCGGCGAGCGACTGGGTGAGGACACCGAGGAAGACGTTGTGCGCGATCTTGACGAGACGGGCGACCTCGTCCTCTCCGACGTAGGTCACCCCGCGTCCCAGCAGTGCCAGCAACGGCTCGACCTGGTCGAACACCGTGCGCGAGCCGGAGACCGCGACGGTCAACTTGCCTGCGGCGATCACCTGCGGGTTCCCGCTTACCGGGGCGGCCAGGAAGTCGGTCCCCCGCTTGGCAGCTGCGGCGCGGATCAGTGCGGACATCTGCGTGGAGACCGTGGAATTGTCAACCAGCACCCTCGGTGCGGCATCCGGCGAGGTCAGCACGCCGCCCGGATCCGTGGTGACCGCTTCCAGGTCGCGCGAGGCCGAGACCATGGAAGCCCATGCGGCCGGTACCGATCCAGCCGATGCGCGGGCGGTCCTGGGCGGCATACGTCATTTCTGTACCTCGATCCTGGAAGACGGCTCGACCTGTACGGTCCAATAGCTCACAGACCGGAGTGCGGCACACGACCGACAAGGTGCCGACACGCGACGGCCTCTGCATCAGATGGCATGACATCCCGCCCTCCCTGAGGGGGGCGGGACGGAGACCTGCTGGACCAGACCCGTGTATGCGAGCACATGTGAGTCTGCGTCTCCACACACTCGATCGGCTTCAGGCGCAGCTGGAAGCACTCCAGGCGGGTGACAGCGTGCCTCGCCCGGGCCGCATCGACTGGGGTTGGATGAGACGGCGACTGACTTCGGTGAGAACCTCCGCCGCGCCGGACAGTGTCGTCGGCATCGGTGACACGATCGCCGTGCGCCAGGGCGCCTGACCAGGCCGCGACTCCTGGGCTTGCCCGTGGGGCAGGCCCTGGATCTCTCACATGCGCAGCGTCTCCCCGCCGCCTGCCACGACCGACATCGTCGCCGGACTCGGGCTGCAGGCGCGGTACGTCGGCCGCACACACGAGTGCGGCCTCCTCGGGGGCGAACTGCTCACGGCCCGAGCGCATCCGGCACCCCGCTTTCGACCAGGATGGCTCCTTGAGTGAGGGAGCACAGGGGCCCCAGGCGCCAGGTGCTTGTCTGTTGCCGAGTTGCGGCACCTGATCCTTGGTCCAGGGCCACTGGCGGGCGGCGCAGGTGGGTGCATCGGCCTGTTGTGGTCAGGCGGGCTGCTGCGAAGAACGGTTTCAGGCGGAGGGCCTTGGGCTCCCAGCGGCGGGCAGGTCCGTCGAAAGTCGGCATGGGCTGCCAGGCGAGAAGGTCCAGGGCGAGGGAGGCGGCCTCCAACCGGACCTGGTTGCGGGCGGATGCGCGGAGGGGCAGGTTGCGCAGACCGGTGTCGCGGGCGGTCCGGATGCGATCCTCGGCGCAAGCCCGGCGACGGTGGCGGATCTCCAGGCCGACGAGTTGCCGGCCTGCGGTGTTGGTGGCGAAGGCGGTGATAGTGGACGGAACCGCCGCCGCCGTAGCCGGTGCCGGGTCTCATCGGTGCCGAGCCCGCTGTGGTGCGCGGCCGAGGTGACGCTGTGCCCGTCGAGGAGCAGCTGCTGGGCGCGGTCGAGGCGGACCCGCTCGACCCAGCGTGCGGGGGTGGTGCCCAGTTCGGCGCGGAACAGTCGGGTCAGGTGCCGGGAGCTGACGGCGGCGGACGCGGCCAGGGCCGGGAGGCTGTGGTCGGCGGCCGATGTGCTGGCCCACTACGTGCCCGGCTTCCAGCGCACCGACTTCGTCGAGGTCATCAAGAACTCCGACTGGCCCGAGTGACCGAACCGGGAACCGGCCGTCGCCACCCCGTCGGAGCGATCCACGGATTCATCCTTCGCGGCTATCGGCGGCACGTCGCCAGTGGCCACCGGCCGCGAAAATCCGGCCGGACGGTCCGACCACAGCACCCGCCCGAGCACGAGGACCGAGTTCCCCGCCCTCTCCCCTGCAAGGCAGGTGCAGGATGACGGCTCAGGACGGGCGGCGTCCCCCCTCTCACCACCGAGACGGGGCGCGCCTGCCAACTCCCACGTCCTGCGGGTCCGCTCCCCGCACAACCGGTCTCTGGTGGGCGTCGTGCCGGAGGCGTCCTTCGCCGACGTCGACCGCGCCGTGGCCGCTGCTCGTGAGGCGTTCGACCGCGGTCTCTGGCCGAATCTGACGCCCGAGGAACGCCGGCGCGTGATCGCCCGCTTCAACGAGCTCCACTCCGCGCGCGCTGACGAACTGGCCGCGCTTGTCACGGAGAACGGCTCGCCACAACGGAGAGGCGTGCATCGCCCATACCCGCATCCTGGCCCCGCTCAGCCGCTACGACGAGGTCGTCGACGCGATCGCCGCCAGGATGCAGAGCGTCACCGTGGGCGACCCCTCCGCCGCGTGCATGGGCGCCTGATGACGGGCCAGCAGCAGACCGAGGGCTCCGGTCTCGCCGTCCTGGGCCCGGCGGTAGACAGCATGGCTGCCGCCGGTCACGGCGGCGCGGTGATCTCTTCCAGCCGGATCCGTCGACGAATCCGCCGTGGATCAGGACGATGTTTCGTGCGTGTGGCGTGCTGCTCACGATGCGTCAGCTCCCTCGAGTGTTCCTCGGTGAAGCGGAAAGGACGGTTCCCAGGCCGTTCGGTGACCCGACACCAACCAGATGCGAGCCGGGTGCCGAAGTTCGCTCCGCACGGTGTGATGCTGGTCACAGCAAGACCGGATTCAGGCGTCCCCCGGCGACGGCTCGTCGTCGGCGAACACGGTGCCGGCGCGCGCAAGGGGAAGGGGGTGGGTTCATATGTGAACTCCGCTCGTGCCGTCAGGGGAAGCCGGAGACTCACGCCGCCGTCGGCAATGTGCCGACGGGCGGGGGCAATCTCCTGATCGGTGCGGTGGGCCAGGACTGCCACCAGGCTGGCGGCGCTGTGTTTCCAGAGGGTGTGGAAGTGCACCGGGCTCAGCCGTCGGCGCATTGCTTCCAGGTGGTCGGAGAGCAACAGCAGTTGGGGCAGTTTCGACGGGAGAGTCCACGCGTTGCGGCATTCCAGGAAGCGCAGGGGTGCAACCGCGCAGAGCCGGCCGGGTGCGGAGAACGGCGAGTCAAACGGGTCGCGGCAGTGGATCACGCCCGCGTCCTGGGCTCCGACCCGCAGTCTCTCGGCCGGCTCGGGCGTCAGCCCGAACTGGCCGAGGCACTCGCTCGGTGACGCCGCGGCGGCGTCGTCCAGGAGCACCGGCCCGGCCAGCGCCCTGGAAAGCCACGCCTGTCATGCGGAGGTGATCACTCGCTTCCCTCAGCGTGTGCCTTCTCTGCCTGTCCGGGAGGGATGGCGGTCCTTGGCGTCAAACACCGCCAGAGAGTGTGCCCCGGGCAGAAGGGCCCGCTCCAGCGGGCGTAGGAGTGTGTCCTCCAGGCCTCCCACCGCTTCGGCGAGCTCTTCCGAAACATCCCGGGTGATCTCCTCCGCCACAGCGTCCACCGGAGTGCGGGGGCCCAGCTTGCTGACCGCGGCGGCCGCGCGAGCGGGGGTGAGGAGTGCCGAGGCCTGGGCCAGGAGCCAAGCGGGAACTCCGGCCGCTCCCTGCGGCGGTGGCAGATAGGGACGTGCGCCGTTGAACCGCTCGTCCTCGGCGAAAGACGTTTGTTTCACCTTGACCACCGGACGCCCGCCCGCACCTGCGGAATCCGCCTCCGGCCATTCGCCGGCCGGCTTGAGGACATAGCCTTCGGCGAGATTGTCCGCCAGTTCGGGCAGCCCGAAAAGGGCTGGGACTCTTGTGGAGAAGGCGCACGGCAGCTCCTGGAGCTTGTTCAGTGCGCCGTGCCCGAGAGCGGGAGGACAGACGAGCCCCGCGGCCGCCGCGGCTCCGCGCAGAGCACGGTCAGAGATCCAACAACGGCCCTCGGCCTTCTCGACCGATGCGTCGAACGGTAGCCAGTGCAGGCCCGGCGCGTACCAGACGCCCGTCTGTACCGGCTCGGCCCCGGCAACGGCAGGAACATCTGGGTGCGGGTAGCATCCACCGGCCAGCTCGCCGTAGATCGTCACCACCGCGGCGTCGCCCCATACACTGCGCAGTGCGGAGGCGAAACGGGCTGCCGCCACCGACAACACCGGCCAGACCCTGCTCACGCCGAAGAAACCATCCAGCGCATCGCTGCCCAACAGCTCACGCCGCTTCGCCGGATGGACCCCAGAAGCATCACACACCACCGCGAAGTGCGCACCGTGCACCTTCTCCACCGCGACCCACTCCCGGGCCCCGGACACGCCAAGCCGTCCCCTCGCGGAGATCTTGGGATACGGCCATAGCACGGAACCTGCAGGCACAGTGTCGGACACAAGGAGGATCATCGCTGTCTGCCCGGCTTCGGGCAACCAGAATTCAGGTGACGGCTCCGGAAGGTCAAACCGGCCGCTCCTGCCCGTCCTTGATCGAAGGAAGGGAGAGAAGTTGCCGCGGCGACGCTGCTGTCCCTCCGACATCTGGGACGACGAGTGGGCCCTGGTCGAGCCGCTCCTCCCGCCGCGGGGTGGGAGCGGACGTTTCCCGCCCACTGGTCGGCCTGGCGACCCCTGCCGCCTCACCACGGCCGGCTGACCCGCTCCCCGGGTGTGCGCGCCGATGAACCCACTCCCTCCATGCGGCACGAGGCCGCCGTCCGGAATGACATGGGTGACCGGGCCATCCGCCAGGTAGGCAGACGGCCGGTCCTCCTGCCCATGAAGCAGCCGGGGCGCCCCAAGGCGCCCCGGCCATGTCCGTCTTGGCGAGCGATCCGTCCTGTCCGTCCCTCACTTGAAGGTTCCGTTGGAGGGGGCTGATTCAGGAGAGCCAGCCGGTGTAATTGGTGGGGGCAATACGGGCATCGTTTCGGGCGGTGAGGACGTCGCCATGGACTGCGGCGAACATGCCGGCGGTGTCATCGGTGACGACGGAGCGCCCGTCGCCCTTGGCGGTCAGGGTGAGCCGGCCGAGTTCGTCGAGGGGGTAGACGTCGGGACCTGCGATGTTGACGAAGCCGTTCAGAGGACTGCCTGCGGCGACTTCGGCGACAACGGTGGAGACATCCGCGGCGGCGATCGGCTGGATGGGCGTGCGTGGCAGGCGGACGGTGTCGCCGTCGGTGGTCATGGACAGGGTCGCGTCCATGAACTCCATGAACTGCGTGGCGCGGACAATGGAATAGGGGATCGACCCGGCCTTGAGGATGTCTTCCTGAAGCACCTTCGCCCGGTAGTAGTCCAGATCGGGCACGTGGTCCACTCCGACGATCGAGAGGATGACGAAGTGTCTGACCCCGGCCTTCTCGCTCGCGGCAAGAAGGTTGTCCATCGAAGTCCGGAAGAAGGCGAGCGAGGCGTCGTCGAAGGTCGGGGAATTCGTCAGGTTGATGACGACGTCGCTACCCGCCACGGCCTCCTCCAGCCCCCGGCCGGTGATGATGTCCACGCCTGACGACAGCGAGTGCGGTACGGCTTGGTGCCCGGCCGCGTTCAGGTTCTTGACGACCCGTGACCCGATCAGCCCGGTTCCGCCGATGACTGCGAACTTCATGACATGCGCCTTTCGATGATTGGTGCCCCATATATGGCTCATGAGGCTCTGATCGGCCGCGATGACGGCGGCATCAGCACCGCAGCCGCTAGGGGCCCGGCGGCGTCGGCACCGTCGGGCCCCTAGCGGCTGCGGTGCGATAGAACTCGGCTGCGATGACGGTGGCGGGGACGCCGAGTTCGGCGGCGACCGCGGTGATCGCGGTGGCGCCGACGGTGAGGTCGGCTTGGCCGTCGATGGTGAAATACGGTGCGATGAACGTCTCGTAGTGGGCGCGGGCTTCGTCCGCGGTGTGTCGGCCGAGAAACGTCCGGATGTACCGCACCGTGGTGTCGGGTTCGTTGTGGATCACCTGCAGGGCGCGCCGGTGGGCTCGTACGACGGCCTGGACCGCGGGGTCGTCCGGGTGGACGTAGGTGGGGTCGACGGCCACACCCACGGTGGGGATCCGGAAGTGGTCACCGATCCAGGCCAGCACCTGCCAGCCGTGCTCGGCGGCTACCGCTTCCGGTGCCATGGTGCTGCCGACCAGGGCGGCGTCGATCGTGCCGTCGTTCAGCCGGCGCAGGTCCAGGCCGTAGTCGCCGGGCGGGCGGACGATGGTGTCGATGTCGCGGTCCGGGTCGAGGCCGGCCTGGCGCAGCACGATCCGGGCGAAGCACCCGGGTGCGGTCTGGGGGGCGTGTACCGCCAGCCGTCGGCCGGCCAGGTCGGCCAGGGAGGTCGGGCCGGGGCGGGCGAGGAACCAGAACAGCGGGCAGTGGGTGTTGACTTCGAGTGCGACCCAGGGGATGCCCTTGGCGAGCCGGGACAGCAGTGCCCGGCCGAGCCCGATGGTGGCGCCCCGGCGCAGCCGCTCCTCGTCCCAGGCGCAGCCGTCGCGCAGCGCCACGTGGACGTCCTCGTCGGCGTAGTAGCCCTGCTGGTCGGCGATGTACGCGACCAGTTCCTCGTGCAGGCCCCGCCCGACGTAGGCGAGATCGATCGTGTACATGAACGCTCTTCCTTGATCGTGCCACCGCCGTGCGCCCGCGCGTGTCGCGAGCCCGGCTGCTGCGGCCCGTGGTGCTGAGGTGACGGTGTGCCGGATACGGTCGGGCCGTCGGCCGGACCGGGACGGGATGGCCCCGGGTCCGGAGGACGGCGGGCGTCAGTACATGGACATCCCGCCGTTGACCGCGGCAGTGGTGCCGGTCATGAAGGCGTTGTCCTCATCGGCGTAGAACGCGACCGCTTGGGCGACATCGCCCGGGTGTGCAAGGCGGCCCAGGGGGGTAGCGGCCACTTGCCGCTGCTTGTTCGCCTCGTCGAGCACCTTCGCCATGCGGGTGTCCTCCACCGGGCCGGGCTCGACGACGTTGACCGTGATGCCGCGCGGGCCCAGTTCCTGGGCGAGGTACCGGGCGAACTGCGCCAGTGCCGCCTTGGCCGTGCCGAGCGCGATCATGCCCTCCCGAGGCCGACTGCTGAGGCCGGTACCGAGATAGATGATGCGTCCCCAGCCCTGTTCGGTCATGGCCGGCAGAACGGCTTTGGTGACCGCGAACGCCGCACGCATCTCGTCGTCGAGCTTGCCGCCCAGTTCTTCCCACGTCATGTCCTGGAACGGCTTGATCACATACGGGGTGAGCGCGTTGTGCACGAGCACGTCGATGCCACCCCATGCAGCCTGGACCTGCTCGGTCAGGCCCGCGACCGCCGCCGCCTCGCGCACGTCGGCCCGTACGGCCATGGCCCGGCCGCCCGCGGCCTCGATGCCGGCCACGACCTCCTCGGCCGCCGTGCCGCTGCGGAGGTAGTTGACCACCACGCGCATCCCTCGCGCGGCCAGAAGGCGCGCGGTGGCCGCACCGATTCCGCTGCCGGCCCCTGTCACCAAGGCCACTCTGCCGGTTGCCCCAGTCACGGGCCCACCTCCTGCTCGTCATCGCGGGCTGTCGGCTGGACCGCCCAGTTGTTCTTCGTCGGTGCCGGGTGGTGCGGAGCGGATCGCCCCGTACAGCACAGTGCCGACGGTCGCCCGCAGCAGATCGGCCGCGGTCCGGTCGAGTTCGCGCGGCGACTGCGAGGTGAGCAGTCGCTCCAACGCGCGGCGAGTGATCTCACTCAGCAGCGCCGGTGGCGCCGGCAGCAGTCCCCGCCGGTGCCCGTCCCGGGCTCGGCCCTCCGTGGTGGAGGTGTCGCCGCCCTGCTGGACAAGTGCTGCCCGATGCCCCGCTCGCGCGGCTCGGCACCGAGGGGCAGGCGCGGCACGGAGCGGGAGAGCCGGTCGGGACGGGTGACCTTCGGCGTGTCGTCCTCGCGCAGCGGTCGCATGACGAGGTCGGGCTTCGGGCGGGACGGCTTCGCGCCGCTCGCGGTGTCGACGTGGATGTGGTCGCGGTCGACGCCGGCCCGCGGCAGGGCGTCGATCTGACGATCAGGGCTCTGGTCGGCCGCCGAGAAGCGGCAGTAGCCGATAAGCACGGTCGGAAACTACCCCAAGCACCGTTCTCCGAGGTTGGTTTCCGACGCGGGTTGCCGAAACCTCCCCCTTGCGGGTTCACCCGGCCGCGCAGCGGCAGCTCGTCGTCGCCGTTCGTCCGCCCCGCTGTGTATCAGGTCCCGGCGGACCGCTTGCCGGTCATACGACGATGCAGGTCATGGCCGCCCACAACAGGGGCGAGTGTTCGATCCGGCCGTCGGCGCGCCAGTGGTTGAGCTGCTCGCGCTGCCATTGACCGAGCCGGTGTACGGGGTCGCGGTGCTCGTGGGCGGTGTCGACGGCGATGATCGCTTCCGACAGCGGGCGTACGGACTCGGGCAGGCCGGCCAGCCGGTGGAAGGCGAAGCTGGTGGGCAGCACCCAGCGGGTGGCGGTGACCAGCTCGGCACCGTTGTGGATCATCGCCGTCGCCAGGCCGAACGACTCGGCGAACCGCAGGTCGCCGCCGCTTTCGCAGCCGATGAGGGCGACACGGGACGGCGCGGGCCAGATCCGCGCCCCCGGCTCCCCGTCCGCGCACAAGGGGAGCGTGCCGAGCAGGAGATCCTTGGCGGACAGCGGCCGATGGGTGCGGATCGGCTCGGCCAGGCCGTCGGTCCCCGGACCGCAGCACAGATGGAGCGTGCCGTCCTCGCTCTGCCCGCCCTCGACCGGCGCGCCGCTGACGTGCCCGACGTACATCAGTCTGCGCGCCCCCTTGCGGAGCACGCCGCTCAGCCAGTCCCGGTCCAGGTCGGTGCGGCGGAATGCCTCGGCCGGGGTGGCGACGGACGGTGCGACGGCGCCGGTGTCGAGGCGGCTCCGGACGAACGACAGCAGCTCCGGGTCCGAGCCGGGCGGTCCCAGGACCGAGCCGAGCGAGGAGTCGGCCCGGAATCCGGGCACCCGGGGGTCCAGGACGAGAACGACCGCGTCGGCATCGGTGTCCGCGTGCGGCGTCGGACGTGCGCCGGGATCCCGCCGCCGCAGCGACACCGGGGCGGTGGTCACGACGTCCGCCAGATCGATGAGCCGGACATCGTCGTCGACGGCAAGCAGCTCCCAGGGGACCTGGGCGACCCGGGGCGACGGCTGGATCCGTAGCAGCGGACGGCCCGCCCGCGCCGACACCTGGCGTATCTGCGCCGTCAGCCCCTCCGGCCACAGCGCCTCGGCCAGCACCCGTGCGAGCCGGTGTTCGGTCCGGTGATCGGCCATCGCTCCCGATTCGAACGCTCGCCGTATCCCGTCCGTTCCGCCGCCCGCCCCCGGCAGCGCGGCGGCCAGCGCACCGACCGCCTGGTCGACTTCGTCACCGGGCCCGCGGCCGGTGCCGAACCCCCGGGCCCCGCCAGCCCAGGTCCAGGTCATGAACAGATCGCCGGCGTCGGCCAACCGGACCTGGACCACCGGGCGGCTCGTCAGGTCGTCGGTGACCCAGAACGGCGCCTCTTCCTCGCTCACGATCCGCCGGTGATAGCGGAACTCGGCCGCCGCGATGTACTCCTGGAGCGCGGCGCGGCCGGAGTCCGGCGACATCCGCACCTTCGGCGGCGGCGCGACGCGCAGGCCGGCGGAGGCCGCTGCCTCCGCCGCCACACCCCCGAGCGTCATCGGGCCTTCGACGTGCCCGTACGCCTTCATGGCCGCGCTCGGGAAGACCGTTTCGGCGGACCCGGCCGGCTCGGAGGGCGGGGTGCGCGTCGCCGACGGCGGCGTCCGGTCCAAGGCCAGGGAGGCGCCCGCACAGCGGTGTTCCACCAGTTCGAAGAGCAGTCCCTGGTCCTGTCGGCGTACGGCGAGGCGGAAGACCAACCGCATGGCGTCGTCGGCCAGTTCCAGCCACTGACTGCGCGCGCGGGCGGTGACGAAGTCGTAGCGCGCCGCTTCCAGGGCCAGTGCGGCGGGAAGGGCGAGGGAGAGCGCGGTGCCGATGGACTCCGTCTCATGGTCGCCGTGGTGCGTGAGGTCCAGGTTGTGCTCAAGAATCTTCGCGAGCATGAGGTCGACCTGTGCGCACCGCTCGTACACCTCCCGCGCCTGGTACACCTCGCGGGCCTCATGGGCCAGCCGTTTCATCTCCTCGATGTCGCCCCGGTCATAGGCGTGCTGGGCGCCCAGCAGCATGGTGTCGGCGGCCGCGATCGAGGCGCCGAGTCGTTCGAACCGGGCCAGGCTCGCCCCCAGCAGGTCGTCCGCGTCGGTGGTGTCGCCACGGCGGCCGGCGAGAAAGCCACGGGCCTGCTCACAGACCGCCAGGTCACCGAACTGCCCCTGTCGTTCGAAGACCGCCGACGCCTCGGCGAACAACCGCTCCGCGAGGTCGAGTTCGCCCCGGTGCATCGCGGCGTACGCCCGGTGGGCGACCAGCGACTGCAGCTCACCGGTGTTCCCCATCGCCCGGAAACCGTCCTCCGCGCGGGCGAAGTGGTCCTCGGCCAGGTCGAACCGCCCGGTCGAGGCGCAGATCAGGCCGAGGGCGGTGAGCAGCCGCGGCGCGGTCTCCACGGCGGTCTCCGGCAGGGTGGACAGCAGCGCCGAGGCCTGCTCCTCCGCGGCTCCCCACTCGCCTCGCTCCATCAGCAGATGCACCCGGTTCAGGCTGAGTTCGGAAGTACGCAGCCCCTCGGGATCGTCGAACTCGGGCAACCTGACCGCCGCCTCGTCCAGACACCCCAGTGCCTCGTCCAGGCGCCCGGTCCTGCGCAGCAGGTCGGCCCTGGCGAACAGCGTCTTCAGCAGGACTTCCAGCCACAGTTGACGACCACGCGGCCCCATCGGCACCGACTCGACGCCGATGAGCAGGCCTCGGGACCGCTCGACGGCTTCCTCCGCCCCGACCAGGTCCGTGGCGGTGAGCCGGACGCTCGCGATGTCGGACAGCAGGTGCGCCCGCAGGAACCGCACATCGGGCGAGTCCTCGATGGACTCGGCCACGGTGAGCAACTCCTCGTAGACGGCACACGCGGCCCGGGGATCAGCAGCCAGCTGATGCTCCTCGGCTCGGGCGAAGCCGCTGTCGAACGGCTCCCCGTACAGCTGCGTCACCACTGCGTTCTCCTCGTCCTCGTCCGGCATCCGTCAGTAGTCCTCACCGGTGGCAGCAGCGGCTGTCTCGGCAAGGAACGGCCTCGAAGGCATGTCGTGCGGCGACCCGTCGTGCGCCAGGGGCTGTGCCGCGGCCACCAGTCGCCGCCGGACCAGCGCGCGGATCGCGTCGCGGTCGGCGCGGCCTTCGGGACCCGGACCAGGGTCGAATCCGGGCAGCAGTACACCCACCTCGAAGCGTGGCGGCATCGCCCCGGCCGGAAGACGCAGGTCCAGATCCGCCCGGCCGGTCCACATGTCGTCCCGTCCGGCGAGGAACACCCGGTCCGGGTGGCCGCCGTTCACACGGACCTCCGCGACGAGGGGCGCACCGCCTGCGGGTGCCGCGACGTGCGCGACGACCTCGACCTCGATCAGCCGTCGTGCGCCGAGTGCGCGAGCGGTCCAGGACACCGCGTGCTCAGAGGAGTCGACGAAGCCGGGCGGGTAGCGGCGCCAGTCGTTGGTACCCGAGCCTCGGGCTATCACCCGGCCGCCCGCGAGGTGCGGTTCGCCCGCCGTGAGTGCGTAGCCGTCATGCCGGGCGAACAGCGCACCGGGGCTGACCGGCGTACCGCCCTGACGGCGCTGGTCCAGCGATGAGCGGAGGCGGCGCAGCGCCGACCCGTCCAGCCCGGCGCTGTCCGCCGCGTCGTCGATCAGCCGCAGGACGCTCTCCAGTTGGCGTGCCGTGTCCGCCGGCTGCGGTGCCGCGCGCCACCACTGGATCAGTGGGTCGAGGCCGGCCTCGTGCTCCTCGATCAGTTCGGCCACGCAGTCATCGGGCTGATCACCGAAGTCGTCGAACAACTGCTGGCACCGGTGGGTGAGCGCGGCCAGCTCCAGGCCGAGCACGTCCGGTTCGAGCGCCGGTATCCCGTCCACGTACGATGCCGGCCACCACCGGGACGCCCAGTGCCCGAAGCCGAGCCGGGCGGCGCCGCCCGCGAGAGCGGTCATGTCCGCCGTCATCCGGGCACCGGCCGACTCCCCTGCCGCGCAGGCGTGCACGGCAGTGGCGGTGCGCTCGCCGTAGACCGCCCACAGCCACTGCTGCGCGCGCCCCACGTCATGCACCTCCGCCACCGGCAAACCCGGTTCCCCGAGGACGGGCCAGACCAGAACCGCGCCCGCGACGTCGAGAACGGCCCCGGTGCAGCCGGGACCCGCGGCGGCCACGGCGCTGCCGTCCTCGGCCCGGTCCACGGCAGGGCCGGCGGAGACCCGGATCGTGCCGTCCTCGCCCCGCGCGACATGGACGTCGATGCCGGCCCGCGCCATCACGCGCCGCTCCGCTCGGCCGTTTCCGCGGTGGTCGCCGACAGCGAGCGCAGCGCCGACCGGACCCTGGCGCGGTGGTCCATCATCACCGAGCGGGCGACCCCGTCGAGCACCGCCCAGGCCGACGCGAGGTCGCCCAGCGGTGCGTCGCGGACATCCCTCCCGTGCAGCCGCACCCACAGCCGCCGCATGTAGGCGGCCCAGGGGGTACGGAGGTCCTGGGCGAGGGCGTCCAGGACGCCGCCGTCCGGGTCGGGACTGGGAGAAACGGTCATCCGGCGGGCACGAAGAACCGAAGCCTCCCGTCGCCAGCGGCTGTTGACGGCCCGGTGCGCCGCGGTCCGCCCCAGCACGCAATCCCCGCTGCCCAGCGGGTCGAGACCGACCGCGAGCCGCCCGCCGAGAACCACGGCGACGCGCAGGCTCTCGTCGTGGAGACCGAGCGGAGCGCAACTGCGTCCGACCTCCCGGCCCACGAGCTCGGGCACCGTCGGCAGCTCCTCGCGCCGGGCCGACGACTGCAGGACGACGAAGAGCCGCTCGAAGAGCGTGCGGTCCAGTGGCGCGGGAAGCGTGGCCGTCGAGGCACCCCGCCCGGTTTCCGGACACGGCGGCACCTGCCACGCGGTCAGCCCCAGATGCGCCGGAAGATCATCACGGCCCCAGACATCGCTCGCGGTCGCCCACAGGGCCCGGCCGAACAATCCTCCGTGTCCCGCCTCGACCATGGCCGTGTACTGCGGCGCGTTCCGCGACGGCCTCGGCATGCCGCAGGCTTCCAGCACCTCTGCCGACAGTGCGACCGCCGTGACCGCGTCAGTGGCCCGGGCCGGCTGACGGTTCTCCCAAACGGTGGTCAGCTCCCCGTCGAGCCGGGCGCGCCGGGCGGCGTCCGCCAGATGGTCCTTCAGCACTTCCACCGTGCGTCCGTCGGCCGCACCGGCCACGTCCTCCACCACGGCCCTGGCCACCGTGTCCGCACCGGCCGAGGGTATTCCGTGCTCGGTGGCCAGCTCGAAGCACCGCTGGAAGTACAGGTCCTGGGGGTTGCCGGCCACGATGCCCAGTGCCCTGCGGGCCCTCTTGAGCAGTTTGAACCATTGCGCCGTCGCCTCAAGACGTGTACCCGACTCCCGGATCAGCGCGTCCAGGCGCGCGGCCTGCGCCGGTCCGAGGAAGTCCACCGCGAGTTCAGGATGCAGCGCCGGCCTGACGATCAGCGGCAGCACGATCAGCTTGACCGTCCGGGTCAACGGTGCGCCACCGGGGCCGCTCAGCGACTCCAGCCCCGGACCGAGGTCACGCCAGGCCCGGTCGATGACCATGGCGCGCGGTCGGCGCTCGCCGGTCTGCTGGCTCGGAGGCGGCATGTGAGGAGAGTACGTCGTCCGGAAAGGGCGGGCGAACCTGGGATCGGTAGGTGTCCCCGGCCGCTAGCGTCCACACCGTCGGACCAGGCCGACGGCGAGGAGGGACCCCATGGCCAGGACGGTCAACCGCGCGGCACCGGCCGCGGGGCGGTCACCTCGGTCGCCGGGCAACTCGTCGGCCGCCCCGGCGGATCGTCGTACGAGGCGACCGTCGAACAGCCTCTACCAGACCGCCTGACCGGCCGCCTCCAGGTCGGCCGCGTCGTCACCGTCCCGTACCTGCCGGGCGCCGAGAACGAGGTCACCCTCCGGCTGCCGGCCAACCCCCGTGTCCCAACCGCACGAGACATCACCAGTAGGAGAGCCGACATGGGAATCTTCAGGAATCGCCGCCAGAACCGCGAGGAGCGGGCGGCCGAGATCGCCGGCCAGGTGGCCGGCGGCAAAGGCTTCTACGGCCGCGCCACGCGTGCATTCCTCGGAAACGAGGACTTCGCCAGAGTCCAGCAGTCGATCGGCGCGTACCACTCCGGCCTCGACGTCCGGCAGTTGCTCGCCATGGGAGCGCCGACCACACCCGCCGTCGTCGTATCGATCAGCGACACCGGCAAGCTGGTCAACCACGACCCGGTCGTCGACCTGGTCCTGCAACCCTCCGGGACCACCGACCGGATCACCCTCCAGACCATCGTCTCCAAACTCCGGATCCCCCGCACCGGCGACCAGGTACTGCTGGTGTCCGACCCCGCCCGGCCCGGCGGATACCTCTACGCCGGGGACGGCGTGGCACCGTGACCCCGACGCCGTTGCACGAGGCGCCGGTGACCGATTCCGTCCTGCTCTCCCCTGACATGGCCGACCTCGACCAGGGCGGGGACGAATCCGGGCGGTCGGTCTACGGGTGGGATCCTTCATACCTGCGCGGCCCGTGTGCCGGGTGCGCGGCCGAAGCGTCCCGCGAGCGGCCTTCCGCGGCGAAGGGGCGGGGGCTCGAATGAACGGCTACGAGGTACTGGAGCTGTGGTGGGTGGTGCCCGCGGGGCTGGCGCTGCTCGGCTACGGGCGCTCGCTCGCCGGGGTGACCAGGGCTCAGCGAGCGGTATGGGTGAAGGCGCGGATCGTGGAAGTGGAGCAGCCGTCCCACGGCGACTCCAAGAAGCCCGGGATACCGGTGACGATCGCGTTCCAGGACCCGGCCACCGGGCAGGAGTTCACCCTGCCGAACGCGGGCAGGCACGGCGACGCGATCCAGGAAGCCTGGGTGGGCCGGGAACTCGACGTGCGCTATCCACCCGGGCAACCGCACCGGTTCCTCATCGTGATCGACACCACGGGCGAGAAGAGTGGACGCAACGGCCCCGACTGCGCGGTCGCCCTGCTCCTCATCGGGCTGGTGATCCATGCGACCGTCGTCCGGGGCTACCCGTGGGCACTGCTCGGCTTCGGCGCCCTGCTGACCGCCGTCGCGGCGTTCAGCCCCGACATCCGCCTGGTGCGCGCCCGAAACGCCCTGCTGGCCTCGGCCGTCGCTGTCCCGGCGCGTGTCGTGGCCGTCACCAAGGACGTCTACACCGACGGGGAGGCCGACGAGATCGTCAACCACGCTCCCGTCGTCGTCTTCACCACCCGTCAGGGCACCCGTGTCACCGTCCTGTCCCGCGACGGCATCCCCGGCCCGGGCCTGTCCCTCGGCCGCGACCTCACCATCCATTACGCCCCCACGGATCCGGCTGTCTACACGCCCGACCCCGCGGCCGACCGCCGCTCCGGAGCGAGGAGCATCACCTTCATCGTCGCCCTCCTGCTCACCGGAACAGCGGCAATGGTGACCGGCGCGGCCACGATGTGATCACCTCAGCCACCGTCCCAGGGCGAGTGAGCTTCGCCGATGAGCGCGCGGACAGCGGCTCGACCCGACTGATTCGGCAGGGGTGGCCGGACGGACCCCTGGCTGAGCGGAACTGCGGCCCTGCTGGGTGAAGTTCGGGTACGTGGAGGCCAGGTCCGCCATGGCTGAACCACCGCTCGGCGACTCGGATTTCAGGGATCCGGGGCGCCGTGGCGAGCTACTGGCGCTGTGCTGATCGATCAGAGGCGATCGGTTGTACGTCAGCGTGTCGTGTGGCACCTGCCCGCCCGGGGTGAGCATGTCGGCCATCTCCTGGGATACGGGGATGCTCCCATCAGATGCGGCTGCCGGAGGCGGTGTCCGACGACAGCCGCTGGGCGAGATAGATCGGTATGACGGACAGCACGACGAGGACGGCGGCAACGACGTTGACGACAGGGGCCTGTTGGGGTCGGGCCATGTTGGAGAAGATCCACACGGGGAGGGTCTGGACTCCGGGCCCGGCGGTGAACGTCGTCACGACGATCTCGTCGAAGGACAGGGCGAAGGCCAGGAGTCCGCCCGCCACCAGCGCGGAACGCACCAGCGGAAAGGTGATGTCGACGAACGTACGCAAACTGTGGGCCCCGAGGTCCATCGCGGCCTCCTCGTACGAACCGGGCATCCGGCGCAGCCGGGCGATCACGTTGTTGAAGACGACCACGATGCAGAAGGTGGCATGGCCGACGACCACCGTGAACATTCCGAGGCCCACTCCGAGCGGTTCGAGGACCGTACGGAAGGCGGTGTTGAGCGCGACACCGGTGACGATGCCCGGCAGTGCGATCGGCAGGACGACCACGAAGGAGATGGTCTCACGTCCGAAGAACTTGTATCGCTGGCAGGCGAAGGCGATGAGCGTACCGAGGACCAGCGCGATCGCGGTCGCGCCGAGCCCGGCCCTGACCGAGGTCCACAGCGCGTCGCGCGCGCCTGAGCTGTGCCAGGCGGCCACCCACCAGTCGAAGGTGAGTCCGGGCGGAGGCCAGCCCGAACTGCGGTCTGGATTGAGGGAGTTGACGAGGACCAGGAGCAGCGGGACGTAGATCACCGCGAAACCGAGCCCGGCGGCGATGCGCACTGTGACACGCGCGGGGCGGGAGAGGTTCATGAGGGCCTTCGCTGTGCGTGCTACGGAGGTTGAGGAGAGGGGTCAGAGGCTGCTGAGGGCTCCGGTACGGCGCACCGCGAGCAGATAGAGCACGATGACCACGACGGGCACGGTGCCGAGTGCGGCGGCCAGAGGCAGGTCCAGGGTGATGTTGGAGTAGATGAGGTTGCCGATGAGCTGCGTCTTTCCGCCGACGATCTGTACGGCGATGTAGTCGCCGAGACTGAGCGAGAAGGTGAAGACCGAGCCGGCCGCGACGGACGGCAGAATCATCGGCAGCACCACGGAGCGGAAGGTCCGGCCGGTGCGGGCGCCGAGGTCGGCGGAGGCGTCCAGGAGGCCGGCCGGGAGTTGCTCGAGTCCGGCGTGGATCGGCAGGATCATGTACGGCAGCCACAGGTAGGTCAGCACCAGGACAGTCGCGGTGAGTCCGTACCCGGGCCCTTCGAGTCCCAGTGGCTTCAGCGCCCAGTCGAGCAGGCCGCCGTGGGCGAGGATGAGCCGCCAGGCATACGCCTTGACCAGGTAGCTGGCCCACAGCGGAGTGAGGATCGCCACGACGAGGAGCGGCCGCCGCTTGGGATTCGCGATGCGAGCGGTGTAAAAGGCGATCGGGAAGGCGATCAGCACACACAGCACGGTGACCGCGAGGGCGACGCCGATGCTGCGCAGGGCGACCTGCCGGTAGACGTCGGTAGTGAACAGTGCGGTGAAGTTGTCCGTGTTCCAGATCTTCACCACGTTGGAGGTGAAGGAGTCCGTGGTCCAGAACGCGGAGAGGAACAACACGGTGAGCGAGCCCAGGTAGGCCAGGGCGAGCCATGCCAATGGCGCGGAGAGCAACAGGGACAGCTGCAGCCGGGGACGGCGGTGCAGGGCCCCGGCGAGCCGCCGGACGGGGCCGGCGGCAGGCGCGGTGGTGGTCATCGGCAGGTAACCCTCAGCCCTTGATCTCGGTCCAGGCCTGAACCCACTTGGCGTACGGCACGCAGGTGGTGTCCGTACGCCCGTCCACGCACTGTGCGATGGGCGTGGTCCAGAAATGGACGTCCTTCCAGTACGGCTCGTCGGCGGCGTGGTAGGTGGCGCAGTGGTTCTTGTCCGCGGTCAGAGTGCAGGCCTTCGCGTTGGACGGGGCCTCACCGAAGTACTCGGCGACCTGAGCGTTCACCTTCGGAGATATGATCCAATTCATCCAGCTGTAAGCGCAGTTGGGGTGTTCGGCCTTGGCGGAGATCATCCATGTGTCGGACCATCCGGTGGCGCCCTCCTTGGGGAGGACGGCCTCGACCTGGACCTTCTCGGCCTGGGCGGTGTTCAGGATCACCTGCCAGCTGGTGCCGACCACCGAGTCGCCGCTCTTGAAGGCGGAGACCTCCTTCAGGTAGTCGCTCCAGTACTCACCAACGTTGGCGTTCTGCTCCTTGAGCAGGTCGACGGCGGCGTCGAACTGCTTCTGATCCAGGGCGTACGGGTCCTTGATGCCGAGGGACGGCTTGGCCTTCATCAGGTACAGGGCGGCGTCCGCGATGTAGATCGGCGAGTCGTACGCCGTGACCTTCCCCTTGTACGCCGAGGACTTGTCGAAGACCGCGGACCAGGAGTCGGGCGCCGGGGAGACCTTCTTCGTGTTGTACATCAGCAAATTGGCGCCGCGGCCGTGCGGGATGCCGTAGGAGACACCCTTGACCGAGTTCCACTGCTGGTCCTTCAGCCCGGCGAAGACGTCCTTGTAGTTGGGCACCAACTCGGTGTTGACGGGTGCGGCGTCGCCGGAGGCGATCAGCCGCAGCGCCGCGTCACCGGAGGCGGAGACCGCGTCGTACTGACCGGTCTTCATCAGGCTGACCATCTCGTCGGAGGTGCCCGCAGTCTTGGTGTTGACCTGGCAGCCGGTCTTCTTCTCGAAGTCGGTGACCCAATCGACCTTCGCGTCGTTGGAACCGTCTTCGGCGTATCCGGCCCACGCGATCAGGTTCACCTGACCCTCCGTCTTGCCGAGGGTCTTCTGCGCGGTGAGCTTGGGCGGGGTGAAGCCGCCGCCACCGGGCGACGTCGCAGCGGTGTCCGAGGTGCCGCAGGCGCCGGCGAGGAGCAGGGCGCCGAGCGTGGCCGCTGCTCGGGACATTCGGTTCAGACGCACAGGGATCTCCACGGAAGAGAGAGGGGGCGGGTACGGGTCGTGCTGGTGTGTGCGCTCACCGGGCCTCAGGGACCTGGAAGTTGTGCCGTTGGTGCCACTGGAGCGTGACCCGGGAGCCGCGAAGGGCCGCGACGTCCTCGGAGGAGGTCTCCAGGTTCTGCTGCAAGGCGGTGAGCCGGCCGCCCGCGTCGAGGTCCACCAGGAGGCGGGTGGCGTCCCCCAGGTAGACGACCTCCGCCACGGTGCCGGTGGCACTGGAGTGCTGCGGCTCGTCGGCGATGGCGGATTCTTTGAGCACGCGGATCTTCTCCGGCCGGATGCTGTACGTTCCCCGGCCGCCCACAACCTGCTCCGCGGCGTCGCCGGCCAGCAGGTTCGACGTGCCGACGAAGCCCGCGACGAACGGGGTGGCGGGGCGTTCGTATATCTGGGCCGGGGTGCCGATCTGTTCGACGCGGCCCTGGTTGAAGACCGCGATCCGGTCGCTCATCGTCAGCGCTTCCTCCTGGTCGTGCGTGACGAAGACGAAGGTGATGCCGACCTCGCGCTGGATCGCCTTGAGCTCGACCTGCATCTGCTCGCGCAGTTTGAGATCGAGGGCGCCCAGCGGCTCGTCGAGCAGCAGCACCTTCGGACGACCGACCAGGGCGCGGGCCAGTGCCACGCGCTGGCGCTGGCCTCCGGAGAGCTGGGACGGGCGACGCGTGCCGAAGTCCGCGAGACGTACGCTCGCCAGAGCCTCCCTGGCCTGCTTCAGACGCTCAGCCTTCGGCACCTTGCGGACCTTGAGGCCGTAGGCGACGTTCTGCTCCAACGTCATGTGCGGGAAGAGGGCGTAGTCCTGGAAGACGGTATGCACGTCGCGTTCGAAGGGTGCCAGTCGGGTGACGTCGGAGCCTGCGAGCTCGATGGTTCCGCCGGTGGGTGCCTCGAAGCCGGCAATCATCCGGAGCACCGTGGTCTTGCCGGAGCCCGACGGTCCCAGCATCGAGAAGAACTCGCCCTCCGCGATCTCCAGGTCGACTCCTGCCACAGCCTCTGTCCGGCCGAAGGACTTACGCAGGTTCTGCAACCGGACGGCCATTCCCTCCATGGGCGGGAACCTTTCTGGTGCTGTCGGGAGTTGGCCGTAAACATATGAAGCCATAGTTCTAATTTCAAGGGCCCGTTGAGGTAAAAGCTCGGTCAACTGGCAAGGTGGTGATCGTGAAACCAGACAGACCCGGCGCCCGCAGAGTCGTCTTCACGCCGGTCGACACCCTGGCCCGCGTGGATGCCGTAGTGCGGCGGCTCGGTGACGCCATCGACCTCGGACTGCTCGCCGACGGCGAGCAGCTGCCCGGCGAGACCGACCTCGCCGCCCAACTCGGCGTCTCCACCATGACCTTGCGGGAAGCGCTGATGGCACTGCGGCAAAGGGGCCTGGTCGCCACCCGCAGGGGCCGTGGCGGGGGCAGCTTCGTCACCGTGCCCGACGGTCCTGCGGAGGACCGACTGCTTGACCGCCTCTCCGACTGGAGCACCGAGGAACTCCGTGATCTCGCCGACCACTGGGCAGCCGTCTCCGGTGCCGCCGCGCGGCTCGCGGCCCAGCGCACCGACCCCGAGGATCTGCAGCAACTACAGAGGTCTCTGGGAGAGTTGGTGGAAGCAGAGGACTCGGGGTCGCGCAGCCGCATCTTCGGGCGCTTCCATGTCGAGCTGGCCGCGGCCGCTCAGTCCGCCCGGCTGACCAGGGAAGAGGTCACCCTCCAGACCGAAGTGGGGGCACTTCTGCGCCTCGTGCTCTGCGAGGACGGGCACCTCAAGGACGCGGCGGATCGTCACCGCGCCGTAATCTCAGCCGTGCATGATGGGGCGGATGACCGCGCCAGGACCCTGGCCGAACAAAGCGTGCAGGGCTCCATGGCACGCCTGATCGAACTCCGGCTCGGCTCGGCCGACGATGCGCGCGGTCGCCGTCCGAAGGAGGGCCCCGATGGGCAGCAGTCCCCGTCTCGCAAGCGCCGGATCGGCAGTACTTGACGAGATGGCAGTCGCCGACGCGGCCGCCCGTGTCCGAGACGCGCTCGAAGGAGTCTTCGACGCTGTAGGCAGGACCGCTGCGGACACGGAGTCGGTACTGGCCTCGGCCGTCACAGACGGCCGTCGGCCGGTCTCGGCCGATCTGGCCGCACTCCGCCCCGGCCTGCACGCCGGTCTCGCCCAGTACGACCTGGTCTCGGGGCTCGGCTTCGTGGCGGCGCCAGGACTGCTCGATGACGTACCGGCGTGGCTTGAGTGGTGGCAGACCAGCGCGGACGGTGCCGCGCATCCGCTCTTGCTCGATCTGGACCCGGAGCACTCAGCGCACTCCGACTACACCCACTGGGACTGGTTCACCCTGCCCCGCGACACCGGACAGCGGGTGGTCGCGGGACCATACGTCGACTACCTCTGCTCCGACGAGTACAGCCTCACCCTCTCCGCACCGGTGACGATCGACGGACGCTTCATGGGAGTTGCCGCTGCCGACATCTACCTGCGGCGCTTCGAAGCGGTCGTCATGCCCCTGCTCCAACGCTTGCCGGGAACCGCCCGCCTGGTCAACGCGCGCGGCCGGGTCGCCGCCTCCACCGACCCCCACCACCTGGTCGGATCGCTCACCAAGGGCCCGGACTTCGCGGCGGTGCTGGCCGGACCGGAAACCGGCACCGAACACCGCGGGCAGCAACTGCGGCCCTGCAACGGGATCCCTCTCATCCTGGTGACAGCCACGCCACCGGCAGGACGCCGGTAGGCCCGGTTCGGCGCGACGCCACGGAGGCGTGACGCGACCCGACCCCTTCTGCGCACGCCGGGCCACGCGGCGACGCCCCGCAGCCGGCCGAGGCGTCGACGTAATTCCACCCCACGCTACGGCGGGAGAAGCCGCGGATCAGAACGATCGATGCCGGCACGAGTCGCGCCTGGAACTCGCACGCCTCCTGACGCAGCACGACTCAAACCAGTTCGGGTTGCGGTTCCGGCTGCGGCACTGGTCCGGCCTTCGGCTCCCACAGTTTGATGGTCCGTACGTAGCCGTAGACCACTGAGGTCATCGCCAGAATGAGAAGTGGCCCGAACATCCACGGATATTCGGCCATCTCCATCGGCAGATAGCGATATGACACCAGGAGCGCGGCGAAGACCGTTGCACCGTAGGCGACCAGCTGGATTCCTCTCCGGTCCCAACCGCGTTCGTGCGAGCGCAGTGCCACCTCGATCGTGAACGCGAACACCACACCGGCAACGATATCCGCGCCGTAGTGGTAGCCGAACCCCAGTGTCGCGGCGAGCGTGGCAATCAGCCAGAACGCGCCGGCGAATCGCAGCGTCCGTGGGCCCTTGCGGGAATGAATGAAGATCGCGGTAGCCCACGCCGTGTGCAGACTGGGCATGCAGTTGCGTGGGGTGATCTCGTCGAACGGCATGTGGTGCGGGGCATTGATCGGCGGCGGCGTGCCCGGCCACAGATTGGCCACCGCCCAGTGCCCGCCGTCGGCGCCGTAGGCGAAGATCGGCCCGACCACCGGGTAGATCATGTAGATGGCCGGTCCGAGAAGGCCGATGACCAGGAAGGTGCGGACCAGATGATGGCCCGGAAAGCGGCGCTCGACCGCCACGGCACGTAGCTGGTACAGCGTGACGACGACCGCGGCCACCGGAAGCAGGGTGTAGACGTAGTCGAGAAGATGGGCGCCGATCGGGCCGGTGGCCGTGACCATGCGACCCACCAGCCACGACGGGTTGCCCAGCGCGTGATCGGCGGTCGCCACGTACTGGTCGAGCACCGCCGGGCGGGTCTTCGACGTGATGAGCAGCCAGGTATCGCCGGTCTTGCGGCCGGCCACCAGCAGCAGGCCCAGCCCGACGCCCTTCAACAGCAGGACCCGTTCCCGGCCCGTGCGGCGCGTGACAGCGATGACCGCACAGCCCAGGATCACCCACAACGCGCCGCTGCCGAAGGGGTGACCGTCGGTCACCTTGATGTCGGCCACCCACCGTACCAGCAAGAAGGCGACATCGATGCCGATCGCGACACCAGCCGCGATGAAGCGTTGCCGCCAGGTGAGCACCACCATCATCAGCGCCATGCTGGCGTACAAGAGGAAACCCGATTTAGGGGCTATCACCAGCTCTTGCACCTGGTTGACGATCGGCCCCGGCAGGCCGTAGTGCCGCGCGGCGATCTCCAACGCAATGAGGAACCCGAGGGTCACCACACCCGCCGTGGCCCAGAGTATCGCCCGCGGCTGGCGCCACGCGGCGAACACAATTCTGCTTATTCGCGAAAACATCCGCAATGCTATAGATATCAATTATTTGGCCGATTTGTTAGATGTTGATCGAATAGGTCACTCTTCGTGCCGGACAGTGTGATTTTCCGGTGAAGGACTGCAATGGCGGTGCTCGTCGTGAGTTCGATCATGCTATAGGAGCGGTGCGGGTGAGCTCACTGGTCGCGAGCGGCGAGAAGGCCGGTCGATCCCGGCTCGACGGTCCGACGTTCGGGGACTGACCGTCAAACGCTCGGCGCCCGGCGGACATCGGGAGCAACACGGGCTACTCGGCGGCCCTTGAAGAGCGTTGTGTCCCGGAGACAGCGTTTGGTATGCAACCAGATCCCGCCGCAGTGCCCGTCTCCCCCACTGACGAGCTGCGGGCCGGAATGAGTGTGCGCCGTCATTTCCTCGCGGCCACCGAGGACACCGGCGCGGAGCCGGTGGCCTGCGCCCGGGGCGCCGGCCGTCGTTGCGGTCGGCGCCATGGCCGGTTCAGAGGTCGAGTGTCACGTCTCCGTCGGGCCGGGAGCAGCAGATCAGGACGTCGCCCTCGGCGGGCGGCCCGAGCGGGTCGGGGTCGTAGCTGACGGCTCCGGACAGCATTCCGGACACGCAGGTGTGGCAGACCCCGGTACGGCAGGACCAGCGGACGGGGACATCGCAGGCCTCGGCGAAGTTCAGCAGGCTGTCGTGGCCGTCCTGCCAGGGCACGGTGAGTCCGCTGCGGGCGAAGGACACCGCCGGGCCGGTGCCGGACGGACCGTCCGGGGCGTGCGGAGGACGGGCGGGTGCGGCAGCGATGCCGGGGGTGATGGAAGGGCCGGCGCCGAAGATCTCCGTGTGCATCTGCCCGGCCGACAGGCCCAGAGACTCCAGGGCAGCGTGGACGTCGTCCATGAAGGACGGCGGTCCGCACACATACGCCTGACTCGTGGACGGGAGGGCGAGTTCGGCGAACAGTTCCCGGGAGAGGCGCCCCCGGTCGGTGTAGTCGGTTCCGAGCCGGTCCTGTGGCGCCGGGTGGCTGTAGCAGATGCGCAGCCGGGCGTGTGGGAGTCGTCCCAGCAGCTGGGCCGACTCCTTCGCGAAGGCATGCTCCTGGCTGTCGCGTGCCGCGTGGACCCACCAGACCCGGCGGGCGGTTCGCGCGTCGGCCAGGGCGTGGAGCATGGCGAGCACGGGTGTGGCGCCGACGCCGGCGGAGACCAGCAGGACCGGGTCGCTGTCCTCGGCCCGCAGAGTGAACACTCCGCGCGGAGCGGCCGTCTGAAGGATGTCACCGGCCCGCACCCGCTCGTGCAGCCAGGTGCTGGCCGCACCGTGCGGTTCCCGCTTGACGCTGATGCGGTACGCGGGCGCGCCGGGCCTTCCGGACAGCGAATAGGAACGGACCAGCGCCGCAGCGCCGTCGCCGTCGACCGACAGACGCAGCGTCAGGTACTGGCCGGGAAGAGCCGGCGGCAGCGGCTGTCCGTCGGGGGCGGCGAGCTGGATGGACAGGATCGCGCGGCTCTCCCGCACGGTCCCGGTCACACGCAGGGGGCGAAATCCCGGCCAGGCGGGCGGCTCGGGCGTGCCGTCGGCGCTCAGCCCCGGGTTGCCGGTGACACACTCCCGCTGGTCGAGCATGGCGGTGAACGACTCCCGCCAGCCAGGGCTCAGGGCCTTGAGGCCTCGTGCGGTCCGGACGCGCTCACGCGCCGGGCGGGGCAGGTAGAGCAAGCCGTCGACCTCGGTGACGGTCAGCCGCCCCGGCCCGTCGGCGATCTTCACGATCTCCTGGCCCGCGGCGACCTCGCCCTCCTCGATGACACGGAAGTAGAAGCCGGGCCGCTTGTGTGCGACGAGCAGCGCCGCCATGCGGGGTTCGTCCATGCGGATCCCCACCCGGTAGCACGTGACGCGGGGCTGGCTCACCTCGAACACGGCGTCGCCGATCCGGTAGCGGTCGCCGATGCACACCTCGTCGTCCGGCAGGCCCTCCACGGTGAAGTTCTCCCCGAACTGGCCGTGGACGAAGTCGTCACGGCCCAGCTCCTTCGCCCAGTAGTGGTAGGAGCCGAGCTGGTAGACCATCACGGCCCGCATCGCGCCGCCGTGTCCCACGGTGTCGCCCTGGCCGTCGCCGTCGAGGTTGAGCCGCCGGACCATCACCGGGCCTGTCACGGGGGTCTTCCAGATACCGGTCCGGACCGTTCTGCCGCGCCAGGCGACGTCGCGGGGCAGCCCCACGTTCACGGAGACCAATTCCGCCATGGACTGCTCCTCGCCCGTCGGCCCGTCCCCCAGCCGGATCGTAGCCAGCGGGAAGCCGCCGGGCGCGGCGTGGAAGACGTGTCGCGCGTCCCCGCGTACGGCCCTGACACGAGCCGAGCGGTGACGGGATCGTGCCGAGGCCCGCGGTCGCCTGATGAGCAGTCGGGGGGGGCTCCTCTTACGGGCGACGTCCCCACGCGGAGATCATCGGGGCGGTGGCCAGGTCGAGCCGCCCGGTGGCGACGTTCGCCAAGTGGCGGTCGATCTCCTCATCGGTGGCAAGTCCTTCCCCCACCAGACGGTGGCGGATCTGCCGCACCGTCGCGTCCTCGAGCACGGCACACGCCGGCGAGGTGATCGGGAAGTACGCGTCGGCCTGCACCTCGTCCAGACCGGCTTCGCGCAGCACTCTGGGCAGGGTCCGCCCGTACGCGAGGTCCGCGCCGCGCGCCGCCATCAGGGTACGGAAGCCGGACCGCAACCGGTTGGCGAGCCGCTGTTCGGGACCCGACTCGTCCGGACAGAGCAGCGGTTGCAATGCGGGGTCGGCGTCCTCCAGGAGCAGCCAGCCGCCGGGCCTCAGCGCCTGGACCATCCGGCGCAGGGCCTCGGCGCGGTCGGTGACGTGCACCAGGACCAGTCGTGCGTGCACGAGGTCGAAGCCGCCGGGCGGCGGCGGGTCGGCCGACACGTCGTGGGACAGCACCTCGATCACGCCGTCGGCAATGTCCCGGGTCCAGGACACGTCGATGTCGGTGGCGATCACCGTACCCCTCGGGGCGACTCGTTCGGCGAGCCCGAGGGGGACGGACGGACCGCCCGCGCCGACCTCCCAGCACCGCATGCCGGCACCGATCCCGAGCCGGTCGACGTGCCGGAACGTCACCGGGTCGAACAGCTCGGCAAGGGCCCCGAAGCGGATACCCGCCTCGGACTGTCTGTTGTCCAGCAAATAGCCGCGGTCGGCGTTGTGATCAGCCATGTGGCGATTCTGGCAGACAGGCGCAGGGCGGGCTCGGGCCGGCCGCCGTAGCCGTTCGATCCGGCACCGGACACCTGCTGCGACGTGCTCAGCCCGCGAACCGGGCCATCCACGCCTCGACGTCGTCCGCCGACCGCGGCAGGCCGGCCGACAGGTTCTCGTGACCGTCGTCGGTGACGACCAGGTCGTCCTCGATCCGGACGCCGATGCCGCGCCACTCCTCGGGCACGGTGAGGTCGTCCGGCTGGAAGTACAGACCGGGTTCGACGGTGAGCACCATGCCCGGCTCCAGCACGCCGTCGACGTACTCCTCGTGCCGGGCCTCCGCGCAGTCGTGGACGTCCAGACCGAGCATGTGACCGGTGCCCGCCATGGTGAAGCGACGCTGGAGGCCGAGTTCGTACGCGCGGTCGGCCGGGCCTTCGATGAAGCCCCACTCGACCAGCCGGCCTGCCAGGTGGCGCTGGGACGCCTCGTGGAAGTCACGGTACGCGGCACCCGGCTTGACGGCGGCCATGCCGGCCTCCTGGGCCTCGTACACCGCGTCGTACACCTTGCGCTGCAGGGGCGTGAAGGTTCCGCTGATCGGCAGCGTGCGCGTGACGTCGGCGGTGTAGAGGGTGTGGGTCTCCACGCCGGCGTCGAGCAGGAGGAGGTCCCCCGGGCGCACCGGACCGTCGTTGTCCGTCCAGTGCATGATGGTGGCGTGCTCACCCGCGGCGCAGATCGAGCCGTAGCCCACGGAGTTCCCTTCGAGGCGTGCACGGCGGAAGAACGTGCCCTCGATCCACCGCTCGGACGACGCGACCGCCCGGGAGAGCTCACCGATCACATCGGTGAAGCCGCGCACGGTGGAGTCCACAGCTTTGCGGAGCTCGGCGATCTCCCAGTCGTCCTTGACGATGCGGAGATCACTGAGCGCCTCTTCCAGTTCGGCGTCGCGCTCCTCCTCGGTGGTGACGACGGCCTCCAGGGACGGGTCGACGCCGCGGACGATCCGGGTCGGCGCACCGGAGGCGGTGGACAGGTCGTGGGCCGCCGTGCGGACGTCGCGGCAGGGCAGGCCGAGCACGAGCTCCGACTCGGCGAGGGAGCGGCGCCGGCCCATCCACAGCTCCGCCGTGGCGCCGATCCAGAATTCGTCGTTGTCCCTGCTGTCCCGCGGCAGCTGGTAGCAGTAGGCGTCGTGGCCGCCGTCGGCCCGGGGTTCGAGGACGAGCGCGCCGTCCCGGGCCCGGTCTCCGGTCATGTGCACGTAGCCCGAGTACGGGCGGAACGGGTAGGTGTCGTCGTTCGAACGCACCTTGAGATTCCCCGAGGGGATCACCAGGCGTTCGCCGGGGAAGCGCGCGGAGAGCGCGGCACGGCGGCGGGCCGCGTACGGAGCCTGCTCGCCGAGCTTCAGGTCGTGCCGTTCGGTGTCCGCCCATCCCGTCCGCATCAGGGCGGACAGTTCCTCGGAGATCCCTGAGTAGAGACCGTTCTTTCGGGCCTTCGCCACGTCATACACCTTCTTCTGGGTGGGTTCCTCGGCGGCGAGGGGCAGCCGGAGCCCTGCGGACAGGCCGAGCCCCCTCCCGGTGCGGTCCGGACGCCCTCGCTGCCGCCGGTCGCCGGCGGCTCTCGGACGTTATCCCGCACCGCACGCCTTTGGCGCCGAAGACCGCCACTGGCACAGATCGGCCACAGCGGCGCGAGGAGTCGTCGATAATCCGGCGTATGACGAACGCGAAACTCGGCGAGGCGCTTCGGCTTCTGGGAATCGATCACGCGGCGGGCCAGGTCTATCTGACGCTGCTGGAGCTGGCCCCCGCTCCGTTGAGTGCGATCGGAACCGCGGCCGGCCTGGGCGATGCGGAACTCGCCACGGCGTACGGCGCACTGGTGGACGCAGGTCTGGCCAGTGCCGCCGAGGAGGGCGAGGACGTGGTGGCTCCGGTTCCGCCCGCCGCGGGCCTGGAGATCCTCGCCCGGCACCGGGCGGCCGAGGTCGAGGAGTCGCGCATCGCCGTCGGGGGCGCGTTCGAGACGTTCCGGCGTCAGCGGCTGGCCGCGTACAACGACAATCTCGTCGAGGTCGTCACCGGCGACGCCATCGGGCCCAGGATTCGTCATGCTTGGGCGAGCGCCCGCGATCAGATCCGGCAGTTCGAGTCACCGCCGTACTTCCCGTTGTCGGGGGCCACGGACGACGCGCTGGCCACGCTCGCCCGCGGGGTGACGCAGCGTGTCGTGTACTCGCGGGAGTCGCTGGAGCATCCGGGCCATCTGAAGGAGGTCGTCGAACCGTGCATCAAGGCCGGCGAGCAGGCCAGGGTGGCGCCGTCGGTGCCGGTCAAACTCGTGATCATCGACGAGGCGTACGCGCTCGTGTCGTTGTCGATCAAAGAGGCCGACGTGCACAACACCATGCTGGTCGTGCAGCCGTGCGGCCTGCTCTCCGCACTCGTGGCACTGTTCGAGCAGTCCTGGCAGAGTGCTCTGCCGTTCCACGGCCGCACCACCCGCCCAGGCGGCCTGCCGCCCGCCGACCGCCGCGTGCTGTGGCTCCTCGCCGGCGGAGCGAGCGACGACGTCATCGCCCGTGAGATGGGAATCAGTCGCCGCACCCTGTACCGCCGCCTGCAGATCCTGATGGCTCAGCTGGGCGCCGAGAACCGCTTCCAGCTGGCCTTGCAGGCCCAGCGCTGTGGATGGTTGTGACCGGCCGCCTGTGGACGCGACGGCAGCTCGCCACCGCAGAGCCCACACGGCCGCGTCCACGGCCGAACGGACTCGGCCCGCCACGCGCGCCGGGCCGGTCCTCGCCGTGGACCCTAGGGCCGGATCGGACGGGGTCGTGCTGGTGGTGAGGGGAATTCCGAAGGGCTGACCTTTTTTGACGGGGTCGGGTCGCCCGGAGGATCCCGCCTCCGCGCGACCCGACCCCGCGTCTGCTCAAGGCCGCTGCGAAGCTTGTCCGGGCGGCCCCGCACTCGGCGGTCAACGAGCGAGGTTGCGCAGGCCGCACGGGCCGTCTTCCGGATCCGGCCGCTCGGATCCCCTGAGGACGAGCCGAGTGGGGAACACTCGGGTGACGAACTCCGAGCTGTCGCCATTGAGTCGGGCGATCATCAACTCGGCCGCCGTGCGCCCCATCAGCTCGATGTCCTGGCTCACCACCGACACCGGAGGGCTGCCGAGCAGCGCCGTCTCGAAGTCGTCGAAGCCGATCAGCGGCAGCCGCCGACCGGCCTGCCGGAACGCGAGCAACGCACCGATCGTCGCACGGTTGTTGGCCGCGAAGACGGCATCGGCCGAGCCGTCGCGCAGCAGCGCGCCGACCGCGCGCTGCGCCTGCTCCCTGGTGTGGGCCGTCGTGATCGTGGGCGTGTCGGCCCCCCGGATCCCCGCCTCGGCGAGCGCCGCGGCGCATCCGGCGTACCGTTCGCGCATGGTGTGGATGCCGGGCGAGTCGCCGACATAGGCGATGCGCCGCGCACCGGAGCGGCAGAGCGCCCAGGTCGCCTCGCGGGCCCCTCCCCCGTTGTCGGCGAGAACCGTGTCGGCGGCCGGGTACGGCGTGGGCCGGTCGAGAAAGACCAGCGGAGGGATGGGCGACGCGACCTCGGACCAGTCACGGGCCGAGTGCTGCGGTGGTACGACGATCAGGCCGTCCACCCGCTGTTCCATGAGCCGGTCGACCAGGCGATCGTGCCGCGGCCCCTCCTCGTTGGAACTCGCGATCGTGACGAGGTAGCCCGCGGCGTCCGCCACGCTCTCGACCGCGCCGGCGAGGGTGGAGTAGTAGGGGTTGGCGAGATCGCTGATGACCAGGCCGATGGTCCTGCCGGTCCGGCCGGGCCGGATGCTCGCCGCCGAGAGGTTGCGGCGGTAGCCCAGCTCCACGATCGCCGCGCTGATCCGGGCCGCGAGCTCGGGATCGATGTTCGTCGCCCCGTTGACGTGACGCGAGACGGTCTTCAGGCTCACGCGTGCTTCGCGGGCGACGTCGTTCATCGTGGGATTGCGCGGCACTGCTCTCTCTCCGGCCGAAGACTGTTGGCGGTCGATCGTAGTAGGCCGTGTCCGACGGGCGTCTCGCGCCAGGCGGAGATGTGCCGGACACGGCCTGGGGCGGGGCGGCGAGGCCGGGTGCGCTCAGCGGTCCACGGGCGGTCGGGCCGATGCGCGGGCGGCTCGGCCGGGCGGACCGGTGGGCTCAACGAGCGGCACACGTACGGCCGGTCCGGCCAGGTGCCCTCGGCGAGCGCACCCTGACCGCCTGTGCCGCCGGTGCGCGCAGCGAGCCCGCACCGTACGGCCAGTACGTCCGATGCGCTCAGCGGGCCCGTCTGAGGACCCGCGCCCCGCCCGCCGGCACCGGGACGCCGTCCTCGTGCACCGATCCGTCCAGGAGGTCGGTCCCTCCGCCGGGAACGGTCGCTTCGGTGTCGCCGTGATTGATGAGGAAGACGTAGTCATGACCGGCCGAACGGCGCGTCACGGCCTCGACGCCGCTTCCGGCCAAAACCGCTGTCCCCCCGGACCGCTTCACGAGCCGACCCACCAGACGCGCACGCGCGTCGGCGTCCAACTCCACGCCCACGTACCAGGCTTCCCCCTCGCCCCGGTACGCGCGGGTGATCGCCGGTGCGCCCGCGAAGTCGCCGCCCCCGTACCAGCAGACCGCTTCCGCGTCGGTGAGATCGATCTCCTCGCTCCAGGTGGCGACCCGTGCCGGCCCCGTGACCCCGTCGATGTCGACGAAGTCCCCGTCCACCATCGGCGCGAACTCCTCCACACGCATGCCGAGCAGTTCGCGGAACGCTCCGGGATAGCCGCCGGGCCGCACCCGGTCGAGCGGATCGACGATGCCCGAGAAGTAGGTGACGAGCACAGTCGCCCCCGCGTGCACGGCAGCGGTGAGCGCCGCCACGTCCCGGTCGCTGACCAGGTAGAGCATGGGCACGATGATCAGCCGGTAGTCCGACAGGTCGGCCGACGGAGGAACGATGTCGACGGTGACGCCCGCGTCCCGCAGACTCCCGTACCACCCGAGGGCGGACTCCATGTACGACAGACCGTTGTGCGGATGCGACTCGCGGTCGGCCGCCCACCACGACTCCTCACAGAAGAGCAGCGCGCAGTCCGCCGCCACCCGGCTGCCGAGCACCTCGGCACAGCGTGCCAGCTCCGCGCCGAGCGCCTTCACTTCCCGGAACTTCCTGCTGCCGGACCCGGCGTGCGGGAGCATCGCGGAGTGGAACCGCTCGGCGCCCGCACGCGCGGCCCGCCACTGGAAGAAGCAGATGCCGTCGGATCCGCGGGCGAAGTGGGCCAGCACGTCCCGCCGGAGCTGCCCCGGGCGCTTCGCGGGGTTGACCGGGCGCCAGCTCGTGGCACCCGTGGCCGTCTCCATCAGCAGCCACGGCTTCCCCCGGGACAGTCCGCGGGCCCGGTCGGCCGAGAAGGACAGCTCGGCCTGGGCGTCGGACGTCGGTCTCAGGTAGTGATCGCCGGCGACGAGATCCACATCATCGGTCCACGAGCTGTAGTTCATGTTCTTCCCGGCGTCGAAGAGCACCAGGTTCGTGGTGACCGGCACCTCGGGCGTGACGCGCCGCAGGACGGCCGTCTCGGCCCGCAACTGCGCACGCAGCTGGTCGGAGCTGAACCGGTCGAAGTCCAGCACCTGTGTCGGGTTGGAATCGGTGAACGTCACCCGTGGCGGCTGGATCTGTTCCCATGCCGAGTACGTCTGGCTCCACGCACTGGTCGTCCACGCGGCGTTCAGCTCGTCCAGTGAGTCCCCGTAGCGCACTCTCAGCCAGTTCCGGAAGGCCACGGCGCTCGCTTCGCCGTAGCACCGGGAGTTGTGGCCGCCGAGTTCGTTGGAGACATGCCACAGCGCGAGTGCCGGGTGTTCGCCGTAGCGCTCCGCCATCTTCTCCACCAGCACGAGCGAGTGCTCGCGGTAGATCCGTGACGACGGCGACCAGGCCTGGCGACCGCCCTGCGCCATCGTCCGCCCCTGCCGGTCGACGGGCAGCACCTCGGGAAACCGCGTGGTGAGCCACGGCGGGGGCGATGCGGTGGCCGTGGCGAGATCGACGGCTATGTCGCCCGCGTGCAGCAGGTCGAGCAGCCGGTCCAGCCAGCCGAAGTTCCACCGGTCGGGTTCCGGCTGCAACGTCGACCAGGCGAAGACACCCACGGTGACCAGATTGACTCCGGCCTCGCGCATCAGCCGGACGTCCTCGGGCCATACGCCCTCGTCCCACTGTTCGGGGTTGTAGTCGCCGCCGAACGCCACGGGTTCCCCGCCGAACCGGGCAATGACGTTGGCAGGCCATCTGATCCACTCTGCCCTCACGAGCTTCTTCTCCTCACCGCCCGACGAACGAGCGCCCACGCGAACGACCCCGACACGGCATCGAGCGACAGCCGAGCGCGGCCGAGGAACACCGCCCGAAAGTGCGCCGGAGTGCGGAACGGCCACAGACTAGCGGGCTGAGACAACGTTGTTTAGAGTGAAGCCGACGTCACCGGAACGCAGTTCGCCCGGCCGTCCGTGCGGTGGTCATCAGCAGAAACCGCCCGTCACAGCTGCCCCTGGATCATGTCGACGGCGGGGCTCGGCCAGGCATGAGGCCCAGGAACACATCGAGGGAGGGGAACGTGGCGGAGTTCGACGGCAAGGTCGCCATCGTCACCGGTGGATTCAGCGGTATCGGAGGCGCGACGGCCCGGGTGCTCGCCGCACGCGGGGCGACGGTCGTGGCGGCCGGCATCCCGCCGAAGGGCGCGCACGAGGAACTGCCTCCCGGTGTCGAACGCATCGAAGTCGACGTCACCGACGAGGCCGCCACCGCCCGACTCGTCACCCAGGTCGTGGCGGCGCACGGCGGGCTCGACATCCTCGTCGCCGCAGCCGGGATCCAGCGCTACGGCGTCGCGGCGGAGACCGACGCCGACGAGTGGAACGAGGTGCTCGCGGTCAACGTGACCGGCGCCTTCCACGCCGTCAAGCACGCACTCCCCCACCTGCGTGCCCGGGGGGCGGGCTCGATCGTGATCGTCTCCTCCGTGCAGGCCTTCGTCACGCAGACCGCCGTCGCCGCCTACACCACCAGCAAAGGGGCGCTCAACGCGCTCGCCCGGTCGATCGCCATCGACGAGGCGAAGAACGGGATCAGGGCCAACGCGGTCTGTCCCGCGTCGGTGGACACCCCGATGCTGCGCGCCTCCGCCCGCTCCTTCTCCGACGGCAGTGACCGGGGTACGCAGGAGCTGGTCGAGTCCTGGGGACGGATGCATCCGCTCGGGCGGGTGGCGCGACCGGACGAGGTCGCGGAGGCGATCGCCTTCCTGGCCGGGGACCGGGCCAGCTTCATCACCGGCGTCTCGCTGCCCGTCGACGGCGGGCTGCTCGCCAACGCGGCGGTAGTACTTCCCGGTTGAGGGCGGACGTCTCGACCGCAGGCGACGACGGAGGACTTCCGATGACGGCCAGGATCGCGATCGTCGGCAGTGCCAGGGTGGGCGAGGGGCCGGTCTGGGACGCCGCGCTCCGGCGCCTGCACTGGGTGGACATCCCCGCCGGGCACATCCACACCAGCGACCCGGTCACCGGCCGGACCACCGGTTTACGGCTGCCGACACAGGTCGGCGCCGCGGTGCCCCGACGCGGCGGAGGCTTCGTGGCGGCGACGGCCGAGGGGTTCGCGAGCGTCGACGCCGACGGCTCGATGACCACCCGGCACGCGTTCCTGCCCGACGGCGAACGCATGAACGATGCGAAGTGCGACCGGCACGGACGGTTCTGGGCCGGCAGCACGGCGATCGACTTCCGGCCGGGCCGCGGTGCCCTGCACGTCCTGCTGCCCGACTGGACAAGCCGGGTGGTCCTCGAAGGGCTCGCTCTGCCCAACGGGCTCGGCTGGAGCCCCGATGGCCGCACCTTCTACCTCGCCGACTCGATCGCGGGCGAGATCTACGCCTTCGACACCACCGACGAAGAACCGTGGATAAGCCGTCGACGCACACTGTTCCGGCTTCCCGCGCGCACGGGCCTGCCGGACGGACTCACCGTCGACGCGGACGGGTGTCTGTGGGTCGCGGTGTGGGGCGGGGCGCGGGTGGCACGGATCTCCCCCGACGGCGACCTGCTCGGCGAGGTCCCGCTGCCCGTGCGCCAGCCGTCCTCCTGCACGTTCGGCGGACCCCGCCTCGACGCGCTGTACGTCACCTCGGCCCGGGAGGGTCTGGAACTCTCGGGCGACGACCCGGCGGGGTCCGTCTTCGTCGTCGACGGGACGGGCGGCGCCGTCGGGCTGCCTGCGGACACGTTCGTCGGCTGAGCCGATCGGCCGGGCAGGGCCGGGGCGCGGCGTGACCGACGACCGCGCGGGCACGACCCCCGCTCGGCGGCCGGGCGTGGTCGCGGAGCGTCCGGACCCGGCGTTCCCACCGGCGGACCGGCCGCAGAGGCCGCCCGAGTGTTCCCGGCCCGGACGGGCCTACCGGGCCGTCCGGGACAACGTTGCCTGCTCATCGCAGGCCCGGCCCCGATCGGCCGGGCCCCCGGTCGTCAGCCGAGCGGCATCGTGCAGAAGCCGGCGCCGACGCGGAAGTTGCGGGGCGCTGCGGGGGCGAGGTCCGTCGGGCCGAAGCTCCCGGAGCCGAGGATCGACGCCAGGTGGTGTTCCGCGTCGTCCTCGGGTCGGTACCCGATCGCCTCCGCCTCCTCCAGCGACCACCATCGGCGGGTGTTGCGGGAGATGCCCCACAGGATGCGGAACGCGGCGGGCTCGGCCTGCAGGCATGCCTCGACGAGCCGGGCCGCGTCACCCGGCGACAGCCAGGCGGCCAGGTCCTCGGGGGCGAGCGGACGCGGCCGGAACGCACCGATGCGCAGACAGGTGACGTCGAGGCCGAATCGGGAGTGGTACAGGCTGCCCAGCGCCTCGATCGCGGCCTTGCTGACCCCGTAGTAGGTGTCCGGGCACGGCGGTACGGCGGCGGGCAGGACGCCGTCGGTCGCGTCGTCCCGGGTGTGGAACCCCGCGGCGTGAATGCTCGACGCGAGCACCACGCGGCGAACGCCCTGCCTCCGTGCTGCTTCGAGGACCCGCCGGGTGCCGTCGATGTTGATGTCGGCGATCCGCTCCCATGACGTCTCCCCCGCCAGCCCGCCCAGGTGGAGTACCGCGTCGACGTCCTGGCAGGCCGCGTCGATCGCGTCCTGGTCGGTGAAGGACGCCCGGACGGTCTCCACGTCCTCCTCCGGTCCGGCCGGTTCGGTCTCCGTGACGTCCAGGAGGCGCAGGGTCCGGCCTTCGCGGACCAGGCGCGGGCGCAGCTCGCGGCCGATGCGGCCCGCGGCCCCGGTGACCAGGATCCGTTGCTCGATCACGGCGTCTCCCCGGCCCGGGGGTCGACGGCAGGCGTCTCCGGGGGCGCTACCTGGTGGGCGTAGGGGCGCGGGGTCGCGGACGCGGGCACGTAGGGCGGCTGGTTGTAGGTGTGCTGTCGGCGGAAGGCGAGATCAATCGGTGGACTCCAGTGCCGCCAACTTCCTGGTTCCGTGTCCACGGCTGTCGACCTCGGGCCGACGCCGTTGCCGTTCTCGGCCGCGACGGCGTACTCGTACACGGTCACGTCCGCCGGGCGGCCCCTCCCCGGTTCGTCACGTCCGGGGACGACCCCGGGCGCGTGATCGATGTGGCGGAACCCGAATCCGGCGAAGACCTCGTGGTAGGTGGTTTCGCCCTTGCGGCGCCGGTAGAGCCGGTACCCGCCGGCCCCCAGCACCTCGCCCCATGTGGCGGTGACCGTGCCGTGGCCGAGCCGGAGTCTGAGCCCGTCCGGCGGATCGGGTGCCCGGCGGCTCGGGTGCACGGGGTAGTCGGCGCCAGGAGCGGCCTGTCGCCGACTGTTCCGGGCGATGACGCGGACGTGACGTTTCTCGTCCTCGGCAAGTCCGGTCAGATGGACGGGACTTCGTTCCGTCTCCGCGGCCGTCGCCCAGGTGTGGCCGCCGTCGGAGCTGAGCTGGACGGTGTAGCGGTCCGCTGCGGCTGCCGCGCAGAAGTGCACGAGCACGCCGTCGCCGACGGTCTCGGTGCGCACGACCTGCGAGGACGGTGGCCGCGGCTGTCCGTCCGTCAGCTCCCAGTGGTGGCGGCCTCGGGGCAGGGCGACGGTGATCGTGTCCTGCGACTCGGTGAGGAGGCGTGCCGGCTCGCCGTCGATGTGGAAGCGGGCCGCCGCGGCGAGCCCGCCGGGGACGTGCAGGCTCACCGAACTGTCCGACGGGGCGTGGTAGACGCCCCGGGCCTCGTTGGGGTCCCGGTAGTCGAGGCTGATGCCGAGATCGTCGTCCCCGGTGGTCAGGAGGAGCTCGGGGGTTCCCAGGGCGCTCCCGTGGAAGAGGGTCAGTTGCCGCAGGCCGTCGTCGAAGAGCCGGATGGTCCCGGCCGTCCCCGAGAAGCGCAGCCCCTGCTCGGCGACGTCGACCGTCTTCGGTTCGTAGTGCGCGGACGCCTCGTGCCGGAACACGAAGTCCAGGCTGTGCGGGGTCCGGATCCGGGCGCCCCAGGGGGTCGAGTGGGCGGGGGCGACTTCCAGATCGTCGCGGTGGCTCACGACGGCCAGCGTGTTGCCGTTCGCGCCGTCGGCCCTTCCTTCCAGGCGCACGCCCCGGGAGACGTCGGTCACGAACGCGCCGTCGAGGGCGCCGTCCGTACGCACGCCGCGGACCACGTGGATGAACGGCATCCGCTCGGCGAGGTGCGGAAAGCTGTTGGCGTCGTGGCCGGTGGCCTCGGTCAGCGCGGACCATGTCCACACCATGCGCCGGCCCGCGGCGAACGCGTCGTAGGTGACGAGGTAGTCGCTGCCGACGAGCAGGACGCTGCGGCTCAGATAGAGGCCTCCCACCGGGCCGTCCGGGTCGGAGACGATCTCCGCGTACTGCGTGCCGCCCAGGTCGTGGAGGGGCCGGTCCAGGGTGTTCTGGCCGATCGAACGGTACGCGCCGTCCTTCCAGACCGCGCAGGAGGTGGCGAAGGTGGCGTCGGGGGCCCTGCGGTCCCCGGCGTCCTCGGGGCCGTGGCCGCTGAAGGAGTGCCCCGCGGCGTAGTAGTAGATGTGCCCGCTGCCGTTGTCGTCGGCTATCCCCCAGCGGTAGTTGGGGCCGCGGTCCACCTGTTGGAGGAAGACCGCGACCTCGCCGGGCCGGTCGACATCGGCGCGCAGCGTGACACCGTATCCGGTGTACTTCGAGCTCCTCAGCCGCGGATTGGTCCCCCGATCGCCGGTGGACCGCACCGTGACCCGCCACGGGTCCGGCGCACCGGGCGGGCTGTCGAGCCGGTGGGCGAATTCATCGCTTCCCCACAGCAGATGCTCCGCAAGGAGTGGACGGTAGCGACGCAGGGCCTCGCCGAGGAGGCGCATCTCGATGGGCGGGCGCCGGGGCCAGAAGGCGTGGGCCCCCTGCGCGGGGTGCAGGCGGCGGAGTTCGCCGTCTGCACCGGTCTCGACCGGGGCGGTCAGGGCGTTCACCAGCCAGTCGCCGACGGCCGCGAGCTCCGGTGTGGCCAGGCGGTTGCGGCCGTCGGCCAGCCGACCGAGGAAGTTGCCCTGGGTGACCGGGCGCAGGAAGGCCCACACGTAGGTGGCCAGGCTCTCGGTCCAGCGGCCGGCCCGCGACCCGTGGGCCGGCAGCGCCGGTCTGGTGTGGAAGACGCCGGCCAGTTCGACGAACTTCTCGAACTGGTCGAGCCACTCCGGTGCTGCCTCGTGGTCGGGGAACAGCCAGGCGAGGCAGGCGAGCGCCGCCTTGCCGTCGGCGAGGAAGTTCGGGTGACCCGCGATCATGCGGCGCAGCGGGCCGATCTCCTCGCCGGCTGAGACGTGGGCGGTCAGCAGCAGCAGCGCGTCGGCCCGTTCGCGGTCCGTCCCTTCGAGCCGCTCGGCGAGACGGTCGTACCCGTCGAGCAGCCGGTCGTAGAGCGGGCGTTGCCCGATGTTGAGGTAGCCGGGGTGTTCGTTGACCCCGTGGGCGATGAGACTCGGGCCCTCCGGTCCGGTGAAGAGCGCCGCGGTGAGGTCGTCGGGCGAGTCCAGTTCGCCTTCGGAGCACAGCGTGGCGGGGCGCCTTCCCGAGTAGGTCAGACTCCAGTCCTTGACGCGGTCCAGGCTGAGCGTGCCCTGCCAGTGATGGAGGTGGCGCACGTACGAGGACGGGTACCGGGTGCCCTTCTGGTCGCGCAGTACTTCGAGGTCGCGTTCGTGGTCGTAGAAGGCGATCGCCGTCCGGCGGGTCCCGGAGCGCAGGGGCCAGGTCCAGTGGAGTACGCCGTCGTGGCGGAAGCGGAGCTGGAGGTGGTCCGCGGAGGCCCAGGACGCGTATACGCGGTCGTCCCACCCGGCGTGGTCGAGGAGGAGGACACCCATCGCATCGCCTCCCTCCGCGTCCCAGAACGTGGCGTGCGGGCGGATGTTCCACGCGTAGCTCGGGGCGTAGGGGCCGACGGTGAAGGCGAAGTCGGTGTCCGGCCTCTCCCTGCCGCCGGGCCCGGAGAACGACGGGTCCTCTCCGCTGTCGTCGAGCACGATCGGCTCGTCGATGCCGAGCCAGTGGTACAACTGCGGTGATTCCGGGTCGGCGTGGTCGTCGGCACACTGCGAGAACGGCCAGGTGGACGAGAAGCGGTGGGTCGGTGCCACACCGTCCCAGCTCAGTTCCCATGCCGTCGTGCCGGAGTCGAGCGCCGCCATCTCCTCGGTCACGTCGACGAATTCGCAGCCCTGCAGGCAGTCGACCGTGACCGTATAGGCGGCCTTGCCGGTGAACTGGTAGCGCAGTTCGTGCCTGACGAACAGCGGACCGGCTTCCACGAGCCGTACTTCCAGGTGTTCGAGCTGCTCGGTGCCACAGCGCACGGCGGACCTTCCCACCCAGCCGCGCCCTCGGTCGAGCTGGAGGACGGGGCCCGGTACGGCGTCGGCGGCGAACCGGCCCGAGGAGGGCAGCCGGATCCGGAGCGCTCCGCCGTCGACGACGGTGGACGTGTCGTCCTCGGTGATCCGGACCGGTCGCGGAACGTGGGCCGTCGGCACCGATGGATCGGCGCACAGGATGAATTCGCGCGTCGCGCCGGAAGGCAGGTCGGCGAAGAAGCAGACGACGGCGTACGTCAGGTGGCCGTCCGCCGCGTTCACCCGGGAGAGCTGAAAGGGCACCGACCGCCCCGTCTCGTCGACCAGCCGGAGCTGCTCGGCGCGGAGCGACGGGGCGGCCCAGCGCACCGGATGGTGCAGCAGGGTCCTGGGCCAGGCGAAATCCGGGTGGTGCAGCGGGTCGGCGAGCCGGAACCGCACCCGGTCCCCGCCCGCGGGCCAGGAGGTGACCTGGGCGGTCATGATCCGTCCTCCTCCTCGGCCTGGACGACGGGCGCTCCGGCAACGCCCTGCGTGCCGAGCGCCGCGCCGCCAGCGACGCCTTCGACGAGGTGGCGCTGGAGCAGCACGAACAGGAGCAGGATGGGTGCGGCCACGATGAACGTGCCGGCGGCGATGAGCGGCCAGTTCTGCGTGTACTCGCCGAAGAACGAGTACAGCCCGCGGGTGACGGGCCACAGGGACGCGTCGGACAGCATGACCAGCGGCAGGATGAGGTTGTTCCAGGCGTGCACAAAACCGAAGATGGCGAAGGCGGCCAGGGCGGGCTTCATCTGCGGGATGATCATCGTGAAGATGAACCGTACGTACCCGCAGCCGTCCAGCGCGGCGGCCTCGTCGATCTCGCGCGGAATCCCCTTGATGTAGCCGACGAAGAAGAAGAACCCCGCGCCCGACAGGCTGGTCAGGATCAGATACCCGGCCATGCTGTTGTACAGGTGGAGCGACTGCGCCTCGATGAACAGCGGGATCAGGCCGCCGGGCAGGAACCCGGAGAAGATGAAGAACGTGTACAGCGCGTTGGAGCGTTTGAAGTAGCCGCGGGAGATCGGGAACGCCAGGAAGACCCCGAGGATCAGGGTGACCGTGTCGGGGATGATCGCGTAGATCAGGCTGTTGATCATCTGGCGCCCGAAGTGGCCCTGGTTCCACGCGGCGGAGAAGCTGTCCGTGGTCCATGGGTGCGGCAGCCCGGTCGGGTCCTGGAGAAAACCGGTGTAGGTTTTGAACCCCTGGATCAGCATGTACACCAGCGGCACGGCGAACAGCACGGCGGCGATCGCGAAGCACAGCAGATTGACCCCGGCGGACTTGATCGGCCTGCCCGCTGTCAGGGACGTCCAGCGCCGTGGGCCGCTGCCGCCGGTGGTGTCCTGACCGGTCCGTTCGAGCACGGCGGAGGATGGCTTCACAGCGAGACCTCCCGTCGGCGCAGGGTGAACAGCAGACCGGCGCCGATCACCACGGTCAGGACGAACTGCAGCATCGCGAGCATCGAGCCGTAGCCGAGTTGGGCGTCGCCGCCGAACGCCGACTGGAACATGTACAGGCCCAGGGTCTTGGTGCCGAAGTTGCCGCCGGTGAGGACCATGATCAGCGCGTATTCGCCCAGGGTTCCCATCGCGGTCAGGAACACGATCACTGTGGTGGCCGGGGCCAGCAGGGGCCAGGTCACGTGCCGGAACACCCGCAGGCGTCCGGCGCCGTCCATGGCCGCCGCCTCGTAGACCGCCGGCGGGATGTTCCGCAGCCCGGCGATGTAGATGAGCATCGTGTAGCCGGAGAACATCCACACGTTCACCAGGATCACCAGGGGCAGGGCCAGCGACGTCGACCCGAGGAACGCCGTCGTGGTGCCGAGGATGCCGTGCACCACCGTCTCCGCCGGGCCCGAGTACGGGTCGAGCAGCAGGGAGAAGATCGCGCCGACCACCGCGACCGAGAAGATCTGCGGCATGAAGATGATCGCGCGGTAGAGCGTGTAGAACCTTCCGGGCCGGTTCAGCAGCAGGGCGAGCCCCAGGCCGGCCGCCGTCTGGAGCACGGTCACGCCGACCACGTAGATCAGCGTCGTCCGGACCGCGTCCCCGACCACGGACGAGAGCGAGGTGAAGGCAGCCTGATAGTTGCACAGGCCGCAGACGTTCAGGGGCGTGCCCGGCAGCCCGGAGTACCTGGTGAAGGAGTATCCGATGGTGGCGAGTGACGGGTAGAGCCCGAACAGCAGCCAGCCGGCGCCGGGGATCGCGATGCTGGCCCAGGGGATGAACCGCCGCGTCCGCCGGGTTCCGAAGGGGCAGCGTGCCACGCTGAGCCTCCTTTCCGTGGGTGCGTTTGTTACTTGTCGACCGACTTGCGGTAGGCCGATGCCGCGCGGGACAGGATGGTGTCGACGCTGTCGCCGCCGATCGGCGCGAGCTTGTACAGATCGGGACCGGCCGCGTCGAGGGGTGCCCCGGCCGGGACCCACGGGTTGGTGAGCTGCGGGTAGGCGTCGTCCATGTGGTCGTTGAGCCAGTCCATCCACGGCAGGCTGGTGTTCTTCAGCGCCGGCTGGGTGGAGATGGAGCCGGTCGCGGCCAGCCACTTCTTGTAGTTCTCGGGCTCGGAGAACATCGCGAGCCACTCCATCGCCAGGTCCTTGTGGGTCGCCGCGGACGGGACCACCCAGCTCAGGTCCGGCTTGAACGCGACACGGTTGGCCGCGGCGTCATCCGTGCCCGGCAGGACGAAGAACCCGATGTCGAGCTTCGGGTTGGCCTGCTGGAGGGCCGCTCCGTCCCAGGAACCGTCGAGCAGGAACGGGTAGTTGTCGGTCCGCGCCGCCCACACCCCGGGCGCGGTCTGCTGGGACACGCCCGAGGCACCGGGCTCGATGTGCCGCATGACCTTCTGGTGCTGCTGCGAGATCTTCTTGTAGACCGGGTCGTCCCAGGACTGTGTGCCCTTCCAGAACGCGGTGGCCCGGTCCTCGGACACCTTGACGGACTCCGAGGACTGACGCCCCTTCATGATCATCTGGTTGGCGATGCCCTGCCACACGCCGCCGTGCATGCCGTCCTTCGCCGACACGAAGATCGGCGTCACTCCTGCCTTCTTGAGGGTCTCGCAGTCGTCCAGGAACTCCTGGAACGTCGTGGGGACGGACATGTGGTACTTCTTGAGCAGGTCCTTCTTGTACCAGAGTGCGCCCGCGCCGACGTACTCCGCGGCCATCACGCCGTAGACGCCGCCCTTGTAACCGACCGCGGCGGCCTGGTCCGCCGCGTCGTAGCGCTTCATGAACGGCTGGTCCTTCAGGTCGGTCAGCTGTCCCGACGTGATGAGCGCGGCCGATCCGCCGGGCTTGAGGTCGGTGTACTCGGGTGCGTAACCCTGTTGGGTCGGGGCGAACTGGGCGAGGACGTCCACCGACTTGGAGTGCAGCATGCTGTTCCACAGCTGCTGCCAGGCGCCGTTGGCGGTCGGCGCCGTCTGCAGCTTGACGGTGACGCCCGGATGCGCCTTCTCGAACTTGGCGTTGAGCTCCTTGGTGAACTCGACGGCGCCGGGGTTGGTCCACTCCGCGACGGTCAGCGTGACGTTCTGCTTGGCTCCGCCGCCGCCGTTTCCGGAGGACGGGGTGGTGCAGGCGCCGAGTACCGTGGCCAGGCAGACGGCCGCGGCGAGGATCGTGAAGGGTGTACGGGGTCTCATGGGTCGGGCTCCTTCGGGCGGTCGGTCAGGGGCGTTGGAGGGCACCGTCGGCTCGTCGCGGCGGCTTCCACACACCACCGGGGGCGGGGAACCGGGGCGGGTACTTCAGGGCAAGGCGTTCGTCGAAGTCGACGCCGAGTCCGGGTGCGGTGCTCGGCCACAGGTGGCCGTCGTGGATCTCGGGGCAGCCGGGGAACACCTCCCGCGCGGCGGCCCCGAACAGGTGCTGCTCCTGGATCCCGAAGTTCGGGCAGGCCAGGTCCAGGGCCAGGTTGGCGGCATGGCCGATGGGCGAGACGTCACCGGGGCCGTGCCACGCGGTCCGCACGCCGAACAGTTCGCACGCGCCCGCGAGCCGCCAGGCCGGGGTGATGCCTCCGATGGCGGAGATGTGGACGCGGATGAAGTCGCACAGCCGCTCCTGGACCACGGGCCGGTACTCGGCGGGGTTGGTGAACAGTTCGCCGATGGCGATGGGAGTCACGGTCCGGCTGCGCAGGGTGCGGAGCCACTCGATGTCCTCCGGCGCGACCGGGTCCTCCAGATAGAACAGGTCGTACGGCTCCAGATCCTTCGCGAGCCGCACGGCGTCGGTGGGGTGCACCCGCTCGTGGACGTCGTGGATCAACTCGACCTCGGAGCTCAGCTCCTGGCGCAGGTGCCCGAACAACGCGCCTACGGTGCGCCGGTACGCCGCCGGGTCCCAGGCGTTCGGGGTCAGGGGCGGGCGGGAACCGACCGGGGCCTCGGCGGCCGGCGCTCCGTAGGTGCCCGCGCCGGGCACGGCCACCTGACAGCGCACGTGCCGGTAGCCCTGGGACATCAGGTCGCGTACGTCGTCGGCGACCTCCTCGGCGTCCCGGCCCTGGGCGTGCGCGTACAGGGGAACCGCGGTACGGCATCGGCCGCCGAGAAGCTGCCACACCGGGACACCGGCCTGCTTCCCCTTGATGTCCCACAGCGCCATGTCCACCCCGGACAGCGCGTTGTTGAGCACCGGGCCGGAGCGCCAGTAGCCACTGACGTGCAGGGTCGACGCGATGTCGGTGATGTCGGCGGGGTCGCGCCCGATCAGCTGCGGCGCCAGGTACTCGTCGACCGCGGTGGCGACCGCCGCCGCCCGCTGGGTGAAGGTGGCGCAGCCCAGTCCGTACAGTCCGGGTTCGCTGGTGTCGACCCGGACGACGACGAGCGTCGTACCGGCCGGTGCGGTGAGGATGGCCCGGACCGAGGTGATCCGGACGCCGGAGGGCTGCGCCCATGGCGGCTCGATGGGCTTGTCGGGGGTGTCGCTCACGGGTGTGGCTCCTGGTTCTGGCCGGCGCTCGCCACGCGTGCGAGCGCCGGGCCGACGGATACAGCTGGTCCACGCTGGGTCCGGTTCCTCGGCCGGGAAGGCGGGCCGTGTTCGTGCCGGTTCCTCGGCCGGGATCGCCGGTCGTCCTCGATCCGGGTCCTCGGTCCGGTTCCTGGCTGTGTGCGCGGGGCGTCGCGCGGCGGGTGGGGAGTCCGGCGTCGGAGCCGCCCGGCCGCCGGACTCCCGCGGAGCGGGTGCCGCGGATGGCCTGGCGCCGCTCAGCGCCCGATGCCCCACCGGGTGTCCACGCGACCGCCGGTGAACTGTGCGCCGGTGCCCCAGAACGGGGCGAAGTTGTAGCAGCCCGACGTCGGGGGCTCCGACTGCGTCGTCCAGTAGGTGGCTCCGTGACCGGTCGTTCCGGCGTCCTGCACCTGGACGGCGAACGTGGCCGGGGTGACGCTCCCGGGACGCGCGGCTCTCACCTCGGCTGCCAGTTCAGGGAGTTGGCTCCAGGCGAGTGCGATCTCGTATCGGGTCGACTTGTTGGCGTCGTCCCTGGAGACGAGCACCCGGCCCTCGGTGCCGTCGGCCTGCCCTGCGTCCATCGGGCCGAGCGGCGTCGGGAGCACCGCGTTGGTCGGGTAGAAGGTCTGGTAGTTGGTGCCGGGCGCCAGCTGCCGGTGCAGCTCGGAACGGCCTCCGGTGGCCAGGGTGGCGACGTACAGGTGCGAGATCGACCGCAGGCACTTCTCGTAGTGCGGGTCGCCGGCCAACAGGTCCTCGGTCTTGTCGGCCGTGGCGTCGAAGGCCAGTTGGACGCTGTCCGCCTGGAACGGGAACTTGTACTCGTCGACCGTGAACGCCGGGTTCGACACCTGGAGATCGTCTCCGACCAGGGCCCTGACGTACAGGAAGGCATCGTCCCAGGCGGCCTGGAACGAGTAGGTCTTGCTGTCACCGGCCGCGGTCACGCTGGTCATCGTCACCGGTATGACGTCGTTCCACTGGCTGGCGCTCCCGCCGACGGTGATGTGCCGGAACGGGAGATAGGCGACCTGGACGGTCTGCGATCCGCTCTGGTGGAAGCCCGGCCGGTGAGCCACGGTGACGTCGTATCCGACGGTGTACCGGTTCGTCTCGTCGGCCTCGAACTTCGTGACGGGGAAGGAGACGACGCGGGTCTCCCCGGGCTTGATCCCGTTGACCGGCACCGTCCGCCGCCCCACCCGCCAGCCCGTCGGCGGGGTGATCCCGAGCGAGGCGTCCAGCGCCTTCGGCGTGACGTTCTCCACCCGTACGTCGATGGTACTCGTCGAGTCCAGCGGCTTCATGAAGGACAGTGGGCTGACGTGCAGCGGCGTGGTGTAGTCGAAGCGCGCGCCGTCGGTCAGTGCCTTGCGGAGCGCGGCCGGTGACAGGTCGCTGTCGAAGTACACGGCCTCCCACGGCTTCAGCGTCAGCGTGACACGGGACGACCTGCCGTCGGTGAGCCGGCGCCCGAGGTAGTCGTAGGCGCGGATGCCGCGGGCGTCGTTCAGGGTGAGGGTGCCGGTGTGACCGGCGCTCTGGTGCTCGTCGGTGCCGTCGTAGAGCTGGTCGGCGTAGACGGCGGCCCTGCCCTTGCCGTCCGCGCCGCGGAAGAGGAATCCCCATGTGGACTTCGCGTCGGGGTACAACTCCTCCTGCAGAACGGAGTCTTCGAGCAGGTTCGTCATCGTGGCGTAGGCGACCACCACGGGCCGCGGCGTCCTGGTCGTCGCGTCGTAGATGTTGAAGTCGTCGCCCGAGTAGCCCTTGTCGTAGGACAGGGAGAACCAGAAGATCCGGATGGCGGTGTCCTCTTCGGCACCGGCGAGCATGTGCAGCAGATAGGTGGGGGCCAGCGTCCGGGCCACCCCGTAGGCGGCCTCCTCGGGAGGCAGGTCGGCGAAGTTGTAGCGGGTGGCGGTGCCCAGCTCGGTCTGCCACTGCCCGGCGCGCCCCTTCGTCCGCGACCAGAGCTTGTCCATCTTGATCTGCGTCTTGGCCATCGCGTACTGCGTGGCGTCGGGGTAGCCGTAGGCGTGGTTGACCGAACCGTCGATGTAGCCGGTGTCCTTGGAGCCCTGGGCATAGACGATGTCACGGTTGTACGAGACCGAACCGCCGCCGATCAGGTTCAGGTCCGGGTACTCCGGCTTCAGCCGTTCCCAGATCATCCGGCACATGTCCCGGTAGTCCTGTGCGTCGCCGGTCTTCCAGGTCCAGCCATGGACCCACGGCTCGTTCCACAGCTCCCAGTTGGGGACCAGGTCCTGCAACGGAGCGATCGCGTGGCAGACCATCTCGACATGGGCGGTCATGTCCTTGGGCCGGTTCTGGTAGAGCTTGAGCGGCTCGCCGTTCGGGCCCGGCTGGACGTTCCAGGACATGTTGTAGTTGATGCCGCCGAGGGTCTCGATCCCGTGCTCGTGCCAGTCGGCTATCTCGGCTCGGGCGACATCGATCTGGGGCTGCTGCCAGAACACCCCCGCTTTCGGGGACACGGTGTCGGGCTGGACGGAGGCGATGCCCCGGGTCCACTTCACCCCGATGCGCTGCGCGATCTGCTTGGTGATCGCCGGGGTGGATTCCGGCCGGATGCCCATGCCGAACACCGACTGCGGACGCCGTCCGGCGACCGTGGGCCGGATCACGCCGAGCCCGACGCTCTGCGCGAGCAACTGCGTCCCGGCCGAGTCCGTGACGGTCACGGTGACCAGGTAGTAGTCGGGGCCGAGCGGGCCGAGCGGGATCGTGAGGGTGCTCGGGGCGCCCGCCGCCACCTCGAAGGACTCCGTTCCGCTTCCGGGGGTCTGGTTCCGGGCCGAGACGGACCAGACGGCGGTTCCGCTCAGCGCGGTGGGGCTGCTCACGGAGACCAGCAGGTCGGGGGTTGCCGGGGTGTCTCCGTCGACCGGGTAGAGCCCGGTCGGGTCGGAGAAGGCGAGGGTGACCGTGGGTCCCGCCGCCGCGGCCTGCGGGGCGGCCGCTCCAGCGGCCTGGGCGCGCGGCGCCAGAACGCCGGTGGCCGCTGCTCCGAGGACGGTCGCCGCCCCCAGGCCCACGAGTGTGCGACGGGACATCTCGCCGGGAGCCGGCGATTCCGCGGTGGTACGAGGACGTCGATCTTGACTGTTCGACACGAGCGGACCTCTCCAGACGTCAGCGCGGGCAATCCGCGGGTGGCACCGGCCTGAGCACGCACAGACCGGAGGGGGGAACGGGGATCGAGTGCAGGCCGGGGCCCAGGGTCCGGACGGACGAACCGGCGGGCCGGCCACAGGCGTCCACCGCGTCCAGCCGGACCTCCACGGCGCGGCCGTCGACGTCCAGGACCACGTGCGCGGCGGCGGTGGAGTTGACAAGGGCGGTCTCGGTGAAGGCATCGAGGCGCAGCGGGGCGACCCGGTGTTCGGCGTAGTAGGTGATCACGGCTCGCTTCCCGGCGCTTGCGATCACCGTCTCGTAGAGCTGGTCGGGCCGTCCCGCGCGGATCTCGCCACGGGTGAGGACGTCGCGGTGGTCCCACCAGAACCCGAGCCAGAAGGCAGTCATCGCGCGGTGCTCGGCGGACTGCCCGGCCAGTGGCACGGAGATCTGCGGGGTCGCGTACAGGGCCGAGTGGAGTTGCCTGGCCGCCGTCTCCGCCGTCGCCCCGGGGTCCCACATCAGCATGTCCGAGTGGACGGATCCGGCCGCGGTGGCGGCGATGTCCAGCGTCCGAACCCGGTTGGCGGTCGCGTCGGCCGGGCAGTCCTCGGCGCGCAGCAGGTTGCCGAAGCCGGCCATGCCGGGACCGGTGTAGGGCTGCCGGAGTTCGATGAGCAGTTCGTCGCCGCGCAGTTCGCGCAGTCTTTCGCGCAGCTCGGTCAGCAGCAGCCGCATTGCCACGCCGATGTCGGTGCCGGCCCGGCCGTCCTCCTCCTGGGCGTGGAGCATCGCGAAATCCAGGAAGTCGATCTTCAGTCCGTCCAGGCCGTAGCGGCGTACGAGGCCCACGCAGGCCTCGGTGACGAACCGTCTGACCTCCTCGTGGCGCGGGTCGAGGACACGGCACGAAAGGCGCGGCACGGCGTGCGGGGCGAACTCCTTCATCTTCTCGTGCGCCAGGGTGCGTTCGCCGAGCAGCAACGGGGCGATCCAGGCCAGGTAGCGCAGTCCGAGGCCCTGAACGGTCTTGACGTGAGCGGCGAAGTCGGGGAATTTCGCCGGGTCCGGCGTCCAGTCGCCACTGCCGGAGCAGCCGGGGCCCTGGGCCCGTTGCTGCCAGCCGTCGTCCAGCAGCAGGATTCCGCAGCCGGCCTCGGCCGCGTGCGCCGCCTCGGCCTCGACCCGCGCCGCGTCCACGTCCCGGTGCAGCGAGTACCAGGTCGAGTAGGCCGGGGTGCGGGCCGCGTCGGGCGTGGGCAGCGGTTCGCCGTCGCGGAGCCGGTGTGTCAGGGCCCGCATCGTGTCGGCGAAGGGGCGTCCCGCGGCCTGGACGCGTACGCGGCAGCTCTCTTCCGGACGCAGATCCATGGCCAGCCAGACCCCGAAGCGGGCCGTGGCCTCCGCGACGCCGAACCGGATCCTGGTCGTCGCCGTGTCCCGGTCGGAGGCGAAGGCCAGCAGCGCCGAGCCGGCCGCGTCGTACAGGCAGCCCAGCGGCGCCGAGGCGACAAGGCCGACGCTGTGCCAGCCGCTCGCCCAGTCCGCGACCAGGTGTCGGTCCCAGCCGGCCGCCGGATGCCAGTAGCCGACGGCGTCGCCGATCGGGACGTCCAGACGCAGCAGCACCTGTCCGGCCGGGCCGGCCTGAAGGTGGATCACCGCGCCGTCCTCGTCGTGCTCCACCTCGGGACGCGACCCTCCGGTCAGCAGAACGACCTCGACGCCGTGCACGTGGATCGCGTCATGGTCGGCCCACAACTGCGCCAGATCCATGATGTCGGCCATCTCCGGTTCCCTCCAAGGTTCGGCCTTGAAACACAACGAGGTGAGACAACGTTGCCTAACAGTGCGACACACTCGCTCGGGACACCTTCATCCGTCAGAAGGTGCCGGCTTTACATCAGCAGTTCTCCCGTCGACCAACGAGAGGATCACGCCTGGTCAGGTAGTCGATGGCGATGAACCGGGGGCCGTCGACCAGTGCGACACGAGCCGTCCCGGCACAGAGCCGAAGCCGTCGCCCTCCTGGGTCGGTTCTGAACCATAGCCAGTCGAGACAACGTTGCCTAGAGGTTGGGAGCGTGCCTCTCAGCCTCGCGCGCACTGCAGCCTGATCAAATAGGACCTGGCGTCGTCCTGGACCGGTGAACGGGTACGCCTACGCGCTGTCGAGCCCGACGGCTGGACACCGTTCACGCGCTTCGCCGACGATGACGGGCGGCGAGGAAGCCGGCTGGATCTACCGCGGTCCGCCGAAAGCTACCGTGCCTGGACGAAGGAGCAAGCCGTTGCCAAGGGCGATGACGACCGCTTCCGGTTGGCAGTCGGAACGGGACTGCCCTCAGCTGCGCAAGGTGGCACGCAGGCGCAAGCCGACAGGTGCGAGACCTTCCAAGGTGGTGACCTGGTAGCTGGGTTCCGGTCCGGGCGGCTCGCTCACGTGGTGGCGGCGGGCGGTCTGCGCAGTCAGGAGCGTCAGCATCGCCATGGCCAGAGCAGCTCCGTCGCAGCCGTGCGGCCCGGTACCGAAGGACAGGAATACTCCGGGTTTCGCCGACGAGCCCGAATCATCGAGCCAGCGCTCGGGCTGGAACCGGTCCGGCTCGGAGTGTTCCCGTGCGTCGCGGTGCGCAGTGTAGGGGCAGACGAGAACGGTGGACCTGGCGTCGATGGTGTAATCGGCGAGCTGAGTCTGTCGTTTGACGCGCCGGGTCAGTAGCCAGCTCGGGGGGAACAGTCGGAGCACCTCGCGTACCAGTGCCTGGGTGTGTTGCAGGCTGTCGAGGTGGGTGCTGGTCGTCACGGCCGGATCCGCGGGCAGCAACGCGGCCTCGGCCGCGACGCGGGCTGGGCCCGCAGGCAGCCGACGTCGGCCCCGGTGCCGGAGGTCAGTGCCGCCCCCGGCCGCGAGGTGTGGCGGCGCCGGTCACCTCAGGCCCTCCGCCTCGGCGCCGGACGTGCGGCGCTCGACCAGGGTCGTGGGGATCACGACGGTCTTGGGGCGTGACTTGTCCCCCGCGATGCGCTTGAACAGCAGTTCGGCACCGATCCTGCCGATGGCCCGCACGTCGTAGGAGACCACGGTCAGCGGGCGCGCCATCAGACCGGCGGTCTCGAAGTCGTCGAAACCCACCACGTCCAGGTCCTGCCCCAGCCGGTTCAACGCGCCGAGGGCGCCGAGGGTGATCCGGTTGTTGAGGGCGAAGAGCGCGGTGGGCGGCTGCGGCGCCGAGACCATCCGCTCGACCGCGGCCTCGGTGTCGCGCAGCGTGTGCAGGCCGTACCGGATCAGGTCGGGCCGGTACGGCAGCCCGGCCCCCTCCAACGCGCTCTCGGCGGACGACAGCCGCTCGGCCATGGGGTGGATGCTCAGCCAGTCCGACAGCACGCCGATCCGCTCATGACCACGGGCCACAAGGTGCTCGATCGCGGCCCGCGCGCCCGCCGCGTTGTCGATGAGCACGGTGTCGGCGCGCAGGTTGGTGGGCGGACGGTCGAGGAAGACGGCCGGTGTGCCCATCTCTATTTCAGCGCGCAGGTAGACGTGGTCGGCGGTGCTGCCGGCGGGCACGACCAGCAGCCCGTCGACCCGGTGCTCGCACATCTGCAGCAGGAGCTTGCGCTCGCGGTCGGCGTCCTCCTCCGAACTGGCCGTGATCAGCAGCGTGTCGTGCTCCAGGGCGCACTGCGCCGCAGCGGCGGCGATGCCCGCGTAGAAGGGGTTGGCCAGATCCTCGATGAGCAGGCCGACCGTCGCCGACGTACTGCGCGAACGCAGGTCCCGCGCCTTGTTGTTGCGCCGGAACCCCATCCGGGTCACCGCGGTCAGCACACGCTCGGCCAGCTCCGGGTCGACAGTGGACACGCCGTTCACCACGCGCGAAACGGTCTTGAGACTGACGCCTGCCTCGCGCGCGACATCGACCATCGTGGGGCGCCTCGGCCCCGTCGTGCTCGCACCCGTACTCATGGACGGAACGCTCCTCTCGGCGACATGGCCCTGTGAGGGCGCCAACGTTGTCTCGCTGGGCAACCGCACAGCCGCCGAGGTCCCGCGGATCACCCTACGGCATCGCCGGCCTCGCCTTCGATGGGCCGGATCCCGAACGTGAATCGGGCCGGGACCGCGGCCAGATGATGCCGCGGCTGGACGGACGGTCCGCACGAGCCGCTGCCGAGGCCGTGGTGTTCGAGGTCGATGTTGAGGTGGACGAGACTGTCGGGCTCCAGATCGGCGGTGTGGGCCGCGCTCTGCAACGCCTGTGTGGACCAGGGTTTCACGGTCAGGTCGAACATCGGGCTGCCGGTGATCTCGATGCCGTCGACGCCGGACCCGCCCGGACGGGAGCGGGTGAGGCGGGCCCACCGGAGGTCTCTCCGGTTGCCGTTCTCCTGCGGGCGCACGTACGGGGTCTGCATGGCCTCGACTGTGCTCTCGTACCGTCCGACCCGCACCGCGGATTCGCTGTCCCGGTAGGCCTCGCCGGGTCCGAGGCCGAACCAGGTGACCTGGTCGAACTCGCCCGGCAGGGTCATCGCCACGCCGAGCCTGGGCAACGGGACGGGCCATGGCCGCGTCGGTGTGACGTCGACGGTCAGCGCAAGCCGGTTCCCGTCCTCGGGCCTCCAGTGGTAATCGACGCGCAGGGCAAGGTCCGAGCCGACGGGGGAGATCCTGGTCCGTACGGTGATCCCGTCGTCGTCGGTCCCGATGTCAAGGACCTTGTGCCGGAGGCGGTCCAGTCCGGCCTGCCGCCATGCCGCGCCCAGGGGTGAGAACCGGTCGTTGTCGATCGGTGCCCGCCACACATCGACCCGGGGCCCGCGCACCGGCAGTTCAGCGAGGCTGATCAGGGCCCCGGTGACCGCGTCGAACCGGCCGGCGCCCAGCGTGATCACGTCACCGTCGCGGCGCGGTACCGCGACCCCGCCGCCGGCTTCGCGCACTGGTGAGGCCTCCGGCGGAACGTCCCGCGACGCGCTGTCGGCGCCCGGCCCGATCTGGGTCCAGGCGACCGTGTGGCCCACGCCGGCCCAGGGTTCGTTCGCGGCGAGTCCGGCGCTCACGGTCAGCCAGAGTTCTCCTTGCCCGGCCGTGTCGGCGGCCTTGGCCAGGGCGTTAGGTGGATCGACACGGCCCTGCTCACCGGGCCCGATCACCGGTACGTCCCACTCGCCCTCGGCCACGGGGACACCGTCCGCCTCCAGGCGCCAGGTCCACTTGAGATATCCGGTGTCACGTGTGTGGTGGAGGTTACGGATCACGATGCCCCGGCCCGGCGCGGCATCGATCCTGACCGGTTCGATGACTTTCGCGTACTCCAGCAGGCCGGGCGAGGGGGTGCGGTCCGGGAACAGCAGCCCGTCGATGACGAAGTTGCCGTCGTGGACGGGCTCCCCGAAGTCCCCGCCGTAGGCGTGATACAGGCTTCCGCCGTCGTCCCGCCGTGCGATGCCGTGGTCGATCCACTCCCAGACGAAGCCTCCGGCCAGTCGCGGATGTGACTCGAACAGCTCCTGGTACTCCCGCAGTCCGCCCGGCCCGTTGCCCATGGCGTGCCCGTACTCGCACAGCAGCAGCGGCATGGCGCGCCGCCGCGCGTCGTTCGCGGGGTCGCCGGTCAGCGGTTCCTGCCCGCACGCGATCGCCGCCACCGTGGAGTGGTCCGGGTACATCACCGAATAGAGGTCGGTGCACACACAGTTGTCCCAGTCGCCCTCGTAGTGGATGAGGCGGTCCGGGTCCCGTTCACGGATCCATGCGGCCATGGCCTCCAGGTTCGCGCCGGTGCCCGACTCGTTGCCCAGCGACCAGATCACGACGCTGGGATGGTTCTTGTCCCGTTCCACCATCCGCTCGGCCCGGTCGAGCAGCGCCGCCCGCCAGACCGGGTCGGCACCGGGGTTCTCCCGCCAGGCGTTCTTCGAGAAGCCGTGTGTCTCCAGGTCGCATTCGTCGATCACCCAGAGCCCGTACTCGTCGCAGAGGTCGAGGAAGGCCGCGTCCGGCGGGTAGTGGCTCGTTCTGACGGCGTTGATGTGATGCCGCTTCATCAGCAGTACGTCGGCGAGCATCGTCTCGTGCGTCAGCGTCCGTCCGGTGACCGGGTGCCATTCATGCCGGTTGACGCCGCGGAACAGCAAGGGTTTGCCGTTGGCGGTCAGCACCCCGTCCTCGACAGCGACCCGCCGGAAGCCGATCCGTACCGGCACCCGTTCCGTCGCCGTCGCCAACTCACCCGGGTAGAGGTGTGGTTGTTCGTCGCTCCAGGGCGTGACACCGGTCACGGCGTGCGGTCCGGCCGGGTCGGCGTCGACGAGCCCGAGTTCCGGGACGGTGAGCCGGGCCGTGCCCTCGACATCGATGCGCAGCGTGCCCACGCCCGTGTGGTGGTCGTAGTCGGCGTGGACGAAGAAGTCGGCGACGCCGTCGGCGGGCCGGGCCAGCAGCCGCACCGAGCGGAAGATCCCCGACAGCCACCACATGTCCTGGTCTTCCAGGTAGGTCCCGGCGGACCACTGGTGCACCCGGACCGCCAGTACATTGCGTCCGGTGCGCAGCACGTCCGTGACGTCGAACTCGGTCGGCAGCCGACTGCCCTTGCCGTCGCCCAGCCGCATCCCGTTCAGCCAGACCGCGAAGCACGAGTCCACACCTTCGAACCTGAGGACCGCCGTTCCCCCGTCGGCGAAGCGCTCTTCGGCCTCGAACTCCCGGCGGTACTCCCCCGTCGGGTTGTCGTCGGGCACCCGGGGCGGGTCGACCGGGATCGGGTACGTGATGTTCGTGTAGGCGGGAGCGCCGAAGCGGGTGGGTCCCGGCAGGCCGTCCATCTGCCAGCACGAGGGCACCGCGATGCGGGGCCAGGACCCCGCGTCGAACGCGGGGTCCTCGAATCCCGGGGTCAGGTCGTTCAGCCCGGCGGCCGGCCGGAAGCTCCACGAACCGTCCAGTTCGATCACCGGTGCGTCGGAGCGGAACGACGCACGGGGCCGTGCCCGGCCGTTGCCGGGTGACACGTCCTCGACGTATGCGTTCGCGGTGCGCAAGCGCTGCGTGTACTCCATCGGTTCGGCTGTCCTTTCCCTGCGTTCAAATCAGTTCGCCCTGGGGGGCGGCGCCGTGGACGCGCGGACTTCGAGGGTGCTGGGCGTGACGTTCTCGCGTTGTGCCGGGGGCCGTCCGTCCAGGAGGTCGAGCAGGATCCGCGCGGCCCGCCGGCCCACGTCGGTGCTGTGCAGGCTGACGCTGGTCAGCGCGGGGTCGACGAGTTCCGCGGCCGTGGTGTCGTCGAAGCCCGCCACGGACACGTCGGCCGGCAGGGCTCGGCCGTGCTCGCGCAGCCAGCGCATCGCGCCGAACGCCATGCTGTCGTTGAAGGCGAAGATCGCGGTGGGTGGCTCGGGTCGCGCCATCAGCCGTCCGGCCGCGGAGTAGCCGGACGCGGCGGTGAAGTCGCCGTGTTCCATCAGGTCGTCGGGGGTCGCACGGCGGGCGTCGGCGAAGGCGCGACACAGGCCCCGCAGCCGGGCGGCCATGGCGAGCCGGTTCTCGACCGGGCCGTTGACGACGCCGATCCTGTGGTGTCCCAGGGCCAGCAGGTGCTGGGTGACGGCGTAGGCGCCGCCCTCGTCGTCGGGGTGGACGCGGTAGATGTCTTCGTCGGTGTAGCCGATGACGACGGTGGGATAGCCGGCCGACCGCAGCGTGGGCAGCGCCTCCCCGCCGGCCCCGGCCTCCACGAGCAGGCCGTCGACCTGACGGCGTCGGGTGAAGCGCCGATGGGCCGAAGACGCGTCGTCGGGCACCTCGGGGGTGGACAACAGCAAGCCGTAGCCGCGGGCGGCGAGTTCCTGGTCCGCTCCCCCGACCAGGCGGATGAGGTGGTCGTTGGAGAACGCGAAGCCGGGGTTGTACGGAAGGACGACGCCGACGACCTCGGTGCGCCCGCTCGCGAGGGCACGGGCGCCCGCGCTCGGGCGGTAGTCGAGCACACGCATGGCGTGGAGCACCTTGTCCCGAACGCCGTCGGTGACCGTGGGATCGCCGTTCACCACCCGGGAGACCGTCTGGTGCGAGACACCCGCCTTGGCCGCGACGGTGCGCAGAGTCGGCCGATCGGACACTCAGGGACCCCTAACCAATGACCGTTCACTTGAGCACACCGGATCATAGGGCTCCGCGTCATCGAGTGGAAGTCAACTCACATGGATTGACGCACCGCTTGAGCGTCTCTATCTTCAACGACGTCAAGTGACCGGTCACTTGATCTCCAGCCGACCGGAAGATGCTCACCGAGCAAAGGATCCTGATCATGAGCGACAGGACGCCGGAACGTAACCTCCCCTCACCCGGCAATGGCGCGGTGACCCGTCGCCAGGCGCTGACCTACGGCAGGAACGCCGCGATCGCAGCAGGACTGGCCGGTGCGTTCTCCATGGAGAACGCCGCCACCGCGACGGCGGTTCCTGACACAACGTCAGGACCATTTGGCGCGCCGGCGACCGCCGCTGCCCCGTCCATCAGCACGTCCGATGTCGTCACCTCTTGGACCGGGAACACGTTCTCCGGGGCCACCGAGTGGGTGCAGAACTTCATCTTCAATATCGCCGTCACCCCCGACGGCACGGTCTACACCGTCAGCTTCTGGGACGAGGCCGGCAACTATGCCGGCATCTACAAGGACGGCCACCTCATCGGGAACTGCAGAGGTGCCAATGGCGACGCGGTCGCGGTCAACCGGGCCTATGCCTATCTCACCGTCGGCAACGGCCTGACGCGCTTCACCCTGAACGGCACCAGTACGTCCTTGACGTTCAACGTCGGCAGCCCGCCGGCCGCAGCGGCCGCTTCGGCGACGCAGGTGGTGGCCACCGACCGGGTGTCCAACCAGGTGAAGGTCTTCGACGCGGCCACCGGATCGCTCCTGCGGAGTTGGAGCGTCAACAAGCCGGGCGCGGTCGCGATCGACACCGACGGCAGTGTCTGGGTCGTCGAGAACATCACACGGGACACGAACGACGGACACTTCTGGCACGTCGATTCCGCGCGCCCGGCGCGGGTCCTGCATTTCTCCAACACCGGGACCGCGTTGCCGGGCACCATCAGCGGGCCCGCAGGTGACTGGGTCCCGACGTCGCTGGCCATCGACGTGCACGGCGACCTGCTGGTCGGCGACAACGGCCCGCTCCGCCAGGAGCACACGTACGGCAACCTGTCCGGGACGCCGGTGCTGGCGCGAAGCCTGGGCCTTGCCGGCGGTATCGGGGCCGGAACGCCGGGCCGCAACATCGCCGACAAATTCTTCGGCATCACCGGCGTCGGCGGTGACTCGGCGGGCAACGTCTACGTCTCCCTGTGCGAGTTCGGGTCGTGGATACGTAAGTTCGACTCTGCGGGAAACCTGATCTGGCAGCTCCAGGGGAGCGCCTTCGTGGACGCCGCCGGCTTCGACCCTCAGTCCGACGGGCTGGACGTCTATACCAAGCAGTGCCATTACCGTGTCGACGTCACAAAGCCCCCGGGGCGCGATGTGGCCTGGCGCGGCTACTCCCTCGACTCCGTCAAGTATCCCCAGGACGCACGCCTGTTCCTGACCGGTCACCAGCACCACGCCGCTTCTCCGATGCTGGTGCGCAAGAACGGCTCGCTGTACATGTACATCACCGGCATGTACTCCTCGCACCTGCTCATCTACCGCTTCGAGGGCGAGATCGCCAAGCCGTCAGGCGCGTTCTTCAAACAGCACTGGACCGGCGACGACCCCACGTGGCCGCCGTACCAGCCGGCACAGGGCGAATGGATCTGGCGCGACCTGAGCGGTAGCGGGGCGTTCGAGGCCGGCGAATACCTCCAGCCGGGCACCGGCCAGAACTCCCCGGGCAACTGCTGGGTCTGGTTCGTCGACACCAATGGCGACGTCTGGGAGGGCGGGGACCGCAACCTGCGCCGCTACCCCCTGCAGGGCTTCGACGCCCAGGGCAACCCGATCTACGACTACACCGGCATGGTGACGGTCCCCCTGCCCGCGCCGTTCACCACTGTCCGCCGCCTGCACTACGACGTTGCCGGCGACGTCATGTATATGTCCGGGTACACGCCCACAGCGCCGTTCGAGAACGCCTACTGGAAGGAGGCCGGCAAGGTCCTGGCGCGTTACGACCGTTGGAGCACCGGCAACCGTACGGCGACCTGGACGATGCTCCTGCCCTGGGACACCACGGCGACACCGGGCGTGACCACGGTGGGCCTCGCGTGGGCGGGCGACTACATCTTCACCGTCGGTGTCCAGACCCGCGGCAAGGTCTGGGTCTGGAGGGCCAGTGACGGGAGCGCCGTCGGCAGCTGGCTCCCGGGCAGCAATGTCGGCGGAGTCGAACGGACCGGGTGGGTCGACATTCCCTACGGCATCTCCGCGGTCCGGCGTTCCACCGGGGAGTACCTGGTCAACGTCGAGGACGATCTCTTCAACAAGGTGCTGCTCTACCGCTGGGTCCCCTGACCGTCATCCCGACGACCGGACCTCTGTACAAGGAATTGGGTGATGGATGTCGTGCGTGTGACGTCGTTGGACGGCATCGAGCTGGCAGCCGCCGTGCACCGCTCCGCTCCGGATGCCGGGGGCTCACGGCACGGTGCTCCTCGTCCACGGTGTCTCCGCCGACCTGGACGAGGGCGGGGTGTTCGTCCGGCTCGCCGACCGCCTGTCCACGCGCGGCATGACCACCCTCCGATTCAGCTTCCGCGGACACGGGACCAGTGGCGGGACCCCTGAGGGCATGACGATCGCCGGGGAAATGCTCGATCTGCAGGCGGTCGTCGAGTACGCCGCGAAGGAGTTCCCCGGCCCGCTGGCGGTGGTGGCGGCCAGCTTCGGCGCCGTGGCGACCGGGCTGTCCATGCCCTGGCTCGGTAAGCGGCTGGTGGGACTGGTGCTGTGGAACCCCGTGCTCGATCTGCGGCGGACGTTCCTGGAGCCAGAGCTGCCGTGGGGCCTGGCGAACTTCGGCCCCGCGGCGATGGCGGAGCTGGCGGAGCTGGCGGAGAACGGCCATCTGCTCCTGAACGGCGTCTTCCCTCTGGGCCGGGTACTGTTCGCCGACATGGCCCGGTACCGGCCGATCGAGGCCTACGCCACCGACAGCCCGCCGGCGATGGTGCTTCACGGAGACCGTGACACCCATGTCTCCTTCGACATCGCTCGACGGACCGCCGAGACGATTCCGGGCTGGGAGTTCCACACCGTCTCCGGTGCCGCTCACGGTTTCCACACCCGCAAGCACGAGGCCGAGGCGGTCGCGGTGACGACGCAATGGCTGGAGCGCGGGTGTGCGCCCCGAGCGCGTCGGCACTTGTCGGGTCGGCGCCTCGATCGACGGGAGGACGGGGACAGGGCATGCGGGTGACGATGACGAGCGCCGCGGCGCGGACCGGCCGCACGAACGAGGACTTCACCGGCGCCCTGCCGACGGCGGCGGTGCTGATCGACGGCGCCGGCATGCCCGGCACCGAATCAGTCTGTCGGCACGGTATGGCCTGGTACGCCAGTCGCCTGGGAGGCAGCCTTCTCGGCCTCTTGTCACTCGTGCGGGACCGCGGCCTATCGGTGCTGCTCGCCGAGGCCATCGAGCAGGTGACGGACGATCACCGGGACACGTGCGACGTCACCGACCCCATCAGCCCGTCGGCGGCCGTAGCCGTTCTGCGCCTGTCCGACGGCCTCGTCGAGTACCTGGTGCTCGGTGACTCGGTCGTCGTGCTCGACAGGGCGGATGGTCCGCCGCTCGTCGTCTCCGATCCCCGGGAGGTGATGATCAGCCGGTCGTACCGAGCCGCGTTCCAGGCCGCTGCGGAAGGCAGCGACGAGTACCACCGAGTCCTGCGAAGCCTGCGCGCCCGCCGGAACCGGCCCGGTGGCTTCCGGGTGGCCAAGGACGATCCGAGAGCGGCGGACGAGGCGATCACCGCAAGCTGTCCGATCTCCGAACTGACCGGCGCTGCCCTGCTCAGCAATGGAGCCGGCCGCATCGTGGACAGGTTCCGGCTCACCGACTGGCCAGGGGTCATGACCGTCCTGGAGTCGAGCGGACCCGCCGAAGTCATCGATCGTGTCCGGCAGGCGGAGGCTCGCCACGCGGTGGCGGCGGACGATGCGACGATCGCGTACTGTACCGACCTCGGCGTGGCCTGACCTCGCAGGCGACCTCCGCCCCGGGCTCCTTCGGGTCCCGCACGGCACGTCGCGGAAGGTCAGTGCGACCGCATGGTCTGCAGCCAGGACAGGACCTCGGGGGTCACCGGATCGGTGATGTCGGCGAACTCGTCGTGCTTCTTGAGGAACTTCGCCACGTAGGGGCAGACCGGCACAATGCGCTTCCCCGAGGCGCGAACGTCGTTCAACGCGTGCTGCACGAGCATCGAGGCCAGCCCCTGTCCGGCAAAGGCGTCGTCGATCTCGGTGTGGTAGAAAACACGCCGGCCGTCACGGTCGCGATACACGGTGAGACCGGCGGTCTTGCCGTCGACCAGGATCTCGTAACGGTGCTTGAGGTCCACTCGCTGAACAGTCGGAGCGGCGGCGGGCTGCGTCATCATGGGCCTTTCAGTGGCGCGTCGGGTTCTTGCGCGGCGCGATGGTGGCGTTCGGAAGGGCGGGGGCGGGCAGAGGGTCGCCGTCGTAGCCATCGACCTCGCCGAAGCGGTCGGACGCGTTCTGCCACGCTTTTCTGGCTTCGACGATGTCCTCGTGGCTCCGGCCGATGAAATTCCACCACATGACGATCTGTTCCTCGAACGGCGTCCCGCCGAGCAGCACCACCCGAGCGGCGATGTCCGCGTCATTCGTCAGCGTCAGGGTGTCGTTTCCCGTGCCGAGGTATCCCAACTCCGCCGGGTGCAGGCTTGTTCCAGCCATGCGGACCTCCCCGCTGTCGACGAGCAGGCCGTGCTCGAAGCCGGCGTCGACGGCGAGCGTGGTCGTCGAGTGCGGAGCAAGGACGAGTTCGGCACCGAGCAGGGGTGTGAAGGTCCGCACCGGAGCGGTGTCACCTGCCAGCGTCCCGAGGAACACCCTGACTTCGGCTCCGTCCAAGCGGACCGGGCCCGGAACGTAGTGCTGGAAATCGCGTCCGGTGTGGCGATGTTCCTCGGGGAGCGCCACCCACAGTTGGACGCCGTGCAGGGTGGTGGTGCGCGTGGTGGAGACCTCCGAGTGGCTGATGCCGTACCCGCTGGTCATGAGATTCAGTTCGCCGGGCCGCACGAGGGCGTGGCTGCCCAGGCTGTCGCGGTGTTCGATCTCCCCGCTGAACAGCCAGCTCACCGTCTGCAGACCGATGTGCGGGTGCGGTGCGACGTCCATGCCGCCCGTGTCGGCGACGTCGTCGGGGCCGTAGTGGTCGATGAAGCACCAGGCCCCGATCAATGTCCGGGACCGCTGCGGCAGTGTGCGCCGTACCGTCATCGCCCGCGGACCACCCAACGGGACGTCCCGCGCGGAGAGGACGTCGACCTGCGGCACCTGCCCACCCTGGTCCGATGCCCCGCAGCGCGGTTCGGTGAGGTCCTTCTCGACGTCGCTCATCGCACACCCCTCCCAGAGACGGTTTCATGTTCAATAATCATGCCTGATGGTAGACCGACGCCCATCAAGCACACGCAGGACGAGCGGGGGCCGAGAAGTCCCGTGAAGGAGTCCAGGTTGAGCGAGACAGCAGCAGGCCCCGTGAGGCAGCGGGTCTTCGTGGACAAGCAGAGCCCGAAGGCTTACGACGCACTGGTCGAGACGTCCGGTGCGGTCCGCGCCGTCGCCGCGGACGCGGGGCTGGACCGCACGCTTGTGGAGCTGATCAACCTCCGCGTGTCACAGATCAACAACTGCGCCTACTGCCTGAACGTGCACACCCGGGCCGCGCTACGTGCGGGCGAGACCACCCAGCGCCTGGGCGTGCTGCCCGCCTGGCGCGACACCGAACTGTTCACGGCACGGGAACGTGCGGCACTCGCCCTGGCGGAAGCGACCACCGAGCCCGCGAACGCTGTCGCACAGGAGAACGCCTACGACGCGGCCCGTCAAACCCTCACCGACGACGAGATCTCCGCGGTGATCTGGGTGGCGATCACCATCAACGCGTTCAACCGGGTCTCCGTCATGAGCAAGCATCCTGTGCGCGGGGTCCCCCAGCAGTGATCCGGTGTCGTGCGGCCGGGCAACGAGCCGTCGGCCGTGCGCAACGACTTCCACCGCCCGAGCAGGGGGCGGGTGGGCCGCCGAGGTGAGCGGTGTCCCGTGAGCGATCGGCCCCGCCGCAGGACGCGTTGACCGGAGGCGCATGCGGTGCCGCCTGTCAGCGGACCGTGCGCGTCTCGGGTGCGGGCCTCGTGTCGCGCCGTCGGCGTGGACCGCAACACCCGACTCGCCTGGCACGCGCCACGCTGGAAAGACATCGCGGCACGCCCTCCCGGCAAGGCACCACCGGCGGTCGCCACACTGTTGGCAGTACCTCACCTGCCGGGTCCGCGGCGCACTTCATGGCACCCTTGCCACCACCACCCGGGGCGCATGCCGCTCACCCGTCGCAGGGGATCTCGGCACGCCGACACTGTGAGGAGCCGCATGAGCACGGCAGAAGGAATCGATCCGGGCGTACCGCCCAGCGGCACGGGCTGCGCCGAATGCGACGCCTCCGGAGGCTGGTGGTTCCACCTGCGGCGCTGCGCCCGGTGCGGGCACATCGGCTGCTGCGACGACTCCCCCTCGAAGCACGCCACCGCCCACGCAAAGGCGACCGGCCATCCCGTCATCCGGAGCTTCGAGCCCGGCGAGACGTGGTTCTGGAGCTACGACACGTCCGAGCTGTACGAGGCAGGCCCTGACCTCGCTCCGCCGCACAGCCACCCCACCGATCAACCCGTTCCCGGACCACAGGGGCGCGTCCCCGCGGACTGGGCCGACCGTCTGGGCTGAACAGGCACCCGGTCCCGGGACAGGACCGGGTGGCCGACACCTGGTGTCACGCCGAGCCGAGTGGCACCCGGTTACGACGCCGTCTCCCATGCGAACCCGTCCGGGTCGGTGAAGGGAGCGCCGTCGCTGCCGATCGTGAGCCGGTGGGATCCGGTGCCGTCGGGAGAGACGCCGGCGTCCTTGGCGAGGGCCCGGCGACCGTACAGCGCCAGCTTGACAGGGCTCGACGGCGTCGCGAACTCGACATACTTGCGGCCGAAGCTCTTGCCCACGACGAAGCCGCGGTCGACGTAGAACTGCTTGCTCGCGGCCACGTCGTCCACTCCCAGCAGGAGCACGAACTGCTCGATCTGTCGGGTGGCCGGGCCCCTGTCCTTCTTCGCGGAGGTAGCGACCTTCCAGAGCGCCCCGTCAGGGGCTCGTACGACGCCGCCGTAGCCCCAGAGCGACTTCGTGACCGGCTTCACCGGCGAGACACCGGCGTCGAGAGCCCGCTCAAGGCCTTCCGGGGTCAGCCCCTCGACAGCGCACCCGGGCGGTGTCCGTTCGCCGGCCGGTGGCGACGGACGTGGACACGCAGGCGGTGCGGGACCGGGGCCTGGCCGTGCGCGACGAGCCGCCGCCCCCGGGGTGCCGACCCGGTGGGACCGGCTGATCGTCACGGCAGGGGAGGACGGCGGCAAGTCGCTGTTCCGCCGGCAGATGGCCATGCGGGCGCTGTCCGGGCTCCACCGGTTCAAGCGCGCTGGCGGTCGCCGGCCGGGCGTCACGGCGCGCGGCATGTGCGGGAATCGGCGGCCTCCACGTCGTTCTTTGACAGGGCGCACTGCTGGTCGGCATCGGACGGCGTGCCCCGACCGCCGCGGAGAGGCCGAATGGGCCGAGCCGGCCGCCGAACTCACGTACGCTCCCGGATGATCGGTCCGCCGGTGTTCGTCCGGCCGACCGTGGCACCGCAGTATGGCTCGACGGCAGGTTTCGGCGACTGCACGGCGTGCGGCGTCAGGCCGCTTCCCCGGGGTCGGCGGCCGTGGCCGGAATGACGTCGGACTCACGGCCGACGAGGCACGTGCCTCGACCGGACTCCGCGACCGGTCCGGCCTCGTCGGTCAGATGCCCTTCGCGCGAGTGACCCCGCCCGGGTAGGGCGCCAGTTCTGCCGTCAGCCAGCGAAAGACCTGGGGCACCTGGCGCTTCCACAGTCCGATGGTGTGCGGCCCGCTCACCTCGGACACCGCCACCCGTGTCGGGAACACCGCGGCCCGCCGCAGTGCGAGGCCGTCACGGTAGCCGTCGTTGAGCCCGCCCGAGAGATACAGCGCGACGGGCGGCGGGGCGGTGGCGTGGCGCAGAATCCACAGCGGGTTGTTGACGCGCCGAAGCCTCGGGTCCCGGGCCGTGAGGGAGACCCGTTCGGCGGCCGGATCGTTGTAGCCGGAAAGGCCCACGGCGGCCCGGTAGCGGTCGGGGTGGGCGAGCGCCAGCTTCACGGCGCAGTGTGCCCCGGCCGAGAACCCGGCCACCGCCCAGCCGCTCGCACGGCTCTGCGCGCGGAAGGTGTCGGTCACCATCCGCCGGACGTCCACGCTCAGCCAGGATTCGGCGTCCACGACACCCGGCACATTGGCGCACCCGGTGTCCTGCCCGGCCAGTAGGTTGGTCCGCGGCTCCACGAGGATGAACGGGGCGATCCGCCCGCTGCGCATCCCGGAACCCAGCTGTGACTGCACCCGCAGGCTGCCGAACCACGCCTTCGCCGATCCGGGGAAGCCACCGAGGAGCTCGACCACGGGAAACTTGCGGTGCCGGAAGGCCGGCTGGCCGTACTGCGGCGGCAGCCATACGTAGACCTCGCCGCGCACTCCCGACACCCGGCCGGTCAGCTGGGTGACGCGAACGCCGCGGCCCATCCGGGCATCGTGCGTCAGGCTGAAGTCCTGGACGATCTTCGGCTGGCTCGCCAGACGCTCGTGTTCACCGAGTCCGTCGCGCCCGAGACTCGGCGCGGCGACGATGTGGTGTCCGGTGCCGAGCAGGTCGGCCCAGTTGTCGTAGAGGCCGTTGGTGTTGTTGACCATCACGAAGACGCTCAGCACGGCCGCCGCCTGCGCGGAGACGACCATCACCAGGCGGGCCGTGCCGCGCACCACGGCAGGACCGCGTACCCGGCTCCACAAAAGCAGGGGCAGCAGCACGGTGACCGCGACCAGCGCGATCGTGGCCAGGAAGAACGGTGTCCCCGTCAGGCTCATCACGCCTGGGAGGATGCCGTACACGCCCCAATGGTTTACCCGCTTTTCCACCTTTTTACGTCGGACGCGAGAAAGCGGGGAACGCCGCGTTGACGCCGGGCGCCATCGGCCCGGGTCCCGCAGGCGCGGTCCGCCCGACTAGCCGGCTGCCCCCCGTCGAAGCCGTGCCGACAGGTGGTGCTGCAGCGGCTGACCGACCGCCGCGAGGTCGTGGACGAAGTCGAGCGTGCCCTCGTCCGTCAGCGTGTAGCGGCGGCGCGTGGCGTCGACCTCCTTCGCGGTGGGAGCGAGAGCCACCTGATGGGAGGCGAGGTCGACCGAGCCGTCAGCCGCATGGCCGACCAGGATTTCCGCGACGCCGGTGGGCTGGGTGATCAGCGCTTCCACGCGCGCCTCTGGCTGCAGCCGCCACCAGCCGCTCTCCCGCGCCGACGGTCGCAGCGGGGCGCCGTCCGCGTCGAGCAGCCAGGCTCGCGCCTCGTAGCGGAGGAATGGTCGCCCGTCATGACTGAAGGTGACCTCCTGCGCGTACGCGAATTCCTCGGTGAGCGTCGGGTACCCGCCTCGGCCGCGGCCGACCCAGGTGCCGAGGAACCCGATCAGCGGCGCGAGCAGTGCGTGCGGCTCAGGTCCTTCGTCCGGTCGAAGGGCGTCGGGGTACGGATGCTTCTGAACGGGGCCGAACATGAGGTGCGCTCCTGGGTCGAGGCCGGTACCGGGTGGAAGCCTAGGCGTTCCGTCCACAGCGATCACCGACAGAACACACGGAGCGCCGCCGAGCGAGCCGCCCCGGGCGCTCGCGGCCGAGGACGCTCCACCCTTGTCGCACCGCTCGTCGGCCCTCCTCCCACCGCGCGAGCCGCATCGACGGATTCCTGAACGACGAGCGACACGAGCCTGTCCCGGCGGAGGCCGGACGTAACTCCGCCATGGCACCTTCAGTTGTCCCAACTCCCTTGCCCCGCCTTAATGAAAACGATTATCGTTGTGGAGTAAGTGCACATCAAGACATCCAAGCTCAAGGGGGGCTTCCTTTGCGTACCATCACGCGCACTCTCACCGTCGCCGGATCCGTGGCCGCTGCCATCGCCGTCGGCGGGCTCGCCTCGGCCCACGCGGCGGGGACCACGCTGTCCAAGGGGCATGTCGATGTCCTCGACGTCGAGTACGACGGTCTCGCGCTGGACCTGCACGTCCACGACGAGTCGGTGACACCGGACGTCGAGTACGCGCCTGCCGACGTGGTCCTCCAGGCGCTTCCCGCGCGTCGGCGTACACCGTCCCGACCGGCAGCTGCTACACGCACCTGGGCACCGCGGGCTCCACCGTCTTCCGCCTGCCGCAGGTCCAGAACACGAATCTGCTGTGGCCGGGGCTTTCCGGTGAGCACCTGACCAGCGGTGTGTTCCAGAACAACAAGGTCCAGGTCAAGCTGGTCTCGGTGTCGGGTCCGGGCAAGATCACCGTTTACAAGGACGGCCTGTGCCCGAAGAGCAACCGCTCCTGCGACAGCGGTGACGCGACCCTCACCAATGTCAAGGACATCGCGGCGGGCGAACACGACCACGCCAACTGGGTCTTCACCAAGGCCGGTACGTACACCGCGACCTTCCAGGTCAGCGGCCACGCTCGCGAACGGCACCAAGGTCGGCCCGGCCTCTGCGACGTACACCTTCAAGGCCGGTTCCTGACCCTGCGGCCACAACGGCCCTCCGACTCCGTGCCGGGGGGTGGGTCTGCCTCCAGCCGACCCGCTCCCCGGCACGGCCGTGGTCCACTGATCCCACGCTCGAAGGAGACGCCCCGCATGCGGGCCTCACTGTCGCGAAATACGTCGAGAGCCGCCGCTCTCACCGCCGTACTGTCCTTGCTCGCCGCCGCACCCGTCGCGCTCGCCGCCGACGCTCCGCCCCGTGAGGCACCTCCGGCGAACGAGCCGTTCTGAACGGCGGCCACCTGGACATGGCCGCCCGGCTCACGGACGGTGGGCTCGAATACCGGATCAAGGACGGTACGGTCGCGGGCGAGCCCGTCTGGCGTGAACCCTCCGATGTCCTGCTGCACTTCGATCCCCGGCACGAACTCGTCATCCCCCCGCGTGAGGAGGTGCCGCAGTTCCAGGGTTTCGGCGAACCCGGCGAACGCCTCTGGGTCGACAAGGACTTCGAGGTGAAGGAAGGGCTGCTGTGGCCCGGCTGGAACACCATGGAGATCCTGCCCTCGGACGTCTCGGGACCGGTGAAGGTCACCTTCCCGAAGATCGAGGGGCCGGGCCGGCTGGTCCTCGGCCGCTTCGAGGACGACCCGGAACGGGGCATCCGTATCGGCGTCACCGTCGACAGCGCCCGCGCCGACCCGGGCTCGGTCGAGTTCCCCGCGTACTCCCATTCCCATCCGCTGTGGATCTTCAATGCCTCGGGCATCTACCGGATCACGATGGAGATGAGCGCCACCCTGCGCTCCGGGGCGAAGGTCACCGACCGGGAGACCCTGGCCGTGGCCGTGGGCGACGTGGACCCGTCGATGGTCGTGCCGGGTGACGGCAGCACGGGGCCCACGCCGACGCCCACGTCCTCCTCACCGTCCCCCTCTCCGACCGGCACTCCACCGGTCGGTCCGACGACGACCGCGCCGACGACGCCCTCGGCACCGCCGACGCACACCGCCGGCATTCCCCCGTCCGCGACCGCGAGCGCCCCGCCGCCGGATCCCAGGGCGCCGGCCCCAACACCCGGCCACAGCAGATTTTACCTCGGCGTGGGCCCCGTCGCGGGACGACCGGTGCGGCCGGCCGTCTGGCCGCTACGGGCGCCGGAGCCATCGGCCGTCCTCGGTGGTCCGGGCGTCGGCTCCGGCGCCCTCGGTACGAAGGTGAGCGACACCGAGACGCTCACCTTCGCGGTCGGCGCGACCGATCCGCACACGGTCCCGGAGGGGACCTCGGCAGGAGGCGGCAGCACCGGTGGCACCTCCACCGATGGCGCCTCCACCGGTGGCGCGGAACCAGGCGGCACCGGCGGCTCCGGTACCACCGGCGGGAACGTGTCGGCCGGCACCGCGGGCGGTGCGGCCGCCGGCTCCGCCGACCGCGGCACCATGGCCTCCACGGGCGCCGGCTCCGCACTCCTGCTCGGCGGTACGGCCGCCACGCTCGCCGCCGTGGGCGCCGGATTCCGCTACGTCACCCGCAGGAGCGCCGCGTGACCGCCGAAGAAGCCCTGCTCAGGGTCGCATCCCTCTCCGTCGCGCTCGGTGGCCGCACGGCCGTCCAGGACGCGTCCCTGACGGTGTCCGGCGGTGAACTGGTCGGCCTGCTCGGGCCGAACGGCGCGGGAAAGACCACGCTGCTGCGCGCCGTCCTCGGCCTCGCCGCGTCGGCCGCAGGCAGCGTCACCGTCGTCGGCCTGGTCGGCTATGTGCCCCAACGCCATGAATTCCCCTGGGACTTCCCCATCGACGTGGCAGGAGCCGTGCTCAGCGGCCGCACCGGATCCATCGGCCGGCTCCGGCGGGCGAAGGCGCACGACCGGGCGGCGGCCGACGAAGCACTGGAGCTGGCGGGCCTGACCGAGCTGCGCCGACGTCCCATCGGCGAACTGTCGGGCGGGCAACGCCAGCGCGTGCTGGTGGCGCGGGCACTGGCCGGGGAGCCCCGGCTGCTGCTTCTGGACGAGCCGTTCACCGGGGTCGACGTGCCCACCCTGGAACTGCTCAACGAACTCTTCGGCCGACTGGCCGCGAACGGCAGGGGGCTGCTGATGACCACCCACGACCTGGCCTCCGCGGCACGCACCTGTACACGGGTCGTGCTGCTGAACCGCACAGTGGTCGCGGAGGGGCGGACCCGAGCTGCTGGCAGATCCGGAGCAGATGCTGCGGGCGTTCGGACTCGACCGGGCGATCCGCACCGAACCGGGCGCCGTCGCATGACCGACGTCCTGGCGTTCCTCACCGATCCGTGGCAACTCCCCTTCACGGCGCGCCTTCACCGTCGCCGCGATCGTCGGCCTCGTCTGCGGAGTGGTGGGCGTGTATGTCGTCCTGCGCGGCATGGCATTCATCGGGGACGCGGTGGCGCACTCGGCCTTCCCCGGAGTGGCGCTCGCCTACGCCTTCGAGGGCAACCTGCTGCTCGGCGGAGCGGCGGCCGACGTGACGACAGCCGTGCTGATCGCCCTCGTCTCCCAGAACCGGAGACTCAAGGAGGACACCGTCATCGGCGTCTTCTTCGCCTTCGCCTTCGCCTTTCGGACTCGGCATCGTCCTCGTCCCGACGCGCGACAGCTGGACGACGGATCTGTCCTCCTTCCTGTTCGGCCAGGTGCTCGCGGTCGACGCGTCGGATGTCCGGCGGGTTGCGGGCATCGGTGCCGTGCTCGTCGTGCTCGTCCTGGCCCTGCGCAAGGAACTGGTCGCGGTGAGCCTCGACCGCGAAACGGCCCGCGCGGCCGGACTGCCGGTTCTCGGTCTCGACCTGACGCTCTACATCGTGGTGACCGTCACGATCGTGATGTCTCTCGAAGCGGTGGGCAACATCCTCGTCCTGGCCCTCCTCATCACCCCGGCGGCCACGGCCCGGCTGCTGACCGAACGCCTGTGGGCGATGACACTGCTGGCCTCGTCCTTCGGCTGCGTGGGCAGCCCGACCGGACTGTACGTCAGCTACGCGCTCGACCTGGCGGCCGGCGGATCCGTTGTGGTGGTCCTGACCGGGTTCTTCGCCCTGGCGTGGATGCTGGTGCCTCGGCACGGGGTCGTCGCCCGCCTGCGGCGGTCCATGACCGGCGGTCGAGGACCGACCATCGGCTCCGACCCGGCCGGATCCGCCGCGACGGCCGACAGCTCCTGAACCCGACCACCATCGAGCCGAGGTCCGGCGCGCCGGGCGCAGAGACTCCGGGCCGGGCAGTGGCAGAGACCGGCCACTCCCGGCCCGCCAGGCATCTCACCGCCCCGACGGCGCGGCGGCACGTCCTGCACTCGCGTCTGCGCCCACCCGGGAGTCAGCGAATCACGGGCCACGCCCAAGCCCGCGAGCAGACTCGAAAGCACCTCTCGCCGCGCTCGCGGAAACCTGTCGCCAGGCTGACCAGAATTGACCGTAACATGCCAAAAATCATGACGGTGCACCTTGTTGCCTCAAGGGGGCTGTGCCTCAATGGGGAACCAGTTCGCTGACGATCCGTCAGGGAACTGACACGTTCCGACGCGGCCCGGTGATGACGCGCGTCGGCAATCCCCCCACACGAAGGGCAACCACCATGAGGCTTGGCACAAGGCGACTCGGCGTCTGTTCCGCCCTCGCCGCAGGCACACTCGCGCTGGCACCCACGGCCGACGCGGTCAGCCCCACCACCGCCACCATCTCCTTCGACTGCGGCGCCTACGGCTCGGGCAGCGCGACCCTCACCGCTGCTGAGAACGGGACGGCCGCGACCATCAACGTCTCGACGTCCGCCATCACCGCACCGATCAGCATCGGGGCGAACTCGGTGAAATCGACGCTCACCCTCACCAACAAGGGCGCGGGAACGGTGACGTTCACCGGCGACGCCAACCCGGCCATCCCCGCCGGCAGCCCCGTGTCCACGGGCCCGCTCAACGGCACCGTCGCCTCCGGGGACAGCCTGGAGGCCAAGTCCCTCAAGGTTGTGGTCCTGGGTATCACAGCGACCTGCAACACGACATCCACCCAGTCGCCCGGACCGTTCGTGTTCTGAGCCGGCCCCAGGCACTGAACGAGTGCCGGGTCGCGCCGCCGGTGCGGCAGGCCGGTTTCCCGCTCCATGAAGGGGAACCGGCCGGCCGCTCGTCCAGGACTCGGCGCGCCTCGGCTTTCGCAGCGGAAGAAGGTCACGAAAGCTGGTCGTTCCACTGGTAGGCGTCAGCCTGGATATGAACGCTCTGGGATGTCTCGCGCGTGCCCCAGCTCATGTCCGACGACTCGATCACCCACGCCATGGCCTGGTAGGCGCGGGGACGGTCGGCGTGCTGCGCGCAGGCCGCGAGCGGCGTGATGGCCACCTGTCCGGCCGGCACGGTCAAGCGGACGCCGTTGCCCCATGGTCGCGGGCAGGGCCTGATCCCCCGGCTGCGCACCCAGGACAGACGGGCACGCACGGTCAGGGCACGAGGCCCCGGATTGTTGATCTGCAGTGCGAACCGGACGGTGTTGCCGTCGTCCAGGACTTGTGTGCAGGCGCTCCAGTCCGCCCAGGCGACAGCGCGCACCACCCCGCAGCGGTAGTCACCGGTCATCGGCCCCAAAGACGCGGTGGCCGTGACCGTGGCCGGGCCGACCGGACCTTCGAGCGGCGCCCCGTGGCCCGGCAAGGAGGGCTCCGACGGGTCGGAGACCGCCCAGCCCGCCGCCAGCGCTGCGGCGGTGATCGCCGCGATGGCCACCGCGCTGTGGAGCCGGCGACCACGGCGCGGGACGGGGGCGTCGGTCGCCGGTGCGGCCGGCCCCGAAGACGTGCTCGCGTCCGGAGCCGGGCTCACGGGAGCAGGCGGGCCTTCCACGGGGACGGAAGCGTCCGGACCGGGGGCGTCCTGCGTCGCTACGGGAGCGCTCGGCGCAGGTGAGGATGCGCGGCGGCCCCTGGCAGCCCTGCGCCTGCGTTCCTCCGCGCGGGCCAGATCCAGTAACCGTGTCCACTCCTTCGTCTCCGCTTCGTCGACGTGGAAGATCTGGGCCAAAGCGATCAGGACGGCCGGGTCGGGCAGTGCCGTCGCTGTCGGATCCTTGTAGCGGTTGAAGCTGGAATCGCTCAGTCCGCGCTTCTTCTGGCCGTCGAAACGGCGCTTGAGCCGGGCCTCGATCCGCTCCTGCGCCAGGCAGCCCGACCGGGTCCATGCCGCACCGATCCTGCGGGCCAGCTCCGCGCGGGTCTGTCCCCGCTCCGGGGTCTCGCACATGTTCGTCGTCATCCCTCCGCCATCCCAGCCTCTGACATATGTGCAGGTCAAAGAGACGGGACGAGCGCGGGACCAGGGTGAAACAACGGCGGGCGGGCAGGCCCGGCCAGGGTCCTGGTGACACGGTCGCGTCCTGCGGATGCTGGATGAGCCGAGCCCTTGGAGGGCGCGGCAATCCCTCTGCCTGACACAGGAGAAGAACGAACATGAATCGCGTCAAGACACGCGCCGCCGGCCTCGTCGCAGCGGCGACCGTTCTCTCGCTCGCCGCCCCCGCCACCGCCTCCACGGCCGTCACCCCGTCCGTAGTCCCCGCTCACAGGGGGGCCGCGTCCGCAGCCGGTGCGGCGGTGTACCTGGTGTTCGACAAGAACCCGAAGCACCCCACCTACTCCAAGCTCACCGCCTACAAGGGCACACGCGAGATCGGACACTGGCGGGCGGGATCGGGCACCGACACCCGTGAGTGCCACGTCGGCAACAACGGGAAGACCGGCGGCTGGCTGCCCGACGGGGCCTACGCGATCAAGGGCCGCACCAAGAGTTACAACGGTCAGCAGATCAAGGGGTACGCCATCCGGCTGGCCGACAAGCGGTGCGACAACGGCAAGGGGGCCTTGCGCAACGAACTCTTCATCCACAGCAGGATGAGCGTCAAGGGGGCTTCGCTGTGGCGGGGTGACCGGGACTACCGGTCCGTCGGCTGCATCAAGCTGCGCCCCGACCACATCAAGGCTCTCTTCGCCGCACTGGACCGCAACGGCGAGCCGACCACCCTGAAGGTCATTCCCTGACGGCACCCGGGTGCCGGGGCGGGCGAGGAGTGTCCGGCGCCCCGCGGCCCCGGCACCGCTGGGCGTGAGTGCCGCACAGCATCCACGCGGCCGCGATCCCGCCCTCCGGGTGGCCGGGTGGCCGGGTGGCCGGGTGGCCGGGACTCCGGAGAGAACGCGGCACGACGCGCCACGTCCCGGCAGGGCCGAAGGCGCCTGAATGCCGTCCGTGGTTCACGTGGCGCTGATGGACTGATCAGCGTTGGCACCCTGCACCGACCCGTACAAGGAGACCTTCATGCGCGGAACGCGCCTGACACGCAACCACCTGATGGCCGCCAGTGCGGTCTTCGTCGCCACCGCCGCCGTGGCAGTCACCACGACGGCCGGCGCGTACGACACGGCGGAGCATGCCAAGGGCGCAGTCAAGGGCGGAACGGCGAAGAACGTCATCCTGCTCATCGGCGACGGCATGGGCGACTCGGAGATCACCCTGGCCCGTGACTACACCGTGGGCGCGAGTGGCCGTCTGAACATGGACAAGTTCCCGCTGACCGGCGCCTACACGACGTACGCGGTACACGCGGACGGCACCCCGGACTACGTCACCGACTCCGCGGCCAGCGGCACCGGCTGGGCTACGGGCCAGAAGACGGTCAACGGACGGATCTCCAAGACGCCGGGCACGGACAAGGCCGTGCAGACCATTCTGGAGCTGGCGCAGAAGGGCGGCTACGCGACCGGTTCGGTGACCACCGCCGAGCTCACCGACGCCACCCCTGCCGTCCTGGCCTCGCATGCCACCGACCGCTCCTGCCAGGGCCCGGCCGATATGGCCAAGTGCCCCACCGACACGATCGCCAAGGGCGGACCGGGCTCCATCGCGGAGCAGAGCGTCAATCACAAGGTCGATGTCCTCCTCGGCGGCGGCAAGCAGCGCTTCGACCAGAAGGTGACCGACGGCAAGTACAAGGGCCTGACCGTCACCGAGCAGGCGCGGAAGCTCGGGTACCAGGTCGTCGAGGACAACGCCTCCTTGAAGGCGGTCAAGGGCGACAAGCCGGTGCTGGGGCTCTTCGCGCCCGGCAACGTGCCGACCGAGTGGACGGGCAAGGCCGCCGCGGTCGGCGGGACCGACCCGCAGCGCTGCGTCACCTCCAATCCGAACCGGCCTTCGGGCACCCCGAACCTCGCCGACCAGACGACCAGGGCCATCCAGCTCCTGGAGGCGAAGCAGAAGCCGAAGCACACCAAGAACGGCTTCTTCCTCCAGGTCGAGGGCGCCTCGATCGACAAGCAGGACCACGCGGCCGACCCGTGCGGCCAGATCGGCGAGACCGCGGCGTTCGACCGTGCGGTCGAGGTGGCACGCGCCTACGCCGCCAAGCACCCCGACACCCTGGTCATCACCACGGCCGACCACGGCCACACCAGCCAGATCGTGCCCCTGGAGGCCCAGCCGCCCGGTCTGTCCTCCACGCTGGTCACCGACGAGGGCCAGCAGCTGAAGGTCAACTACTCGACCAATGCGCCCGGTCAGTCGCAGGAGCACACCGGCACCGAGGTCCGGATCGCGGCTCAGGGGCCGCTGGCGTACCGGGTCCTGGGCGTCACCGACCAGACCGACCTGTTCACGACGATCCGCGAGGCGCTGCGTCTGCGCTGATCACTCGCAGACCGCCCACCGGCCCCGTCGACGCGAGCAGCGCGTCGACGGGGCCTTCGGGGAACAGGGCGGAAGCACTCGTCTGCCACGGCAGACTCACCCGAATGAAATGAGGTCCAACGGCCTCTCGTCTGGATCAGGCCGGGCCGCGCGGCGTCCGGTGCGTGCGATCGCGAGGCGGAGGGACCGCAGAACCTGCTGACCGCGCCCGTCATCGACACCGACAGCGGCGCCGTGACTGCAGGTCTCGGCCCACGGCCGGACCGGAACACTTCGGGCGCTCGATCGGGTATCGGGGCAACCAGCGCCTGACTATTTTCCGGATTATGGAAAAGTGACGGGTGGGTCTCTCGCCCGTCCGAGCATTCCATCGGACGGGCGCTCCAGCGGACGGGCGCTCCAGCGGACGGGTGCTCCATGGGACGGAGCGAACCTCTTCGTCCCTTTTCTGCACAGCTCTCACCTGTACGGGTGGTGCATGCCTGGGCGCGGTCGTACTGTCGATTCTGGAACCGCCGCCGGAAGAAGTGCACGGCCACCGGCGACTTCCCTTGCCGCGCGGGCCTCCGCGTGCGGAGCGGTCGCGGCGTGAACGGATGGGCCGCGTGGGCACGGAAAAGGGCAGCTGGGGAGCCGACATGCAACGAAACAAATTCAGGAGCGCGGTCATGCTGTGTGCCGCCCTGGCCCTCGCGGCTGCGGTTGTTCCGGCTTCCGCCTCCGCGCAGTCGCCCTCGCACGCTCGTGCAGTGGTCGTCGACTGCTTCTCGAATTCACAAGTACGCCCAGGCGAATTCCTGATCGCCTGCGGGGACGGAAACAACCGCCTGATCGCCCTGCAGTGGAGCAAATGGGGTCCGACGTCCGCTGTGGGGAGCGGACTCGACGCGGTGAATGACTGTCAGCCCTACTGTGCTGCGGGAAAGTTCCACTCCTATCCTGTCACCGTAACGGTCGACCGTCCCAAGAGTTGGCAGCGGCATCCCGAGGTACAGCAATTCACCCGACTGCAACTCGTGTACACCGGTGCCAAGCCGGCACAGACGCAGCAGGTCGTGACATACAAGCTCTGGGACTGACGGTTCCCGAAAACCAGGCCTCAAGCCGACCGGCCGCATCCGTATCGGGCTATCCGGCAGCGGCAGCGGTGTTCGCCATCGGGATGGCCGGGACCACTCTGCCGACGCCGTTGTACGGGCTCTACCAGCACCGGATCGGGTTCTCCGAGCTGATCGTGACCGTCGTCTTCGCCGTGTACGCCATCGCGGTCATCGGCGTGCTTCTGGTGGCGGGAAACTACTCCGACGAGGCGGGTCGCAGACCTGTCCTCCTGTGCGCCATGGTCCTGTCGGCCGGCAGTGCGGGATGCTTCCTCCTGCAGAGCGGCCTGCCACTGCTTTTCGCGGGACGCCTGCTGTCCGGCTGCGCGGCCGGGCTGCTGAGCGGCGCGGCGACAGCGGCCGTCATCGAACTGGCCGGTCCCGGGCAGAAGGCGCGGGCCGGGTTCGCGGCCACCGCCGCGAACATGGGTGGTCTGGGGTGTGGGCCACTGCTCTCCGGCGTGCTCGCGCAGTACACCCCGTGGCCACTGACGTTGCCGTTCTGGGTCCACCTCGGGCTGGTGGCGGCCGCCATGGGGATCACCTGGTTCCTGCCGGAAACCGTGGTGGAGCCGAAGAGATGGCCGCCCCTGAAGCCGCAGGGCGTCACGGTTCCTCCCGAGGTGAAGGGCGTGTTCACGCCCGCGTCGCTGGCCGCGTTCGCCGGCTTCGCGCTCCTCGGGCTGTTCACCGCGGTCGCGCCGAGCTTCGTCTCGCAGACACTGGGGGTGCACAACCTGGCCGTCACGGGCGCCGTGGTGTTCTCCGTATTCCTCGCTTCGACTGTCGGGCAGTCCTTGACGCAACGCATCGGCGCGCGTCTCGCGCTCCCCGTGGGGTGCGGCGTCCTCATCGTGGGCCTGTTGCTGGTGGCGTCGTCACTGATCGCCGAATCCCTGCCCCTGCTCGTCCTGGGCGCCCTGTGCGGCGGCGCCGGCCAGGGGCTCGCCTTCCGCTCTGCACTCACCCTGATCAGCGACGCCGCCCCGGCGCAGCACCGTGGCGGCACGATTTCGGCGTTCTTCGTCGTCGCCTACGCCGGGATCTCGGTGCCCGTCGTCGGTGTCGGTGCCCTGGCCACATGGCTCGGCCTGCGCCAGGCCGGCCTGCTCTTCACGGGCTGCGTGATGCTGCTGGCCGCGGCCGCGGGCACGTACGCCGCGCGCAGGCCACCGGCGGGGTCCCGGGCCGAGGACGACCGCCGCACGGCGCCGTCCGATTAGCCCGGCCGGACAGGGACGCCCACGCCCACTGTTCGGCATGCCGCGAACACCGGGGCAGCCATGTGCTGAAGATCCCCCGGCCCCCTCCGTGCGAGCCGATGTCCATGGGCTTCCGCCGGACAAAGCGGCGGCCCCCTGCTCGCAGGAGGCCGCCGCTCGCGGTGAATCCGATCTCCCTCTGAGAGGAGCCGTTTCCGTGGATCATGCTACGGCGGAATGCCGTGAGCGCCCACTCCAAGGAGGCCCGCCGCACGCGGTGCGTCGCCTTCGATGCCGCTCGTCGGCGGCCTCGCGCCGCGTCCGTGCGGGCACCGCCTCCCCGCGCCGTGGAACGCGGTCGCTGCGGCGCGGGCGTCGGCGAAGGCCGTGTTCGTTCGCCGGTCGGGAAAGTCCCGCCTGGTCAGCGGCAAGGTGACCGGGTGGACGACGTACACGGTCGTGGGTTCCGTGAGCCCGCCGGCATGCCGCTCAGGGCCCCGCCCCAGCCCCTCACCGGACCTGACGCAGAGTGACTCGCCGCACCGCCGCCCGCATCGGAACGGGCGCACCCTCTTGACTCCATCCGGGCACGCACCCGCTCACGGCAGGGCGGGCGAACCAGACTGCCCGGTCGGCGGGACGGGGTGTCGACGGGCGGGAGACCGGGCGGATTTCTCCACAGGGGGGGTAGGCCCGCACGGCACTTGCTATACGTTCCGTCCAACAGCTTGCTAGACGTCACGTCTAACAAGCGAGGGCGGCGTCCGGCTGCCGACGGTCTCATCGAGGCGCGAGATGGGGCCACGGCCGGCGTCGAGTCGTTCCGTCGATTCAAGGAGCCGCAGCATGGCAAGGAGCACCGTTCGGCCGGAGGACCAGGACCGGCTCCACCAACACGACATCGCCCGTCGCCTGCTCGACTCGTCCGCGAAGTTGTCCTACGACCCGGTCACGGAGGTGGACTGGGACACACCGCTGGACAAGGACTTCCACGGTGCGAGCCCCGAGTGGAGCACGCTCTACGGCACGGCCTACTGGCAGGAACTGACCGATGCGCAACGCAAGGAGCTGACGCGGCAGGAGGCCGCTTCGGTGGCCAGCACCGGCATCTGGTTCGAGATGATCCTGCAGCAGATGGTGCTGCGCGACATCTACACCACGGACGCCACGGACCCCCCGGTTCCAGTGGGCCCTCACGGAGATAGCCGACGAATGCCGACGCTCCGTCATGTTCGCCCGCAGCGCGGCGAAGCTGGGCGCCCCGGCCTACCGTCCGCACCGGCTGGTCGTCGAACTCGGACGGGCATTCAAGACGCTCGCGTTCGGCGAGGCGGCATACGCGGCGATTCTGGTCGCCGAAGAGGTGCTCGACGTCATGCAGCGTGACTGGATGCGGGACGCGCGGGTCGCGCCGTTCGTACGCACCATCAACAACATTCATGTCGTGGAGGAGTCACGCCACATGAAGTTCGCCCGCGACGAGACCCGTAGGCATCTGCGGCACGCCGGTCCCCTGCGTCGACAGCTCAACGCCTTCGTGATCGCGGTCGCTTCCTACTACATCGTCACGAGCATGGTGAATTGGAGCGTCTACGCGAACGCCGGGCTGGACACGGAGCGAGCGGTGGCCGAGGCCAGGGCGAACGAGCACCACAAGTCCCTGATGCGGTCAAGCTGTTCGGGCCTCATGGAGTTCCTCGCCTCGGCCCGGCTCCTCACCAGGCCCGCACTGTACTTCTACAAGCGCGCGAACCTGATCTGATCCGAGCCGAGCCGAGCGACCCGGGCCGACGACATGACCTACGCCATCACACAGACCTGCTGCAGCGACGCCACCTGTATCGCCGTGTGCCCCGTCAACTGCATCCATCCGACACCGCAGGAACGGGCGTTCGGCAGCACGGAGATGCTGTACGTCGACCCGAAGTCCTGTATCGACTGCGGTGCCTGCGCCGACGCCTGCCCGGTCGACGCGGTCTTCCCGGTGGATGGCCTGCCCGAGACGCAGAAGGGCTACGCCGCCATCAACGCGGCCTATTTCGCCGAGGAGGAGCCCGAACCGGAGGGCACGGGACCGAACTTCCATGTCTGGGGCGCGCCCACGTTCGAGCGCAGCCTGCCGTCCGATTTCGCGCCGATCCGGGTCGCGGTCGTGGGCACCGGCCCGGCCGGCATGTACGCCGCCGAAGACCTGCTGCTGCACACGAACGCCGAAGTGACGCTGATCGACCGGTTGCCGGTGGCCGGTGGTCTCGTACGGTACGGCGTGGCGCCGGACCACCCCTCGACCAAGAAGGTGTGCGACTCCTTCGCACGCCTCCACACCCATCCCCGGGTACGTATGCATCTGGGCGTCGAGATCGGCAAGGACATCACCGCGAACGAGCTCGCCGCGCATCACGACGCGGTCATCTACGCCGTGGGCGCGTCCGCCGATCGCCGACTCGGCTTCTCCGGCGAGGAGTTGGCGGGCAGCGTCTCGGCGACCGCGTTCGTGTCCTGGTACAACGCCCACCCCGAGGTCGCGCCGGACGCCATCGATCTGTCCGCCGAGCGCGTGGTCGTGGCCGGCAACGGCAATGTCGCTCTCGACGTCGCCCGTGTCCTCGTCATGGATCCCTCGAAACTGGCCCGTACGGACATCGCCGACCATGCCCTCGCGGCCCTGCGCAGCTCAAGGGTGCGCGAGGTGGTCCTGCTCGGGCGGCGCGGCCCCGAGCACGCGGCGTACAGCACCTCCGAGTTGCTCGCTCTCACTCACCTGCCCGGTGCGGAGTTGGTCGTCGACGACCACGATCCGCGGATCGGCGCGGCGATCGACGGCGCGCGGCCCGGCGGGAAGGCCGCCTCGCTGCGCGGCGCGGTACGCGAGTCGGTGGACTGGTCGCGCGCGCCGGCGTCCGGGCGGCGCATCGTCTTCCGCTTCCACTCCGCTCCTGTGGCGGTGCTGGGTGACGACAGTGTCCGGGCCACGCGCGTGACCGGAGGTTCAGGTGAGCTGGACATACCGGCCGACGTTCTTCTGCGGCGGTGGGCTACCGCGGTGTGCCGTTGGCCGGGCTGCCCTTCGACGAAGCAACCGGCACGGTCCCGCACGAGGATGGTCGGGTGACGGGAATGCCGGGGACGTACGTGGTCGGCTGGATCAAGCGCGGGCCTTCGGGCGGTATCGGTGCCAATCGCGCCTGCGCCGCCGAGACGGTCGGCACCCTCCTGGCCGACGCCGTCGCCGGCACGCTGCCCCCGCCAACCGGTTCGGCCAAGGCGTTGCTCCGCCTCGCCCGCAGCCGAAGCCGTCATGTCGTCGACGCCCGGGGCTTGGCGGCCATCAACCGGGCCGAGTTGGCACGTGGCCGCGGCGAGGGGCGCCCCCGGGTCAAGTTCGGCACCGTGCCGAAGCTGGTGGCGGCGGCGAAGGGCAGCCGCTGGAAGATGCCGGGCTGAACCCCGGCGCACCGTCACGTCGGCATCGCGCGCCGCGAGCGCGTGCTGCGGCTCTCCTGCCGTGCTCGCCCGTCCGCCGGTGGCCCGGCACCGGCCGGGGCCGCGTGCACGCGGCCCCGGCCGCCCGGTGATTCCGCCGTGGTCACCCGTTGCCGCCCCGGTCCTCCGGCCCTGGCGAAGAAGGCTGCCGACCGACCGCCGTGCCCGCTCGCGCTACCGTGTGCTACCAGCGTTGTTGCGACTTCTGCCCTGAGATACGACTCTCTCGGTACAAGTCACGTCAGCGCCTGTCCATGTCCATTGCCGAGCCCGCTGCACATCCCTCTCGTCTCCGCACCGTGCGTGCGGACCGCGCGACCCATGGAGAACATGTTGAGGACGAAGTTCCGTTCTCGTATCACCGCCCGGCTTGGGCGCACCTATCTGTCCAGGATCCAGAAGTACGGAATTGGTTCCTCCACGATCCGGCTGCTGCCTGAAGACTTGCTGATGATGCTGCGCAGGGATGGGCTGGACCCGGTGGACAAGCTGGCCGGACTCCGGGCGGATGCGCCGATATCCAAGGTCTCGCTGCCGTTCGGCATGGACGTCTGGGTGGTCACCGGATACGAGGAGTCGAAGGCCGTGCTCGGATCGGCCGACGGGTTCAGTACCGACTTCGCCCACCTCGCCACGAACGCCGGAGTGGCAGCCGAACAGAGCCCGGGCGGACTCGGGTTCAGCGACCCTCCCGTGCACACGCGGCTGCGCCGCATCCTCACCCCGGAGTTCACGATGCGCCGACTGCGGCGGCTGGCTCCCCGGATCGACGCCATCGTCGAGGAGCGCCTCGACATGATGGAGGCCCGGCAGGGGCCGGTCGACCTGGTGAAGGAGTTCGCGCTGCCGATCCCCTCCCTCACCATCTGTGAACTGCTCGGCGTGCCCTACGAGGACCGCGACGACTTCCAGCAGCTGGCCATGGACCGCTTCGACCTGTTCGGCGGTACGACCGCGCCCTTCGGTGCCATGTCGGCGTCGCTGGCGTACTTCAGGGATGTGGTCGAGGCGCAACGCCGGAAGCCGGGTGACGGCCTGCTCGGCATGATCGTGAAGGAGCACGGCGACAGCGTCGACAACGAGGAACTCGCGGGCCTCGCCGACGGCGTGCTGACCGGTGGATTCGAGACGACCGCCAGCACGATCGCCCTCGGCTCGCTCGTATTGCTGCAGAACAAGGACGTCTTCGAGCGAATTCGGACCGACGACGCGATGATCGCGCACTTCGTCGAGGAGGTGCTGCGCTACCTCTCCGCGGTACAGATCGCCTTCCCTCGGTTCGCACGGGAGGACATCGAGATAGCGGGGGTGGTCATTCCGCAGGGCGACATGGTGCTCTGCTCGCTGAGCAGCGCCAACCGCGACGCGTCGTACGTCATGGACGACGGACACTTCGACCCGCACCGTCAGGCCTCCGGGCATCTCGCCTTCGGCTACGGAATACACCGGTGCATAGGCGCCGAACTCGCGCGCATGGAACTGCGCTCCGCCTACCCGGCCCTGGCCCGGCGGTTTCCCCGGATGCACCTCGCCGTTCCGCCCCAGGAGCTGGCCTTCCGCAAGCTGTCCATCGTGTACGGCATCGAATCGCTGCCGGTGCACTTGCGCTGAGCGGGTGCTCACCCCCGGCGCACCAGCTGCCCTCCACCGGACCCGTCATCGCTCCGATCGCCGTTTGCGGGCCTCGCATCGCCCCTACCGGGTCCGTCGGTCCTGTCGGGTCCGGGGCTCCGCGGCCGGTTCGTTCGCGGTCGGCCTCGGTGTGCTCCGGTCCCTCCCACTGGCCGTGTGTCGTCCTCCTACCAGGTGACGGTGATCCGCTGAGGACTGCGGGACGTGGTGCCGCGTCGCCACTCGATTTCTTCGGCGGGTCGTGCCAGCCGGAGGCCGGGAAAGCGGGCGGCGAGCCGGTGCAGGGACAGTTGGAGTTCGAGCCGCGCCAGCCAGGCGCCCAGGCAGTAGTGCGGACCGGCGCCGAACGACAGGGTGGGGGCCGCCAGGGGGGCGAACAGGTCGTCGAACTGCCGGGGCGGGAAGACATCGGGATCGCGGTTGGCCATGCCGCAGTCGGCCAGCACCACCGATCCGGCCGGGATGGTCACGCCGCCGACCTCCGTATCGGCGGCGGCGTGGCGCGCGGTCCCCCGGTCGTCGCCGAGCGGGACCAGGTGCAGCAACCGCTCGGCCAGCAGCTCGGCGGCCCGTTCGTCCTCCCCGAGACGCGTCCAGCTCTCCGGCCGTTCGCCGAGCAGATAGAGCAGGGCGTTGCCCAGCATCGTCATGGTGCTGTCGTGCCCGCCCACCACCAGTCCGCACACGAGGTCGACCAGCTGCCCCTCCGGGATGCCTCCCTCCTCGTCGGCCGCGCGTACCAGCACGCTGGTCAGATCGTCCCCCGGCGCGTTCCTCCGCTCGGCGAGCAGCGCGGCTCCGAAGTCGGCGAACTCCGCCAGCGCCGAGTCCATTTCCTCCTTGGGGTGGGAGCCGTCCGAAAAGGCGTACTGGGTCCAGTGGCGCAGCCGTTGCCTCGCCGGGGCGTCGAGACCCATGAGCCGGCTGATCACCTCGACCGGGAGCGGCAGGGTGAAGGCGGCAACCAGGTCCACCGGAGGGGCTTCGGCGGCGAGTTCGTCGAGGCGCTGTTCCACGATCATGGCGATCCAGGGCCGCCATCGGGCGACGGCCCTCGGTGTGAACGCGCGCCGCAGGGAGCGGCGCAGGCGCAGATGGTCCTCGCCGTCCTGGTTGAACATCAGATCCAGGCTCCCCACCAGACCGGCGTCCGCCGTCAGTGGCTGGGCATCCGGTGTGTGGAGCCCCGCGCGTCCGAACCGGGTGTCGGTCAGGACCTTGCGCACGTCCTCGTACCGGCTCACCAGCCATACCCGCGTCCCGTCGGGCAGGTCGACCGGCCTGGGTGGTCCGGGCGGGTCGAAGCCCAGGCGGTGGAGAGGGAGGGTCGGCAGGCCGGTCGTCGCGTCGGTGTCGTCGGAGCAGGGCATGGGACCTCCAGGCGTGCACGGTTGCGTCGGGCTGCTGGGCAGGGGCATGCGAGCGGGAAGGAGACGTCGGAGCAGCGGAGGTCAGAGCTCGACCAGCACCTTGCCCCGACTGGCTCCCGTGTCCTGGTAGAGGCTTCGGTAGGCGTCCGGGATGTTCTCGAAACCCTGGTGGAGGGTGTGCCCGCAGCGGATCTCGCCCCGCCGGACCCTGCCGCCGAGCTCGTCGTGGAGCGCGCGCCAGTTCTGTTCGGTGAACCACTCCAGCGAGAAGATGCCGCGCACCGAGGTACGGGGAAACATGATGTACGGCAGCAGCCTCGGCCCGAAGGCCTCCCGGCCGACCTGGGTGGCCCACTGCCAGCACACGGCCACCTGGCTGTCGACGTTGAGCATGGAGAACACGGCGTCGGTGACCGTGCCACCCAGGTTGTCGAAGTACTTGTCGATCCCGTCCGGTGCGACCCACGAGAGGGCTTCCCGCACCGCTTCGCAGCTGTCCTTGTGGCGATAGACGACGACCGCGTCGAAGCCCAGTTCGTCGAGGTACTCCGCCTTGTCCGCCGTCGAGGTGGTACCGACCACCCGCGCCCCGGCGAGCTTGGCCAGCTGACCGACCAGCGAACCGACGGAGCCCGAGGCGCCACTGATCACGACGGTGTCCCCCGGGCGGACGGACATGAACTTGGTCAGGGTGCCCCAGGCCGTCATCCCGGGACCGCCCATGACGCTCAACGCGGTGGGCAGCGGAAGGGCGTCGTCGTACCAGTTCGGGTCCAGGCGGCGGAAGGCCGGGAAGACCATCGGGAACGTACCGGTCTGCCACGGGGTCGCCGCGCCGTCGCTGACGAGATGGGTGCGCCAGCCACCGAACCCCTGCACCAGATCACCGGGGCGGTGGGCCGCACGCGGACCCGCCTCCAGCACCTCCATGATCGAGTCGGCCCCCATGTGGGCGCCGAGAGGGGTGTCCAGCGCGATGCCCTGGAGGTAGGGGTCCACCGATACGTAGCGCGTTCTCAGCAGCATCTCGTCCGGGGCGAGGTCGACGTCGAGTTCCTCGTCGACCAGCCCGTAGACCCGCTCGATGTCGGGGACGCCCTCGATGTGCTCCCGTACCACCCATTTCCTGGTCCTCATCCCGTTCCCTTCCTGTCGACGGGGGACAACCGGTCGTCCGCCACGGACCGCGCCTCCGGTCGGGGGCCCACCGGAACGACGAGATGGGTCGGGGGCGGCCCGCTCTCGTCGACGGACGCGGTGAACGTCCTGCCGTCGTCCCGGCAGATGAACTGCATGACGTGCCGGCCCGCCGCCGCCGCGCGGATCAGGCCGCCGGTCGTCGCCCAGACGCCGGACTGGTAGAAGTTCCGCAGTCCCGGCAGGCCGGGGCCGTGCTTCTTGATGAGCGTCTCCAGCGTCTCCCCGCTCTCCACGAACGGCTGCCAGCCGAGCACCGTGCCGTCGTAGTTGCCCGTGTAGCGGACCTGTGTGAGCGGGCTGGACACATCGCGCACGGCAATCGCGTCGGTGATGCCGGGGTGGCGCCGTTCCAGGAACGCCACGAGCACGTCGCGGGCCCGCTTCTTGGCCGCGTAGTACCCACGGCCGTGGCGTACCGGCAGCGTGTGGAGTCTCCGGCCGCCGCGCGTCCGGGTCGCCTGCTCCGGTCCTTCGTCCAGGGCCCGCCAGGGAGCGATGTCGCAGAAGTAGGTGACGTACGCGATGCTCGTCCCGCGCGGGGAGAGTTCCGGGTAGTGCCTGTTGCGGAACTGGACGTTGATGCTGGGGTGGCGGATTCCGGTCAGATGGGCGGCTTCCGCCTCATCGAGCAGATAGGTCGTGCAGGGGTCGGCGTCCGGGAAGTCGCGGCGCAGGCCGAGAAAGAGGGTGAAGTACCCGGGGAACACCATGCCGGGCTGGTGGATGGTCCTGGTGTAGAGGTGGCGGTAGGCGTCGTCGAGGTAGCGGCCGCCGAGCAGTTCCATTATCGTGGTGCGGCCGTCGCAGGCCGAGACGACGATGTCGGCGCGCAGTTCGCCGCCGTCGCTCAGCCGTACGCCGATGGCACGGTTGTCCTCGACGAGAATCTCCTCGACCTTGGCGTTGTAGGTCACTTCGCCGCCGAGTCCGCGATAGCGCCGCTCGATGGACTCGGCCAGTCCGAGCGATCCGCCTTCGGGGACGCCGGCGGAGAGGTTCGCGTGCGAGGCGAGCTGGAAGTGGAAGGGCAGCACGGGGAACGCCGGATGCTTCTCGTACAGGATGAAGTTGAACGCCTCGCGCAGCAGGGGGTCCCGGAACCTGGCCGAGTAGTCGGTCATCAGGACGCTGATGGATTTGCGCACGACGTTGAAGTACGGCACGAACGACGCCAGCATGCGCCAGCGCTCCGGCGTCGACATCAGCCCGACCGGCTTGAGGAACGGGTAGACAGCGAGGCACTTGCGGAATGTGCGCAGTTGCTTGCAGAAGTCACGGATCAGAGCGGAGTCGACGGGCGAGATATCCGTCAGATGCGCCTGAAGCCGGTCGGGGTCGGAGTAGAAGTACACGGCCCGCCCGCACCGGCCGCGCACGACGTTGAACACATCGAAATGCCGTACCTCCTTGCCCTGCAACGCGCCCAGCTCCAGCCAGATCTGGTACATCTCGTTGCCGGGTCCGCTGCCGAGGAGCCAGCTGACGCAGGGATCCAGCGTGAAGTCGCCGCGGTCCCAGGCCGTGCAGCAACCGCCCGGCAGCTCGTGCATCTCCAGGACGTGGGTGCGGTAGCCGTTCATCCGGGCGTAGCAGCCGGTGGACAGGCCGCCGAGCCCTGCGCCGACGATGATCATCGACTCGCGTCGGGAACCCGACATGAACCTGCTCTCCCGGGTGTTCATGTGCGGGTGCCCCCGCTCGCGGACCATTGGTCGAGCTGGGGCAGACGGCCCAGCTTTCCGGGGTGCCAGGGTTCCTCCCCACGGCTCTCGGACGCCGTGAATCCGCGGCCCAGCTCGTCGCAGAGGTATTGGACGACGAAGCGGCCGGTGGACGCGGCACGGATCAGGCCGCCCATGCCGACCCACTGTCCGGCCATGGAGAAGCCGCGCAGGCCCGGCAGGCGCATGCGGTCCTTGCCGACGAGCCGGGCCGCGATGTCGTCGGCCTCGGAGAAGGCCTTCCAGGCCAGGATGGAGCCGTCGTGGTTGCCGGTGTAGCGCCGGGTCGTCACCGGGGAGGCGACGTCGACCAGTTCGATGCGCTCGGCCGTGCCCGGCAGGCGGCGTTCCAGGAATCCTCTGACGAAGTCGGCCACTTGGCGCTTCTGTGCCCGGTACTCCCTGCGGTCGGCGCTGCGCAGCGCCTTCCAGTGGGCGAAGTCGCTGAAGTAGGTGCAGTGGACCACCGACCTTCCGGGCGGGGCGAATCCGTCCGAGTAGCGGGAGCGCAACTGGACCACCAGACTGCTCTGGAGCGCGCCGGGCAGCCGTGCGGCGTCCTCGGGGGAGAGCAGATACGTGGTGCTGTGCGCCCGGTCGGGGCCGAGATCGCCCCGGATCCCGACGAAGGCCGAGACCACAGCGGGGAAGAGGGTGCCGGGGCGGTGCAGCAGCTCGTGGTACAGCTTGTCGATCCGCGGCCCGGTGAACCGGCCCTGCAGAAGACCGTGGATCGTGGTGTGGCCGTCGCAGGCGGAGACGACGTGGTCGGCGTAGTACCTTCTGCCGTTGCGCAGTTCGACGCCGATGGCACGGCCGTCCTCGACCAGGATCCGTTCGACCCGCGCCCGGTAGCTGATCTCGCCGCCCAGCGCCATGTACCGCTCCTCGATCGACCGGGCCAGACCGAGCGAACCTCCTTGCGGGAAACCAGCGTTGTGGTGATGGGCGCTGGCCATGTTGAACAGGTACGGGAGCAACGGGAACCCTTCCGGGTCCTGGAAGAAGATGTTGCGGAACGCCCGGCGCAGCAGCGGATCCTGGAACCGGTCGGCGAACTCGTGCATGGGCGTCGACGCCGTACGCCAGAACAGGCGGAACGCGGGCAGGACGGTGCGCAGCGTCTCCACCCGCTCGCGTACGGTGCGCAGGGCCGGGGCGGTGAGGAAGGGGTACAGCTCGATGTCGATGAACCGCCGCAGATCACGGCAGAATGAGCGGATCGTCCGGGCGTCGCCGGGCGAGACGTCGAGCAGGTGGCGCTCCAGCCGGTCCGGGTCGTTGTAGAAGACCACTGACCGGCCGGTCTCGTCGACGACCCGGTTGAACATCTCGAAGTTGGTGATGGTCTTGCCGTCGAGCGCTCCCAGTTCGCGCCATACCTGGTGGGCGTCGTTGCCGGCGGCCGTGCCGATGAGCCACTCGATGCAGTAGTCGAAGATGTAGCCGTCGCGCGACCAGGCCGTGCAGCAACCCCCCGGCAGCACATGTTTCTCGAAGATGCGGGACCGCATACCGTTCATCTGCGCGTAGCACCCGGTGGACATGCCGGCGACACCGGCACCGATCACGATGACCCGGGGGCTGCCGTCCGCCTCCCGCTCACCGGCGCTCCACGCGTCGCCCGTGTCACCGGCCATCGGCGCCGCCCTCCTGGAGGATGCCGCGCACCAGCTCGGCGTTGCGCGTCACGTGCTTGGGGTCGAGCATGTCAGCGTGGATTCCGGAGCCGCGCACTACGGCCGTGGCCGTGGTGGAGCTGCCGTGCCAGGTGCCACGTGCGCCTGCGGCGTAGAGCGCGGTCTTCTCCTCGTCCGTGACCACGCTGACGGTGGCGGATACGGCGCCGAGGTTCGGTGTGCGGCCGCAGAACGCCAGGTACTCCGCGGCGTGTTCGAGGGTTTCGCGAGCGACGGTCTCCGAGCCGGTGTGCTTGCGCAGGTGTTCGGCCAGTTCCGCCTCGAAGATCTCGAAGTGCTCGCGGCCCGGTGCGTAGGGCTCCAGGATGCGGTGCGAATCGAGGACGACCACATGGGCGACGTCGCGTCCCCGGCATTCGAGTTCCTTGGCCACCTCGAACGCGAGGTTGCCGCCGAGGGAGTAGCCGAGCAGCAGGCAGCTGCCCTCGGGCCGCAGGGATTCGACGAGGTCGGCGTAGTGGCCCACCTTGTTCTCGCCGGGGACGTAGTTGAAGGCGATCAGACGGTACTCGGGCAGTCGGGCGGCGAACGCCCGGTAGACGAGGCCGTGGCCGCCGGCCGGCGGGAAGCAGAACACCGTCCGCTCCCGGTCGCCGTTGAAGCTCAGGCAGGGCAGGTCGTCCGAGATCCCGCCGGTGGCGAGACGCTCCACCGTGGCGGCCATCCCGTGCAGGGTCGTGACCTGGTACAGCAGACTCACGGGAATGGCCACACCGAATTCCTGCCGGAGTCGGTGGATGAGCTCGATCAGCTTGATGGAGCTGCCTCCGGCCTCGAAGAACTCGTGCGTCAAATTGACCCGTTCCAGTCCGAGCAGTTCCTTCCAGTGCCTGGCCATGCTCACCTCGAAGGGGGTGCTGAGCCTCTCCTCGGGCTCGTCCCGCGCGTCGAACCGGGGCGTGGGGAGACCGGCGAGGTCGACCTTCCCATTGGCGGTCAAGGGCAGTTCCGGCAGGGTGACGAAGTGGGAGGGGACCATGTACGCGGGCAGCAGCCCCGCGAGGCGCCGACGGAGCGCGTTTCGGTCGAGCGCTGCTCCTTCCATCGGAACGCAGTAGGCACAGAGCACATCCTCGCCGCGGGGGTCGGGGCGCACCGCGACGACCGTCCGGGCCAGCTGTGGCCACCGGGCGAGGTGTGCCTCGATCTCACCGATCTCGATCCGGTGACCGCGGAGTTTGACCTGGCCGTCGACGCGCCCCAGCAGATGGACCGAGCCGTTCACGTCCCAGCGTGCCGCGTCGCCGCTCCGGTAGAGGCGTACGGGTTCGGCGCCGGGCTCCCGGCTCAGTGTCCGGGTCACGAAGCGCTGGGCGGTCTGCGCGGGGTCGCCCGCGTAGCCGAGCGCGACGCCGTCCCCGCCGATCCACAGTTCGCCCGGCACGCCGGGCGGCACGGGCTCGCCGTGCTGATCGAGCACATGGAGCGTGCTGTTGCTCAGGGGGCGTCCGATCGGCACCGTCCGGCCGGGTTCCAGGTCGTCGACGGGTCCTTCGAAGCAGGCGCTGTCGATGGTGGCCTCGGTGACCCCGTAGGAGTTGATCAGACGGGTGCGCGGTCCGCACAGCTCGCGCAGGCGTCGGTACTCCCCCACCTTCCAGGCGTCGGACCCGACGACCAGCAGACGCATGAAGTCCAGCCGATGGCCCTCTCGTTCGCAGTGGTCCATGAGTCCGCGCACGACGGCGGGGACGAACTCCGCGCAGTCGACGTGTTCCTCTCGCATGGTCCGGTGGAGACGTTCGGTGTCGAAGAGCAGGTCCCGGTCGACCAGGACCAGGTTTCCTCCGGAGCACAGTGCGCGTACCAGGTCCCCGGTGAAGACATCGAACGACGGGGCCGCCATCTGGAGGTGCACCCGCACGTCACGGTCCAGCCGGTACTCCTTCAGCCACGCTCCGTACGCCGAGGCGAGGTTCCGATGACTGACCTGCACGGCTTTGGGGTGCCCGGTCGAGCCGGAGGTGTGGATGACGTACGCGGGCGAGTCGAGGCCGGGCGTGTCCTCCGCGCCGGGCTCGGGCTCCCGCCGATCGTCCGGGGCGGGCGCGGACTCGTAGAGCTCCCGCAGGGTCAGCGTCTCGGCCGGCAACCCCGGCATCCGGTCGCGGCAGACATCGTCCTCGACGACCACGAGGGTGGCGGCCGCGGTCCGCAGGGTGCGGGCGACCCGGTCGGCCGGATGGTCGGTCGGTACCGGGAGGTAGGCGCCTCCGGCCCTGAGCACCGCCAGCAGGACGACGACGAGGTCGGACGATTTCTCCAGGCAGAGCGCCACCACCGATCCGGCACCGGCTCCCCGTCCCCGCAGCCGCCGGGCCAGTTCTCCGGAGCGCCGGTCCAGGTCCGCGTACGTCAGCCGAAGGGCCGTCCCGTGACGTGCCGGTACCGTGACGGCGACGGCGTCCGGGCACCGGGCCGCCACCTCTGCGATCAGCTGATGCACCGGGCGGACCCGGCTCCTCTCCCACTCCCCCGCACCGGATGGCGGAGCAAGGTGCCCGGAGCCGCTCCACTCGCGGACCAGCCGTTCCCGTTCCTGGAAACCGAGCATCTCCAGCCGGGTGGTGGGCCGTTCGGCCGGTGCCCGGGTCATGCTGTCGAGCAGTGCGGTGTAGTGCGTTGCCATCCGCCGCATGGTCCGAGGCAGGAACAGGTCGGTGTTGTACTTGAGGACGCAGTGGAACCGGCGCTCCGCCTCGTCCTCGTAGACGGAGAGCGTGACATCGAGCTGCCCTTCCTCTTCCGGGAGTTCGATGTACTCCAGTCGATAGCCGTACTGCTCGGTGGCGACCTTGTGGGTCAGCAGGATGAACATCGCCTGGAACACCGCGGAACGGCTGGGGTCGTGCTGGAGCCCCAGCTCGTCGACGAGCAGGACGAACGGGTACTCCTGGTTGTCGAGGCCGCCCAGCACGGTCGTACGGACCCGCTGCAGCAGGTCGGCGACCGATGGTTCGCCGGACAGGTCCGCGTACAACGGGAGCGGGTTGACGAAGTAGCCGTAGACCGAGGCGAACTCCTGGTCGGTCCGGCCGGTCACGGGACTGCCCACGATGACGTCGTCCTGGCCCGAATAGCGCTGGAGCAGTACGTAGTAGGCACTGAGCAGCACCATGAACGGGGTCACGTCGTGCTCGCGGGCCAGAGCGTGCACACGGGCCGTGAGGTCCGTGTCCAGTACGAAGAACTCCGAGGCGCCGTTGTGTGTCTGCACGGCCGGGCGGGGCTTGTCGACGGGCAGTTCCAGCACCGGCACCTCGGCAGGCAGGTGCGAGCGCCAGTAGTCGAGCATGCGGTGCGCCGCCGGCCCGGCCAGGAAACGGTTCTGTGCGTTGAGGAAGTCCAGATACCGGGCCGTGACGGGCGGCAGCGAGGGCGCACGACCTTGTCGCAGCCCCTCGTACACCGCAAGGAGTTCCTCGATGAAGGTGAACGTCGAGATCGCGTCGGAGACGATGTGGTGGACCGCCTTCATGATCACCCAGCGGTCGGGGCCACGCTTGAAGAGGCGGAAGCGGAACAGCGAGTCGTGTTCGAGGTCGTACGGCCTGCGGTACTGGGCCACGATCGTGCGGTGGATGTCCTCCCATTCCTGGTCCTGTACGTCGAACAGGGCGACGTCCGGGCTCCGGTCCGTGGACACCTGCTGCACCGGAACACCGTCCACGGTGAGGAAGTTCGTCCGCAGCGCGGGGTGACGTCGCACCAGGCAGCGGACGGCCTCGAACATCAGGTCGGGTTCGAGAGCGACACGGACCTCGACCGCGCCGCCGATGTTGTACGCGTAGCCGTCGGGGTCGAGCTGCCGGAGGAACCACAAGGCCTTCTGATTCTGCGTCAGCGGATGGCGCAGCTCGTCGTCGAACACCTCCACCGCGGCCTTGTCGTCACCATCGGTTTCGAGCGCCACCGCTTCGGCGAGGCCGTCGTGGAGCTGTCCGATCAGCTCGTCGACCGGAGTGCCGCTCAGCAGGGCCACCACGGGCGGAGCGACGCCGAGTTCGGAGACGAGCCGGGCGCGCAGCTCCATCGCCAGGAGCGAGTCGAGCCCCAACGCGTTGAGGCCTGCCCGCGGGTCGATCTGGTCGGCTCCCGTCCGCAGCACCGAGGAGGCCACTTCCGTGAATCGCCGGGTCACCAGCGCCAGGCGCTCGGGCGCGTCCGCGTCGCGGAAGGTGTCGAGGATGCCCTCACCCGCGGCGTCGCCGGTGCCGGTGCCGGCCGTCGCCGCGAGGTCGGCCACCAGCGCCGGCGGCGAGGCGTACCAGGCCAGGAACACCGGCCAGTCGACGACTGTCGCGACGAGCAACTGGGCCCGGTCCTGGCCGATGACACGCTCCAGGACCGCCATGCCGGCATCCGGTGAGAGCGAGCTCATCCCGCGGCTGCGGAGGTAGTGGTCGACAAGCCCGAGCTCTTCGATCATGCCGGTGGCCCACGGTCCCCAGTCCACGCTCAGCCCCGGCAGACCGAGTGCCCGGCGGTGGTGGGCCAGCGCGTCCAGGAACGCGTTCCCCGCGGCGTAGTTGGTCTGGCCCGCCGTGGTCAGCAGTGAAGCGATCGAGGCGAACAGGACGAAGTGGTCGAGCGGTTCGTCGCCGAGGTGCCGATGGAGCAGATACGCGCCGATGGCCTTGGGATCGTGGGCCTCGGCGAAGGTTTGCCGGTCCATGTCCGTGACGAGTGTGTCGCGCACCCGGCCGGCCAGGTGGAACACCCCTCGTACGGGCAGCGGGGAGGTGCGCCGACGCTCGTGGAGCCAGGCCGTGAAGGCGGTCTCGTCGGTGATGTCGAGGGGAGCCAGGACGACGCGTGCCCCGAGCGCCTCCAGTTCCTTGACGAAGGCCACGGCACGGCCCTCGGCGGTGTCGGGGTCGAGACCGCACCAGGCGGAGCGCTCCGGGAGGGCGGTGCGTCCGATCAGGATCAGACCGCGCGCCCCGCGTCGTACGAGTGTCCGGCAGAGCAGTCTGCCGAGCGCTCCGAAGGCGCCGGTGACCAGGTAGTCGGCGTCGGCGCGCAGCCACAGCGGAAGGGGACGCGTCAGCCCCTCGGCCCGCCGCACCCTGCTGGTGAGGCGGTGGTCGCCGCGCAGCGCGATCTCTTCCTCGTCGTCGGTGAGGACTTCACCCAGCAGCGCTCGGGCGTCGGCCCGGCATCCCTCGACTCCTCTTCGGCCGGGATCCAGGTCGATCAGTTTGCCGCGGTGGGAGGTCAGCTCCTGATGCCTGAGCACCCGGCCGATCCCCCATGCGGGTGCCCCCAGGGGTTCGACGGTCTCGCCGGGCTCGACGTGCTGCGCGCCGCGCGTCACGATGTGCAGCCCGCCTTCGGCCCCGTGGCCCAGCAGGGTCCGGGCGAGCGTGATCAGCGAGTAGGCCCCCGTGCCGCTGTGCCGTACGAGGTCCTGCCGTGAAGTCTCGGCGAGCCGCGGCAGGTCGAGGTTCCACAGATGAACGATGGTCCCGAAGGAAGCCGCACCGGTATCGCCGTTCGCTCCCTCCTGGTCGTCGCCCCGGTCCTGGCCTCCCTCGCCCAGGTCGGCGAAGAGCCGTTCCAGATCCGCGGCGGATCCCGGCACGACGGTGAACTCCCTTCCGCTGTCGCCCTTGTGGTACGCCTCGCCGGGACGCACGAGACGGCAGCGCTCGCCGCGCTCGGCGAGCAGGGCGCTCAGAGCATCGCCGACGCCCTGCCGATCGGCGAACACCAGCCAGCCGGCGCCGCCCTGTGAGGCGGTTCCGGCTCCGGCCTCGACCTGGGCCTCGCCGTCGTCCCGGCCGTTGCTTTCGGCGGAGTCGAAGGGCCTGTCGATCCACGTGGTCTCGGCGAGCCAGGAATCGATCGTGCCGAGACCGACCGTCGTGGACGCCTTCTCCACATCGGCCGCGCGAAAGCCACCGATGCCGCCCAGGGACTCTCCGCTGTCCGTGTAGACGGCCATGTCCCCGACGAGCTCTTCCACGTCGCCGCGGGTCACTGTGGCGTGCACCCAGATCGGCCGGTCCCCGACCGGAGCGAGGCACACCTCGTCGATGGACAGGGGCAGACGGATGCCGGAGGTCTGCCGGTCCGCGCCGTCGTCGAGGAGTTGCGTCGCGAGCAGGGACTGGAAGCAGCCGTCCAGCAGTACAGGGTGGATGTGGTGCCGGGCCGCGTCGTCTCCGATCACCGCGGGCGGGCGGAGGCGGGCGAGGACTTCGCCGGATCCGATCCACACCTCGTCGATGGTCCGGAACGCGGGGCCGTAGTGGTATCCCAGAGCGGCCAGCTCCGTGTAGCAGTCCGCGCCGTCCAGGCGGCGTCGGCAGCGTGCCGCGAGAGCCGCGGTGTCGACGGGCGGGCCGGCCGGACGCGGCTGCCCGGAGCGCACGACACCGCTCGCGTGCACCGCCCGGTCGGCCTCGCCCTCTTCCGCCGAGGCGATGGTGAACGCCGCGTTCCGCGGCGAGAGCGTCAGGCGTACGGCCCGGTCCTCGCCCTCGGACAGGAAGAGCGCTCTGCGGAGTTCGACGTCCGTGAGTACGACGTGGGTGCCGCCGGTCAGGGAGCGGACCGCCTGCACGGCCATCTCCAGGTACCCCGCCGCCGGGAAGACCACGGTCGACTGGATGCGGTGGTCGTCGAGGTAGGGCAGCCGCTCGGTGTCGAGCGTCGTGTGCCACGTCGGTTCCGTGTGCGTCGTGCGGCGGCCCAGCAGGGGATGCTCGGTCCGGCCGAGGCGGACGTGCGCGACGGGGCCGGGCTCGGTCCAGTAACGGTCGCGCTTCCACGGATAGCGGGGCAGGGCCACCGGACTGCCCACCGGGTGCAGGGCGTCCCAGGCGACGGGGACGCCGACGTTGTGCAGCTCCGCCAGCGATGTCGCGAAGCGCTCCGGTTCGTTCTCGCGGCGGCGGATCGACGCAAGGGTGCGTACGGCCGTCCCCCTGCCGTCGAGGCACTCACGGATGGAGTGGCCGAGCACCGGATGCGGACCGATCTCCAGGAACAGCCCGAACCCGTCGTCGGCGAGCCGGTCGACGGCCGAGCGGAAGCGGACCGGGTGGCGGACGTTCCTCCACCAGTACTCCGCGTCCAGCTCGCTGCCGTGCGCCGTGCCCTCCTGGGCCGTCGGATACAGCGGAACCATCGCCGCCCGGGGTTCGAGCCCGGCCAGGGATGTCAGCAGCTCGTCCTTGATCGCCTCCATGCCCGCGCTGTGGTACGGGACCTGTACCGTCAGAGGCTTGGCGAAGATCTGCTCGGACCGCAGCACGTCCGCAAGTTCGGCCAGTGCGTCGCGGTCCCCGGCCAGCGTCACCGCCGAGGGACTGTTGGCCGCGGCCACGGACACCCGGTCCCCGTACGCCGCCGCCCGGAGCCGCGCCTCCGCCTCGGGCAGGCTCACGGCGAGCATGGTGCCGGTCCCGGTCAGCCGCTGCTGGAGCCGGCTGCGGTGCACCACGATCCTCGCCGCGTCCTCCAGGGTGTAGACGCCCGCCTCGTAGAAGGCGGCGATCTCGCCGGTGCTGTGGCCGACCACGGCGTCCGGCCGCACACCGTACCGGCGCCACATGGCCGCGAGCCCCACCTGTACGGCGAAGTTGGCCGGCTGGGCGAGCCATGTCTCAGCCATGCGCGAATCGGCTTCGTCTGCCGTCATTTCCTCGATCAGGGACCAGTCCGCGAATGTGCGGATGGCCTGATCGCAGCGGGTGACCGCCTCCCGGAACACCTCGTCGCCCTCGAACAGCTGGCGGCCCATCCCCCACCACTGCGGTCCCATGCCGGTGAACACCCAGACCAGACCGCGCCGTTCGGCATCGAGCTGCCTGCCGTGAACGACCCGGGGGTGGGGTTCGCCCCGTTGGAAGGCGGCGAGCCCCTCGTCCAGTTCGGCGCGTGAGGAGTACACGATCGAGAGCCGCGACTCAAGGTGCTGGCGGCGACGGGCGAGCGTGTATCCGAGGTCGGGCAGCGACACCTCGGGCCCGTGGACGCCGGCCAGTTCGCGCCGGATGCCCGCCGCCGCCTCGGGCAGGACGTCCGGGGTCCGGGCGGTCAACGGAAGGATGTTCCAGGCCCGTTCGCGGGGCATGGCCTGCGGCGCCTTTTGGTCGGGCGCCTCCTCCAGTACGACATGGGCGTTCGTGCCGCCGAAGCCGAAGGAGTTCACTCCCGCCCGTGCCGGGCCCTCGTGCTCGGGCCAGTCGGTCGGCTCGGTCGGAATCCGGTACGGGGAGGTCTCCCGGTCGATGGCGGTGTTGATCCGCTCCAGGTTGATGTGGGGCGGGATACGGCGGTGCTTCAGGCAGAGAACGGTCTTGATCAGTCCGGCGATGCCCGCCGCCGCTTCGGTGTGCCCGATGTTCGTCTTGACGGACCCGACATAGCAGGGGGCACCGGGTCTGCGTCCCACGGCGAGCGCCCGGCTCAGCGCATTCGCCTCGATCGGGTCACCGACCGGGGTCGAGGTGCCGTGCGCCTCCACGTACTGCAGGGCGCCTGGCGTGATGCCGGCCGAGGCGCAGACACGTTGGATGAGGCCGGACTGAGCATCCGCGCTGGGCACGGTGATGCCATGGGTGCGGCCGTCCTGGTTGACCCCCGTACCGATGATCAACGCGTGGACGGGATCGCCGTCGCGGACGGCGTCCTCCAGCCGCTTGAGCGCGACCATTCCGACGCCCTCGGCCCGTACGTAGCCGTTGGCGGCGGCGTCGAACGTACGCGAGCGGCCGTCCGGCGACAGGAATCCGCCCTTCGTCTCGGCGATGGTGTACTGGGGCGCCATGTGCAGCAGGACGCCACCGGCCAGTGCGAGATCGGTCTCCCGGTTGTTCAGGCTCTGGCAGGCAAGGTGCACCGCCACCAGGGAGGAACTGCACGCGGTGTCGATCGACAGGCTGGGACCCCGGAAGTCGAAGCAGTGCGAGAGACGGTTCGAGACCATCGTCATCATGGTGCCGGTGGCGGTGTGCGCGGCCAGTGAGGAGAAGCCCAGATCGGAGAACTGGAGGATCTTGTAGTCCAGTGTGAACGCGCCGACGAACACGGCGGTATCGCTGCCGGCGAGTTCCGAGGGCCGCTGGCCGCCGTCCTCCAATGCCTCCCACGCCACTTCCAGCAGTTTGCGCTGCTGGGGGTCCATATGGTCGGCCTCGCGCGGACTGATGCCGAAGAAGCCGGGGTCGAATTCGTCGAAACCCTCGATGTATCCGCCTCGGCCACCGATCAGACGTCCGGGTTTCTCCCTGAACCGGCTGGCGAGCGTCGAGACGTCGTAGCGGTCCGCCGGTGTGGGGGTGATGCAGTCCTTGCCCTCCATGAGGTTCTGCCAGTAGGCGCGGTGGTCCGATGCACCGCCGGGCAGCCGGCAGCCCATGCCGATGATCGCTACTTTGTCGCTCACAGAGGCACTGTTCACGTCGGGCAAGGTTGTACTCCTCAAGTCGTGGCGCCGCGACACGGCATGGATGCGAGAGGGGGTGCGGTATCCCGGAAAGGTGAGGCAGCTCAGGCGGAACCGGGCCCGGCTCTCTTCGCGCGGCGCCAGGGGTGGAGAAGGCTGGTGGCGATGTCGGCGGTCGGGGGGAAGGACGCGGGGTCACCGATCCCGACCGCGATCGGCTCCCGGCCGGGCCGCCAGGTGTAGCTGCCGAAGAGGTGGTCCCAGATCGACAGGTCCGATCCGTAGTGGCCCGCCTCGGACAGGTCGACGCTGTGGTGCAGGCGGTGTTGTTCGGGGCTGGCGAGCACATGGTTGAACCGGCCGATATGCACGTCGATGTTGGCGTGGACGAAGTAGCCCTGCGCGGCCACGAAAAGACCCACGACGAATACGGATTCCCAGGAGAATCCGACCGAGGCCAGAGCCAGCTGCACAGACCCCTGTGCGAGCATGATGTCGAGGACATGATTGACCCCGTTATTGGCGACATTCACTTTCTGCGGCACGTGATGCACGCCGTGCAGTCGCCACAATATCGGGCTGGAGTGCCCCAGTCTGTGTACGAGATAGCTCGCCAGCGAACCGGTCAGCAGGGCAGCTGGAATTTCCTGCCAGAGATGGGGCACGGGTTCGTCGGGTGCCACCGCCGAAACGGCGGCGATGACCAGATATTGCGCCAGGGCACTGGCCGCCATCGTCAGCAGGAAGTAAATGCCGTACCAACGCCACTCGCCGGCGTTGGGGTGCCAGGCACGCTGGTGCGGAATGAGACGTTCGAGAGCTGTGAGATAGGAAATGGTGCCGAGCAGGAAGAGCGGGCTCACCCGGCCGGGATCCCAGTCCAGCCAGAGAGCGGCTGCGGCCACGGAAAACGTGGCCGCCAACAGGAAGGGGTATGCCGATACGCGGAGGACGGCGCGTGCTGAAAGCACGGTCGCATTCTGATTCCGCGCCGGGCCGGAACCCGCGCCCGGACCACCACCGGGCGGCGGTTCGCCATTTTCCATCCGCAGCACCTTTACAAAGGACCAGTACAGAGGAGTACGCAGACCGCGAAGCAGACCGCGCGAGAGGAACTGACGACTTCCTGCGGGCGCGCGGAACCGGAGCGACGGACGCCGGTGGTCACGCGTGAAGGAATTCGTACCTGGGGCTGATGTGAACCGTGTTACGGACCTTGCGAACTCGATCGGAACCGCCGGACGGTCCCGCCCTGTTTCCTTTTCCCGTCCCGACGCCTTCAACCGTCGGATTCCAGCCTCGTCACGGCACCCCGGAGAACCTCGGTGGTTTTCGCGACCTCGTTTGATTTCGCATCTGGAGAGCGGACCAGCCGGGCGGAATGCGAATAATTCGACCAGCCACCGAGCGAGTCACTCATAATATTGATAATCTATTGGGACTTTATAATTCGACCCGTCGGGCGGGGTCTTCGCATGTCCGAGACGGCCCGAGGAGACCGGGAAGAAGCCGGCACACCGCGACCGACTTCCGCCGTGGGCCGGGATCCCGCCCGTCTCGGCCAGGACGTCGGCGCGGCCTCGGTGCGGTCCCGGCGACGCGGCGATGCCGACGGCGCCCCGCACGCCCCGTCATCGGACGGGCGCGCGGGAGGCGGTCGGGTCCGCCATGGCTCATAAGTGCCGGATCCGCAGCACCAAGGGTGTGTCTGCTTCTGCCATGCTTCCGGCCACCAGCCGTCGCGCGACGCGCGAGAAGTCCTCGTGGCGGGGCCCCGGTGGCCGCGCGCGACGTGATGCCGGCGTTTCCACACGCCCCGACCACCCGCCCGCCGTTCCGGTACCGTCCGGACGGCGGGCGTCGTCGTCTCGTCGGCTCGTCGGCTCGTCCGGGAGCGGCCTATCGACTCCGCAGGGCAGCGGTGACGGCTTCCAGGACCTCGACGGGGCGCAGCAGATCCGCGTAGCCGATCGGCGGCCTGCCCGTACGCGCCATCTCCAGGAACGCTTCCAGCCCCGGCACGCAGTAGTTCGCGCCGAGGGCGAGAGTCTGCTGGACCATGCTGTCCTGAGTGAGCGTCATCCCGTGGAAGGGGATCTGGTGCGTTTCGGTCGGTTCGACGAAGTTCACGACGACCCGGGTGCCGCCGGCGGTGAATGACGCGGTGACGGTGGTGTCGGTGCTGTCCGTGCGAACGTCGCGGATCTCACCGGGGGCGAGCCGGAGAGCGAGATCCACCGGGTGGATGCCGTAGAAGAAGATCCCGCCGTACTCGCCATCGGGATCGGCCGGCCCCGACGTCACCACCACGTGCGGCGTCCCGCCCCGGGCGGACCGGGCCGCCAGCGCGTCCGCGTCGGGAATCCAGCGGAGCGCCGAGAACGACGTCAGCGGCGCGTCATGGGCGAGTGCGGTGTCGATGATGGCTCGGGCGTCCTCGACGGAGCAGGCCAGCGGCTTGTCGACGAATACCGCAAGCCCCTCGACCAGGAAGGGGATCGCCTGGTCCCGGTGGCGCGCGCCGTGCCGGTCGGCGACGATGACGGCGTCCACCAGCCCGAGCAGGTCGGTGGGCTCGTCGACGATCTTGGCTATCCCTCCGGTGGACGCCAGCGCGTCGTTGCGTCGGCCGCGCCCGCCGCTGAGGGCCACGACGCGGGCGTCACCGCCCGCGTCGTGGACGTTGAGATGGCTGACGATGTGGTCGACATGGCTGTTCTCGGTGCCAACGATCCCGATGCGCATCGGGAGAGGTTACCTTCACGGTGACGTGCCTGGTCAGCGCGCTCCCCCACGCGTCGGGAGGAGACCCATGGCGCCGTGTACGCCTCCGCCGCCGCTCAGCCGGTTGCTCGGGTGGCCCGTCGCGGTTTCAGGCGAGGGCCTCCGCCAGGACGGCGGCCGTCTCGGAGATCACCAGGTCGTCCGCCGCGGCGTCGGCGTCGGCGTCGCGCTTGGTGGACAGGACTGCCAGCACGATCGGCCCCTGGCCCGGTTGCCAGGCAATGGCCACGTCGTTCGCGGTCCCGTAGCTGCCGGTGCCGGTCTTGTCGCCGACGGTCCAGCCGTCCGGAAGGCCCGCGCGCAGGCGTTTGTCACCTGTCGTATTGGCCAGCAGCCACCCGGTCAGTCGCTTCCGGTCCCTCGTCTCCAGGGCACGCCCGAGGACGAGCCTCGCATAGGTCTCGCCGATCGCGCGGGGAGTGGTGGTGTCGGTCACACGGCCGGGCTCCGCCGAGTTCAGTTCCGGCTCCCAGCGATCCAGCCGGGTCACCACGTCTCCGACGGACCGGCAGAAGCGAGTGACGGACCTCGGTCCGCCGAGTTCCTCCAGCAGGAGGTTCGCCGCGGTGTTGTCGCTGAACGAGATGGCGGCCCCGCACAGGGCCTCCACCGTCATCCCGTGCGCGAGATTCTCCGGTTTGCCCGTCACCGGCGCCCCCTTCGCCCTCTCGATGTCCTGTTCCGTGTAGTGAATGACCTTCGACAGGAACGTCCCGTCATGGTCCAGGTCCCTCAGGACGGCCCCGACAGCCAGCGTCTTGAACGCCGAACACATGGGAAAGCGCTCGTCGCCCCGATGCACGACGCTCCTGCCCGTCACCGTGTTCCACCCGAACACCCCCAGCCGAACGGCATGTTCCCGCTCCAGAGCCTGCAACTCCCGTTCCGTCGCGCTCCCCGGACCGACGGCGTGCGCGGCCGACGTCATGGGACCGGCGGCCAGCACCGCCCCCAGGCCCCCGGCGAGTACCGCACGGCGTGACGCGTTCCTGTTCGGCCTCAAGATCTCCGTCCCTCCTTCTCGTTCACCTTCACTTCCTGCAAATGACGTGCCCTGCGGGCCCACCGGTTGCACTCGTCGGCAACCAGGCCCGGTCCAGGCCCTGTTCACGTGGCGAAGCCGCCGATGTCGTCGCTCCGAGCGAAACGCACCTCCAGCTCTCGTGACAGGCGCGGCGGTCCCGGGCGACGAGGCCGGTCCGGGCGCGGTCGGGGCCGGGTCTGTTCGCACGGCCCAAGTCCGTGACGGAACGGAACCATGAGGGCCGCCGAGGGCGATTCCCCGTCACTCGGCCGTGGCGAGCCGATCCTGTGGATGGACGGTGACGAGAGCGATCCCCCCGCAGCACACCGCGAGCAGCAGCAGTTCGGTGGCCGACGGCGCGGGCGCGGTGTGCAGCGCCCAGTCGCCGAGGCGCACCGTGAACGGGACGGCCAGCTGCACAGCGGCCGTGAAGACCGGTCCGCGCAGCAGGATGAGCCGGTGTTGTACAAGGTAGGCGGGCGCGTAGAGAGCCGCGCCCAGCACGACGACACCGCCGGTCGCGGCGGCTGTCGGCGGGTGGGCAATCAGGGCGGGCAGGGCCATCGGGAGCAGCAGACACGTGGCCGCGGCGAGCAGCACGGGCAGTACGGCGAGCGGCGGCAGCCCCGGCAGCCGTTCCCGGTACAGGAACCCGTACACCGCGAACGCCGCGGTGGCGGTCACCACCATCAGCAGTCCCTCCCCGTCCAGGTCTCCCGCGTCCGCGCCGAGCGCCGCGTACCCGGCGGCAGCCGCACAGGCCAGGATCGCCCCCGCCGCCTTGCGCGGCCCGGACCGTTCCCCGAAGAAGACCGCGCCCACCGCCACCGAGGCGCATGGCATCAGTGCGACGACGAGGTTGGTCAGCGACGTTCCGATGCGCGGGATCGCGAGGAGGGTGCCTGCCGCGTAACCGGCGAAGCCGAGCAGGCCCAGCAGCCACATGGTGGCGGGGCGGGCGGCGGCCCGGCGCAGATCGGCCCGGCCGGCCGTGCTGGAGGCGGCGGCGGCGGTGAGCACCGCGCAGCACACCGCGGTGCGGCCCACGGCGACGATCAACGGGTCCGTCCCGGAGACCAGGGCGCCGGAGAGCAGCCAGGTCCCGGCGAGCAGCAGGACGAGAGCACCCGGCACGGCGTGGCCTTTCCGCAGGCGGTCGAGGGACGGACTGCGGAGCTCGGGCCGACAGGTTGCCCGGTCCCCTGTGGCCGTCACCCGCCCGATGGTTGTCACGGCTCTCGTCCACGCCGAGGAGCCCCGGCTCGGACCACCATCATGGTGTGCCCGGAGACAGCCGTCCACCGGCTCGTGTCCCCTGCCGCGACGTCACTCCGGCCAGGGGGAATCCAGGATGGTGTCCACGAAGTCGCCCCGCTCGAATCCGGGTGTGTAACGCTGCAGGACATCGGCCTTCACATTGCCGAAGGTGGTGTCCGGCTTGGGTTCGATGCCTTCGGTGAAGGCCCGGAGAATGCGCTGTTTGAAGTCGGGACGGGGATGCAGGGCAACGATCGAGTCGCGGTCCGCGTCGCTGATGTCCCCGTACCCGATGCCGAGCACGTCGTACTCCACCCCCGCGGTCACCAGGGCGACCTCGGGTTCCATGTACTGGGGGATTCCCGGTGTCGTGTGGAGCGCGATCGACGTCCAGACACGACGGATGCTGTCCTCGGGCACGCCGTGGCTCTGCAGGAATCTCCGTGCCTCGTCGGCGCTGTCCACCTCGAACCGGCGCTCGCTGCCCCGGAACTCCTCGTTGAGGCCCAGGTCGTGGAACATGGCCCCGATATAGAGCAGTTCCGGGTCGAAGCTCAGTCCCTTGTTGCGGCCCTGCAGACTGCCGAAGAAGTAGACACGGCGGGAGTGGTGGTAGATCAGGTCGTCGGTCGTGTCACGCACCAGTTCGGTGGCCGCGGCGGCCAGTCGGGTGTCGGGCACCGTCACTCCGGTGACGGACGCGAGGTCGGCACTGCTGGTCATATGGACTCCTTCTTCGTACGGCATGTCGGATCCTCTCCTGCGAATGTCGGGGCTTCTCGTCCGATTCTTCAGCCGCCGACCCTTCTCCGACCGGTCAGCCGTCGGCGCCGTCCGCCCTGTCCGCCAGGGAGAGATGGAGATGGGCCAGGTCGTACGGGACGGGCCCGTCGTGGCGGAAGAGGGGCGGGCTCTCCCCGTCGGCGGCCGTCGCCGGGGCGTCCGTGAGGCCCAGACGCGTGCGCAGTCGCCCGAAGAAGTCGTGCGGACCGAGCCTGATGACGCGCAGACGACGCGGTGCCGCGTACACCCCGATCCAGTCTCCGGCGTGCAGTACGCCGCGCAGCTGACCATCGATCGTGACCGCGCCCTGCCCCGAATGGGCCAGGACCCGCACCGCGACCGGTTCGTCCGAGGCGGCGACGACGGTGCGATTGAAGGTCATATGCGGTGCGACGGGCGTGAAGAGGACGGCATCCATGCGAGGTGAGACCACCGGGCCGCCCGCGGCGAAGCTGTAGGCGGTCGACCCGGTGGGCGTGGCCATGATCACGGCATCGGCCGAGTACGAGGCGAGGAGCCGACCGCCGATGTAGACGCCGAGGCTCACCTGCCGGTCGCGCGCGAGTTTCTCGATGACGACGTCGTTGAGGGCCGTGACGTCCAGCGCCACCCCCCAGCCCTCCGCCGCGGCCTCCGCCTCCCGGTCGACCTGGGGAGGCGGCAGCATCGGGCGCTGTCCGTAGCCCATCAGGGCGTCGATGTCCTTGGGCACTTCGAGTACGCGGGAGGCCCGCATCGTGAGCGTCATGCGTTCCTCGACGTCGGCCTGTTCGTGGTGGACGGCATCGAGCGCCCGGACGACGTCCGCGGCCCGCACCTCGGTCAGGAAGCCAACCCGGCCCAGGTCGATCCCGAGGACGGCGGCACGGTTCTTGGCCGCGATCCGGGCACCGCGCAGAAATGTTCCGTCGCCGCCGAGCGTCACGATGAGATCGGGGTTGCCCGCGACATCCGCCTCCTCACGGCCGCCGCGCCGCCGTGCGTCGTCACGCCATACGTCGATCTCCGTGCACGGGATGCCTTCGCCCGCGCACCACCCGCGCACGACGTGCTCCGTGGCGACGGCCTCGGGACGGCCCCGGTGGACAACGACTCCCACCCGCTCGACACTCATCTCGCTCCGACTCCCCTGTTCCGACGATGTGGCGATGTCCTGCTCCCACCTTGACCGCCCAGGGGTGTGCCGGCCCGGTCGCCGGGCCGACGGACGTTCCCCGGTCAGGCGATCGGGCCCCGGAGCGACCTGCCCGCCGTGCGGGCAGACTGATGGAGAAGGGTTCGTCCGCTCTTCATGTACGGGACGCGGCCGGGTCCACGCAGTGGTCTCCGGGCCAGCGGCGCCCCGCACCCCGTGCCCTCGTCGTTTCTGTCCGGAGGGCTGTCATGACCGCAGTCCGGCGTCCAGGCGCAGTCGACGTCACCTCGCCGCGTCGGCCGGGACCGTGGCGCTCGCCGCTGCGATCGGCCTCTGGGCCACCACCGGTTCGCCGGCACGTACCGCCGCCCTGCCGGCGCCCGATCATGTGGTGGTCGTGGTGATGGAGAACCGCGCCTACAGCCAGGTGATCGGCAGTTCCAGCGCTCCGTACATCAACCACACGCTGAAGGCGGGTGGTGCGAACCTCACCCGGTCCTTCGGGCTCACCCATCCCAGCGAGCCGAACTACTACATGCTGTTCTCGGGCTCCGACCAGGGCCGCACCGACGACAGTTGCGTGGGCGTCGGTTCCCTGTCCGCACCCGATCTCGCGTCCGAGCTGATCGCCGCGGGAAAGACCTGGGCCAGCTACAACGAGACGCTGCCCAGCCAGGGTTCGACCGTCTGCAGCAGCGGCGACTACGCCCAGAAGCACAATCCCTGGTTCGGGTTCTCCAATGTGCCGACCAGTCCCGCGAAGACCATGACGCAGTTCCCGGCCGATTTCACGAACCTGCCGAAGGTGTCGTTCGTCGTGCCGAACCTGTGCGACGACATGCACGACTGCTCGGTGGCCACCGGCGACACATGGATCAAGAACGAGCTGGGCGCCTATGCCGCCTGGGCCAAGACCCACAACAGCCTTCTGGTCGTCACGTTCGACGAGGACGACAAGCCGTCGGGCAACCACATCCCCACCGTCCTCTACGGAGCGCACGTCACCCCCGGCAGCTCCAGCGGTGCCACCTACGACCACTACGACGTCCTGCGCACCCTGGAGGACCTGGCCGGGCTGACGACACACGCCGGCAACGCGGCCTCGGCGTCCGACATCACCAGTATCTGGGAGTGACGGCGGTGTGTCTCGCGGACTCCCGCCGCGCCGAAGCCGCCGCGATCGTCCCGCACGGCGCGGAGCACGGCCCGCCGGCCGATGACGTCCGCCGTCGTCCCGGCCCACCCGGGGGGTGACGACTCGACGGCCGGGACGGGGGAACCGTCCCCGTCCCGGCCGTCCGGTGTGGTCAGGACCGCACGTCCTCCGGAATGCTGACCAGCCATCGGGTCTCCCCGCGGGGCCGCAGGTAGAGCGCCCAGTAGAGCGTGGCGACCGCCGTGATCCCGCCGGTCCACAGCAGGTACTCGGTCTCCTGCTGGGTCAGGATGTACGCGAGCACGGCGATGAGCAGCAACGGGATCGCGGGCCACAGCGGCATGCGCCAGGCCGGCGCCTCACGGTGCGTGCCGCGGCGGCACAGCAGGGCGGCGACCGCGACCAGCAGATACATACCGGTGACGGAGACGCCGGTGACGCCGTACAGGGTGTCGAGGTTGACGAAGCAGAGCGCCGCTCCGGGCACGCCGACGACCAGGGTCGCCACCCATGGGGAGCCGAACCGGCCGAGGCGGGACAGCGCGGCGTTGACCGGCTCGGGCCAGGCCTTGTCACGGGCGGAGGCGAACAGGACCCGCGAGTTCTGGATCACCATGACGATGCCCGCGTTGATGATCGCGAGAGCGACGCAGAGGCTGACGAACGTGCCGACGGCCGAGTTGGACCAGGCGGCGACCATGGTGTTCAGGTCCCCGGAGGTCAGGGCCGCGAGGTCCGGGGCGCCGAGCGTGATGGCGATGACCGGGACGAGGATGACCGCCGTGGAGATGGCGAGGGTGGCGAGCACGGTACGGGCGACGTTGCGCCGCGGGTCCTCCAGTTCCTCCGAGAGGTAGACGGCCGTGGAGAAGCCCTGGGTGATGAAGAGTGCGATCGCGAGCCCGGAGACCACCATCATCGCGGTGACCGTGGAAGTCGTTCCGCCCGACGAGGCGACCGACCCGTGCACCAGCGCGGAGGCCCCCCGCTCGGAGTGCGCGAACCCGAGCACGGCGACGACGCCCGCCGCGATCACCTCCAGGACGAGGAAGATCCCGGTGATCCACGCGTTGGCCCGCAGGTCCAGGAGACCGGCGAGGGTGGCGAGCACCATGACGCCCGCGCCCGCGGCGGGGGCCGGAATGTGCACGACGGGGGCGAGGTAGTCCGCCGTTCCCATGGCGATGACCGGGGGCACGATCATCACGACCAGCAGGGAGAGCACGAAGACGAGCCATCCGGCCAGCCGTCCCGCCATGGTCGACACCATGGCGTACTCGCCGCCCGCGCTCGGAATGAGGGTGCCGAGCTCCGAGTAGCAGAAGGCGACCGCGATACAGAGCAGTGAGCCGATGGCGATGGTGAGGGCGGTGTACGTGCCGAGGCTGGAGAACAGGTCCGGAACGACCACGAAGAGGGTCGAGGCGGGCGTCACGCAGGAGAGCGTGAGCAGTGTTCCGCCCACGACGCCGATGGAACGCTTGAGCTTCTGTGGGGTGGGGCCGGTCGCCGGCGCGAGCGCCTGGGGAGCGCTGAGCGTTTCGGTCATCGTGCGATTCCGATCAACAGGTGCGGTGTCTGAGCACGGGAGCGGTATCGCCTCCAGACGAGGACGTGGTGAGTGGTTTCATCGCTCCCAGCGCGATATGCAATCCTGACGAGTTCCGCAGGTCAAGAGCTGTTCACCTTCGGAATTCGTTGTTTCGGAAGCAGAATTCAACTGTTTGGCGTTAAGAAGGCGTCAATCTGTTGGGGATCGGCGGGTACGGGAACCGCAGCCGGATCCCGTGGAAAGTTTTGCCCGTCCCGGATACCGGAAGGGTGCGGCGCCCCGGGACGCCCTGAAGCCGGGCTTGCGCGGGTCGCGCATCCACCGTCTTGGTGCCAGCCTGAATACATGGCTTGGGCGTCATGGACGACTCGCGGTGTGTTCTCCGGGCACGGTGGCGTGCTGACGGAAGAGGTCGGCGTCCTGTCCGGGGATCTGACCGTCCACACGACCTGGGCCGATGACACGGCCCAGGTGACAGTGCAGTACACAGGGGCGATCGACTGGTTCACCATGTCCGGCAGTCCGGTGCCGTGCTGCTCGGAGGATGACAGCCGGCGTCTGCACGACGCGGTGGTGCGGTCCGTTCGGGAGGGAGAGGCGGCCACGGTCCCCGGACCGCCGCCGCAGAACTCGGAGCGGCCCACGGAGAGCGCCCAGGAATGACGGTGACGTCGCCGGGCGTCCGGTGGGGCGCGGTGCCCCGCGTGGGCGCGTCGGACGCCGCACGGGCACGACGACCGGACGCACGTCGCGGGTCGCTGAGGGCTGACCCGTCATCGCAAGCGGGCGCGCGGCCCTGCTTCATTAGGATCCATTGCATGAGCACAGCATTCAGCGGCTGGACAGAGCAGGCATTCGAGCTGCTTCTGCAACTGGAGGGCGCGCCTTCGCAAGAGACACGCGAGAAGCTCAGGAAGGACCGGGAACGCCTCGTCCGGCAACCCATGATCGCGTTGCTGAACGACGTGGCGGACGCGGACCAGTTGTACGAGGACTTCTCCGTCTGGGGGTTCCGCAAGGATCCGTGGTGGTGGCAGCATCAGGCGGCGGTGATCCGGATCGCGCGCAATGTCCAGATAGGGCTGCGCTTCGACCTCGACGGGCTCCGGATCAGCGGCGGCTGGAGCTATCCGGATCCGGGGCAGATCCCGTTGTTCCGTACGGCAGTTGCCGCGCGAGAGAGCGGACCGGAGCTGGTGCGCGCCGTCGGGGCCCTGGAGGCGCGAGGGTATGAGATCACCGGTGACGTCATGCAGCGCGTGCCGCGTGGTCACGACGCCGGCCATCCGCGCGCCGCTTTCCTTCGGCACCGCTCGGTGTCCGCCGCCCGTCCCCTCGGCGGGGACTGCGCCGAGCACACGACGGCGCTGGTCGGCTCCGTGCTCGTGGCGGCGGAGGAATTGGCTCCCCTGCTGTCCTGGCTTGCCCGTCATGTGACCGTTCCGGGCTCCCGTCGGCCTGCCACGTGACGTCGCCGCCGTGTAAGGCCCCCTGCCGACGAGCTGCCGAAAGGCGGTCCCTGACCGGGTGGGTGGTCCGCTGCCGGGAGAAGTGTCCGGCCTCTCGCCACCCGTCGGTCCTGAACCGCCTTTCTGTGCCGCTGTGCGTCAGTACGCCCCGAAGACGTTGTCGATCGAACCGTACTTGTCGGCGGCGTAGTTGCACGCTGCGGTGATGTTGGCGACCGGGTCGTAGCTGTCCATGGACGTGCCGGGCACGTGGTAGGCACGGAACGTCGGGTCGATGATCTGCAGAAGGCCCTTGGAGGGCGTTCCCGCCGCGGCGTTCGAGTCCCAGTTGTTGATGGCCCGCGGGTTGCCGGAGGACTCGCGGATGATGTTGCGGTGGATGCTGTCGTAGCTGCCGGGGATACCGTGCTGGGCCATGACGGCCAGCGCCTCCCTGATCCAGCCGTCCAGATTGTTCGCGTACGTCGCGGGCTTTGCCACCGAGATGGTCGCGGCCGATGCAGCGGCGGTTTTCACAGTGGACGCGGCGGGGGTGGCTGCCCCGATGGTCAGCGTCATGCCCGGGACAATCAGTCCGGGATTGTCGCCGACGACCTTTCGATTGTCCGCGTACAGCTTCTGCCAGCCACCGCTGAGGGAATGGGCTTTCGCGATCTTGGCAAGAGTGTCGCCGGCGACCACGGAATACGTTGCGGGTGCAGCCTTCTGCACGGAAACTTCCTTGGCGGTGGCGGCCTGCGCCGGCGCGGCGGAGGCGAAGCCGGCACCCACCAGCGGAAGTACGAGGGCGACTCCGCCGGTGGCCGCGGCGATGAAACCGCGGGTCAGCGAGGTGGACGTGCGGCGACCGTGCTTACCCGTTGTGGACATGCTGAATTCCTCTCCGTCGCCTGCGAGGTGAGCTGTCGGGTTCGGACTGGAGATGTCCGGCCGCACGTGAATGCGGCTTCACCCCGAGCCGTTCCGGATACCGGACCGGCGGCTTACCTGGGTCCCCCGCTCCTGCCGAACATGAGTGGGTCGGATTCTCGGACGGCGGCAGGATTTGGCGTTCCGTCCGGATTGACGGTGACCGTAGGCGAGAAACACCGAAAGGAACAAGCCCCTATTTTTGGATCACATTTCATTTGCAAGATCGAGTAACTGAATTCGCCGTAATCCACCTCACACCGCGCGACCAAATTTCGTTGCACAGAAGGGAAGCGCGCCGACTGCCGAGCGCTTCGGAACCCAAAACGTGACTCACACCACGAAGCCACAAAAGGGACATTTCTTTCGGATCCCAAATGGTGCGGTCGATGGATAAATCCACCTTTATTGACGAAGTTATTAATTTCGGACAAATCGCTCATATCGAGACATTCGACCGCCGGTGCGAAGGCTCTCCGCTCCGGCACACCGCTCACCGGACCGACCTCGTCCGACGGGGGCTCCGTCACCTCGGGGCTTTGCCTTTCGTCCCGCGGCTCGCTATCGTCCCTGGCGGCCCTGTTGTCTCCGATAGAGGTGGACGTTGCGCATCTGAGGTTCGCGAACATCGCGCCGTACGGCTCCTGCCGTACGCCCGTCACGCAGTAGCAGTGTTTTCTCCTGCCCGTGACCCCGCGCGGATGCGACCTCGGTGCCTCAGCCGTCCTTCGACCTTCCGGACTGCCGCACCCTCCTTCTCGGCACGGTCGCTGCGTGGTGCTCGCATACGAAGCCCCCATTCACCACGCTTGCGACTGCGAGGATCATCATGGCGACACCCACTGCCCCCAGCGCTTCGCTCACCTGCTCCGCTCTGTCCTTCCAATGGCCGGACGGCACGACCGTCTTCGACGGCCTCTCGCTCAGCATCGGCCGGGGCCGCACCGGTCTCGTGGGGACCAATGGCGCGGGCAAATCCACCCTGCTGCGACTGCTGGCCGGCCGACTTCACCCCACCCAGGGCTCGGTCGCGGTCGGCGGCAGCCTCGCCTACCTGCCGCAGAACATCACCCTCGACACGACGCTGCGTGCGGACGAGGCCCTCGGCATCGCCGAGCGGCGCGCCGCGCTGCGCGCCATCGAAACCGGGGATGTGGACGAGAAGCACTTCGAGACGATCGGCGACGACTGGGACGTCGAGGAACGCGCCGTGGCGACCCTGAGCTCCCTGGGACTCGGCAACATCGAACTGGACCGAACCGTGGCCCAGTTGTCCGGAGGCGAGACCGTCCTTCTGCGGCTGGCCGCGCTGCTGCTGGAGCGTCCCGACGTGCTGCTGCTGGACGAGCCGACCAACAACCTCGATGTACTCGCCCGGCGCAGGCTCTACGAGGCCGTCGACAACTGGCGCTCCGGTGTGCTGGTCGTGGTCAGCCACGACCTCGACCTGCTGGAGCGCGTCGACCGCATCGCCGAACTCCGGTCCGGTTCCGTGAACTGGTACGGCGGCGGCTGGTCGGCCTACCAGGAAACCCTGAGTATCGAACAGGAGGCCGCCGGAAGGATGTTGCGCGCCGCGGAGGCGGATGTGCGCCGACAGAAGCGCGAACTGGAGGAGACCCAGGTGAAGCTGGCCCGACGCCAGCGTCAGGGGAGGAAGACGGAGGCCGACGGCGGGCTCCCGAAGATCCTCGCCGGCCGCCGGAAGCGGTCCGCGCAGGAGTCCGCGGGAAAGCTTCGCGGCCTCCAGGAGGACCGGCTCAGCGAGGCGCGCGACCGTCGTGAGGAGGCCGCGGACGCGATCCGTGACGATGCCGAGATCCGAGTGAGCCTCCCCCACACCGCCGTTCCCGCCGGCCGCACCGTGCTGAGCCTGCACGAACTGCGCCCCCGGTTCGGCCAGCTGCACCAGGGCGACCTCCATGTGCACGGGCCCCAGCGGATCGCGCTCGTCGGGCGCAACGGCGCCGGCAAGACGACACTGATGCGCACCCTCACCGGCGAACTGGCTCCGCTGTCCGGCGAGGCCAGGACGTACGTACCACTGCGATTCCTTCCGCAGCGGCTGGACGTGCTGGACGACGACCTCAGTGTCGCGGCGAACGTGGCCCGGATGGCTCCCGGAGTCACCGACAACCACATCCGCTCCCAGCTGGCACGCTTCCTGTTCCAGGGCAAGCGCGCGGAACAGCCGGCGGGCACCCTCTCCGGGGGAGAGCGCTTCCGTGCCGCGCTCGCCGCGGCGATGCTCGCCGCACCGGCCCCGCAGCTGCTGATGCTGGACGAGCCGACCAACAACCTCGACATCGCCAGCGTGCGGCAGCTGACCAGCGCACTCGAGTCCTACGAGGGAGCGTTGCTGATCGCGAGCCACGATCTGCCGTTCCTCGAATCGGTCGGCATCACCCGCTGGCTGGTCCTCGGGGAGGAGCTCCAGGACACCACCGCGGAGGAGGTGGGCGACCTGCTCGCGGCGTCGGAAGCGGGCTGAGCAGTCACGTGACTCCGTGGAACACGTACGGGAGGGGGTGCGGGCCACGTGAGGCCGGGGCCCGCCCCCCGCCAGGGGTCAGAGCCTGGCGATGATCTTGTTCATCTTCTCGATCTCGGCCGTCTGGGCGGTGATGACGGCGTCGGCGAGCTTCTTCGCGTCGGCGTTGCCGCCGTTCTTCCGCTCGGTCTCGGCCATGGTGACCGCGCCCTTGTGATGGCCGATCATGAGCTGCGCGAACTTCTTGTCGAAGTCCTTGCCCTTGGCCGCCTCAAGGCCGCTCATGTCCTTGTCGGACATCATCCCGGGCATCCCGGAGCCGTTCGAGCCATGGTCCATGCCAGGCATGTCACCCATCGAGGACGAGGCCGCGGGCAGCGGCTCGCCCCAGGACTTCAGCCAGCCCTTCATGGTGCTGATCTCGGGGTCCTGGGCCTTCTCGATCGCGGCGGCCAGCACCTTGATCTCGGGGTCGGCGGCGCGGCCGTCGGCCAGCTTCGCCATCTCGATGGCCTGCTGGTGATGCGGGATCATCTGCTGCGCGAACTCCACGTCCGCGGCGTTGAACGCACCGCCGGGAGTGGCCGACGCGGCGGCACTGCCGGAGCCGTGGTCCATGCCGGGCATGGACGAGCTGTCGGACTTGGAGCTTTCCGAGGAGCCACAGGCCGCCAGCGTCAGAGCGAGCGCGGCAACAGTGCCGACGGCCGCGAGCGTGCGGCGGAGGGTGGCGGAGGACGGAGAAACGGACATCACGCGTTCTTTCCAGGTGGATTGCGCCACATCGGTGGCGCGCGAAAGGGACAGGAGCATCCGGCCGTCCGGCCGGACGGCCGGGAACGGCGGACAACTGTCACGTCCGCGCGATGCACACCTGGAGCAGTAGATCCCTGCCGGCGAAGGGCGGCCCCCGCCGTGCCGGTCCGCACACCTCCGTGCGCCGTCTCCCGAGCACCCACAGGGCCAGGACCACCAGGCCCAGCGCCATGAGCAGCGGCAGCAGCCGATCGCGGGCGTGGGTGAATACGCATGACTCACCGCTCGTCGCGGGCATGACGGCGGCGGCCTGCGCCGGGCCGTGCTCGTCCGGCATGGCCGTGTGGGCCGCACCCGTCGTCATCGACATGTGCGGGTCCGAGGCCGCCGTCGGGGCACCGTGACAACCCTCGGCGGCGCTCGTGGGAGCCCCGTGCATGAGGAACAGACCGCACAGGACGGCACACAGCACGAGCAGCCGGGACACTCCCGGTGTACGCGCGCCTCTGTGGTCCACGGCTGCCTCGCATGCTCGGTCGTACGGGTTCTGAGGTACGCGCCCGACGATACCCCCAGAGGGTTTCCCCGTCCTGTCGTACCCCGTCCTGTCGCAGCCTTGTCGGCGTACGGCGTACGGCGGGTCCTCGGCCGCGCACGGGGCGTGGGACGGCTCACTCGACGCTTCGGGCACGCGCCCATGCGACGTCGCTGAGCAGGCGCAGACCATTGAGGCATCTACGCGTTGTACGACGACCACGTCGCTCCACCCGCCGTCACTCCCCCGAGCGATGACGGAGTCCAGGAACCCCCCGAGGATCTCATCGAAGGCCTCCGGTCGTTCCATGTTGGGGAAGTGCGCGGCACCCTCGACGGTTGCGGCACGCCCGTCGGCGACTGTCCGTACGAGGCGCTGGGCCATGCCGATATGGTCGTCCGAATCGATGCCGCCGCTGATGGCCAGTACCGGGATCGTGATGCTCGCCACCCGCGCCCAGGTGTCCGGCACGGGCCGGCGCCAGTCGCGTTCGTCGCCGGTGTGCTTGGCGACCGTCCGCACGGTCATCTCGCGCAGTCGGCGCACGACGGTGGGGTCGACATCGCCGAGCGTGCGGCGCGGACCGGCGGCGAAGAGCATGGAGGCGTCGATCCAGCCTCCGACGTCACCGGCGGCCAGGGCGCGGGCCTGGTCGGCCAGGATCCCCTCGGCCCAGGGGTCCTGGAACTCGGGCTCGCTCGTTCCGGCACCACTGACGACCAATGCGCGCACCAGATCGGGGTGTTCGAGCGCGGTGTCGACCGCGGTCGCCGCACCCATCGACACCCCGACGAGGATCGCGGGACCGGCGTCGAGGTGGCGCAGCAGTGCGGCCAGGTCGTCCGTGTGACGGAACGGCCCACCGGCGTTGGACGATGCGCCGTGTCCACGGGCGTCCGGCACGACCACCCGGTGGCGCCGCGCGAGAACCGGCACCTGGTCGTCCCACATGCCGTGGTCGAGGAAGCCGGCGTGCAGCAGCACCAGCAACGGGCCCGCCCCGTTGTCCCGGTAGCGGAGGAGGCCGTCCTCGGTCTCGTAGGAGAGCAGGCCTGAGGTAGCAATCATGACAACCAAGGTGCCATCTGCTCACATATTGGCAACCTAGGTGTCATGATGACCGGGTGACCGACAGCGACCCGCCCCTGACCCCCGACGATCTCGCCCAGCGACTCACGGAGGTGTTCACTCTTGTCGGCCCGCTGTACAGACGGGTGCAGCGCAAGGTGGAAGAGGCCGCGCCGATCGAAGGCCTCTCCGTCGGCGTGCGCGCTGTCCTGGAGCTGCTGCGCGAGCACGGGCCCATGACGGTCCCGCAGATGGGGCGCGCACAGGCGCTGAGCCGGCAGTTCGTGCAGCGCATGGTCAACGACGCCGCGGCGGGGCAGCTGGTCCGGATCGTCCCGAACCCCGCCCACCAGCGGTCGTCGCTGATCCGGCTCACCGATGGCGGCAGGGCGGCGATCGACGCCGCCCTCGCCCGCGAACAGGACCTGCTGCGCCGGGTGGACGGGAACCTGACCGACGCCGACGTGACGGCCTGCGTCCGGGTGCTCGGCAAGATGCTCGATCTCTTCGACAACGTCGACGTGGACTGAGAGATCGGCGGTGCCGCGGTCGCTCCCAGGGGGTGAGCCGGAAGGAGGACGACCCGGCGCCCCGGCCGGCGGCACGGGCAAACGCGCGTCAGGCGCCGGTCCACCGGCGGCCTTCCGTCACCGAGTGCGGAACCATTTCTCCGCGTCTACGCTCATATCTGGATCTATGCCGCCAGCAGTCGTGACGCGACAGGAAGCGAGTTCCCATGGAGCGGCTCAAGACATCGGGACTCGCTGGGGAACTCTCGGCGGAGTTCCTCGGCACGTTGGTGCTGATCCTCTTCGGCTGTGGTGTCGTGGCCCAGGTCGTCGCGGGCGGTGCGCTCACCGAACCGCCGGGAGGCCTCGGGAATCACGACAGCATCGCCTGGGCATGGGGCCTCGGAGTCACTCTGGGCGTCTACGTGGCGGGCAGACTGAGCGGGGCGCACCTCAACCCCGCTGTGACTCTTTCGCTCGCCGCTTTCAAGGACTTCCCTTGGAAGAAGGTGGCTCCCTACACGCTTGCCCAGTTGGTCGGGGCCTTCATCGGGGCGCTGCTGGTGCGTTGGAATTACACCGAGGCTCTGGCCAAGGCCGACCCGGGGCACACGATCAAGACGCAATTCGTCTTCTCGACGCTGCCCGCCAACGGGAACACCGCGCTTCCGGTTCATGAATGGGGAGCGCTGCGGGACCAGGTCATCGGCACCGCCATTCTCATCCTGCTGATCTTCGCGGTCACGGATCTGCTCAACACACCGCCGGGCGCCAACATCAGCCCGTTCATCGTGGGCCTCATCATCGTGGCCATCGGCATGGCATGGGGCACCAATGCCGGATACGCGATCAATCCGGCGCGTGACCTCGGCCCCCGGCTCGCAAGCTTCCTCACCGGCTACGAAGGGGCGTGGCGGGACCAGTACGGGAAGCTGTACTTCTGGGTGCCGATCGTGGGCCCGCTCGTGGGCGGCTTGATCGGCGCGTTCGTCTACAAGGCCCTGATCGGCCGATTCCTGCCGGGCGCCGAACCGGAGCCGGAGGGCAGCATCCCCACGCCGCCGGAGAAGTGACGCCCGGTTCCTTCTTCGGGCGCGACTCAGGAGAGGCAGCATGTCATGGCGGACTTCATCGGCGCGGTGGATCAAGGCACCACCAGCAGCCGCTTCATGATCTTCGATCACGGCGGAAACGAAGTGGCCAAGCACCAGTTGGAGCACGAGCAGATCCTGCCCCGCCCCGGCTGGGTGGAGCACGACCCGGTGGAGATCTGGGAGCGCACCAACTCGGTGATGCAGAACGCCCTGCGCACCGGCGGTCTCGGCGCCACCGATCTCGACGCCATCGGGATCACCAACCAGCGCGAGACCACCGTCGTGTGGGATCCGCGCACCGGCCGTCCGTACTGCAACGCGATCGTGTGGCAGGACACCCGGACCGACTCGATCGCCAAGGCCCTGGAGGACGAGGGGCATGGCGAGGTCATCCGGCGCAAGTCGGGGCTACCGCCGGCCACGTACTTCTCCGGCGGGAAGATCAAGTGGATCCTCGATCACGTCGACGGAGTGCGTGAGGCCGCGGAGCGGGGCCGCGCGGTGTTCGGGAACACGGACAGCTGGGTGCTGTGGAATCTCACCGGCGGTCCCGACGGCGGCATCCACGCGACGGACGTCACCAATGCCGGCCGTACGATGCTGATGGATCTGGAGACGCTCGACTGGGACGACGAACTGCTGGGCATCTTCGGCATCCCCAGAGCGATGCTGCCGGTGATCAACCCGTCCTCCGACGCCGAGGCGTACGGCCGCACGCGCACCTCCCGGCCCTTGCGGGCGGCGATCCCGGTCACCGGGGTGCTCGGCGACCAGCAGGCGGCCACCGTGGGGCAGGTGTGCTTCGAGCCGGGCGAGGCGAAGAACACGTACGGCACCGGCAACTTCCTCGTGCTCAACACCGGCACGAAGCCGGTCCGGTCGCAGCACGGGCTGCTCACCACCGTCACCTACCGGTTCGGTCGGAACCCGGCCGTCTACGCCCTGGAGGGCTCCATCGCCGTCACGGGTTCCGCCGTGCAGTGGCTGCGGGACCAGATGAAGATCATCACCGAGGCCGCGGAGAGCGAATGGCTCGCCCGGACGGTCGAGGACAACGGCGGGATGTACTTCGTGCCCGCGTTCTCGGGCCTCTTCGCTCCGTACTGGCGCTCGGACGCCCGCGGCGCCATCGTCGGCCTCGCCCGCTACAACACCACGCCCATCTGGCACGGGCCACTCTGGAGGCCATCTGCTATCAGAGCCGCGACGTGGTGGAGGCCATGGAGCAGGACTCCGGTGTCCATCTCGACGTGCTCAAGGTCGACGGCGGGGTCACGGCCAACGACCTGTGCATGCAGATCCAGGCGGACGTACTCGGGGTGCCGGTCAGTCGCCCGGTCGTGGCCGAGACAACCGCGCTGGGAGCCGCGTACGCGGCGGGCCTCGCCACCGGTTTCTGGCGCGACGAGGGCGAGTTGCGCGAGCACTGGCAGGAGTCGAAGCGCTGGGAGCCGCAGTGGAACGACGAGCAGCGCGCCGAAGGGTACGCCGGCTGGAAGAGGGCGGTCGAGCGCACCCTCGACTGGGTCACCGTGGACTGACGTCAGGGGTTCGACGACCGTACGGGCGTGCCCGGCGGGGCGCGCCCGTACGGTGAGGCCGGTCAGGCCCCGGTACGCAGTCCTGCCAGCAGTTGGTAGACGGTTTCAGTGCCCTGGCGCAGGGCTTCGACGCCGATGTGTTCGTCGGTGCCGTGCATGCGCTTGAGCATGTCCCGGTTCACGGTGAACGGGTACATGCCGTAGACGGGTATGTTCTGCTCCCGGAACGGCACCGCGCTGGTGACTGCCTCGAACTGGCAGGCGGTGGCGCGTACTCCGGGATGCGTCCGGCGTACGGCTGTCTGCCAGGCGCGGAAGACGTCCGTGTCGTAGCTGGAGTCGGGCACCGCGAGATAGCCACGCAGCCGGTCCAGAGCCTGCTGCTCGCTCTCGCCGGGGTTGCCGACCACGGTCGGCGTCGCCCGTTTGCCGATCAGTGAACGCAGTTCGGCGACGACACGGCCGGGGTCGTCGGCCCCCGGCAGGAACGCCGCCCGGAATTCCGCCGTCGCCGTGCCCGGCACGATGCTCGGGTAGTAGCCGGACTGTGCGGAGAGTCGGGATCCGCCAGCAGCTCCGGGTCGGTCAGCCCGACCCCGGTGACGAAGGCTCGGGCGTCCTCCACCGTCACGTCGCCGCCGTCGCCGTGGAAGTCGCCGGGACACTGTCCTGCCACCGCGCACAGCCGCGCGACCGGCACTCCGGCGTCGAGCAGCCGGCAGCATGTCTCGTACGCCGGCAGCGCGCCGAGGCTCACACCGATCAGTACCAGCCGCCGCCCGCCACGCGACGCACGTACCTCGGCCGCCACCGCATCCGCGTAGGCCGCCATGTCGGTGACGGGTTCCTCGTCGACCCGGGTGCCGCGGCCCGGCGGTGTGATCAAAAAGCGCGAGTGCGGTGTCCTCGGGCAGCCGGCCCCGCCAGCTCACGAACGTCGAACCGTGGGCGCCGGTGGGCGCGAAGCAGACGACGAAGGTGCCGTCCCGGCCCGACGGCGGCTCTTCGCCCGGCATGCTCAGCCATGGGACGTTCATGCCTGTTCCTCCTCCTGGATCTCGCGGCACAGCGCAGCGATCGCGGTGACGGTGGGTGCACCGAGGATGCGGCGCAGGGGGCGCGTCGGCCCGCCGTGCTCGCCGGCCGGTCGTCCACGGTGAGCACGGGGTCGTCGCCCTTGGCCGACAGATGGTTGAGCATCCCCTGGTGTTCGACAGTCGCGGCCCTGGGGCGGCCGGGGCTCCTTGACGAGGGGATCGATGGTGGTGAGGCGGTCCGGGCGGGGTGCTTCAGCCATCGGTGTCACGCGGTCCGCGCAGCATCACAAGGGGGACGAGCGCGCCGAGCAGCAGTACGCAGGCGAGCGCGATCCAGCCGGCCGTGCCGAGGGCGAGCACGACGCCGGTCATCAGCACCGGGCCGGCGACCCGGTTGGCGACCGTCCGGCTGGTGTTGAACAGCACCAGGTAGGCGCTGCGCGCCCCCTCAGGTGCCAGGTCGAAGGAGAGCGTCCACGAGGCGCCGACCTGGAGCAGTTCGGCGAACGTCAGGAGGACGACGGCGGCGCCGAGCACCAGCAGTGCCCCCCGCGTCCCGAAGCCCGGCGCGGCGGCGAAGGCCAGGGCACCGAGGGAGAGCAGCAGCGCGGCGGTGGCGTACGAGTACCACGCCCGGCGCGTCGTGCTGCAGCAGCGGTTGAGCGGGTACTGGAGGGCGATGCACAGCACGGTGTTGACGGCGTACAGAATGCCGACGTAACGCTCCGGAACGTCCGTCTCGGTGACGAGCCACAGCGGGAAGGCCACGTTGAGTACCGGCATCCACAGCGACACCAGCGCGTTGTACGCCGTGAAGCCCAGCAGTCGGCGGTCCTTGAGCAGATCCGCGACACGGGCGCTGTCGACGGCGATCGCGACCTCCTCGCTCCGCGCGGTGGCGTACACCGCGGACACCACCACATAGGCGAGTGCGCCACCGATCAGCAGCGGCCGGAAGGCTCCGGGCGCTCCGGAACCGAGGGCGACTCCGGCGATCAATCCGCCCAGACTGATGCCGAGGTTGACGACGGTGCGCTGTACGGCCATCACCTTGGCGCGCAGGCTCTCGGGGGCCCGCGCACCGACGTACGACTGCACAAGAGGGGGCGAGGACTGCTCGGTGACGGCGATGACGGCGACCACGAGGAGAAAGCTCCACCAGCCGTCCACCCACAGATAGCCGACGGTGGCCAGCGCGCGGAGCAGCATCACGGCGATCAGCACGGACTTCGGCCCGAAGCGTCCGGCCAGCCGGGCGATGGGCACGGCGGCAGCGACTGCGACGGCTCCGCCGATCGTCAGGCCGGTGCCGACGGACGAGGTGCTGAGATGAGCGACCTTGACGAAGTAGATGGTCGAGACGGCAAGGAACAGTCCCGTACCGGTCCACTCGATCAACGTGGCACCCTGGACCAGTGGCAGGAACTGCCGATAGCCGGTTCCCGTCCGACTCCGGTCGAGGGCGGTGCTCGTGCCCATGGTCAGTGCTCCTGGCACTCTCGGTCGAAGAAGAGTCCCTCGCTGCGCAGTTGGTTCACGGCGGTGGTGATCTCCTTGGCAACGCCCTGCTCGGCCGCCCAGTCGTCGGAGTGGAGGGTGTCGCGGTACTTGCCGCCGCCGTCGGCGGCCAGGCACACCGGGAGCCGGCCGTCCGTGCGGTCGTTCTCCAGGTCGGTCAGCAGCGCGCGTACGGCACAGCCGCTGGAACCCCCGAGGACGACTCCCAGGTCCTCGGCGAGGATACGGCGGACTGCGATCACCTCGATGTCGTCGACGTGCACGACGCGGTCGTAGCTGTGCGGCCCCTGGAGGAAGGCCGACGGCCGGCCGGCCCCTGTGCCCGGTATCAGGCGGCGCCCGGCACTGCCGGCGACGGCGAGCGAGATTCGTAGGTCCACCGCGACCGCGGCGACGTCGGACCGGTGCTCGCGCAGATGCGCGCTGATGCCGGCCAGGCGCCCCACAGCGCTGCGGTCCTTCACCGATCCGGTGGGGCCGCGCTCCTGCGGCTTCAGTCCTGGACGCCGCGTCCTGCCCCGGTGGGCGACGTTCAGGCGAAGTGAGGGAGTCCTACGCAGGGCCCGTACGAGGCCGGGTTCGACACGCGGCACTGCTTCCCCCTGGGCGATGCGTCGTTGACCTTTTCGGTGGTTCGACCGGACTGCTTCGCTGCGCGCACTCAGACCTTAGGCACGCACCCCCCGGTGTCACCACGCCCGGGTTCCGGGCCCCTGTCGCGCTTGGCCAGAAGAGCGCTTGACGCCTCCCGCACCGCATCGCCCCCGCACTGCCGATACCGGCGCCGAGGGAGGTACGCCCAGGGTCTTTCGTTTGGATCAGGCCGGATCGGCGAGCGGGGTCCGGCGCCGTGGGTCGCAAGGCGGAGGAGGGAGTCATGGCAGAACCATGGCGATCGACGACAACGCGGCGCGGCACGGCATCGGAGCACGCGAGCCCGGCCTGATCCACACGAGAGGCCCTGGGTGGCCGGCCGCGTGCGGGGCGCGGCCGGCCACTCGAAATGGCCGGTTCGGTTCCGTGGCTGACGGTACGGCGGCAGGGCGTCGGCCCCGCACGGCGTGACACGGCCGTCAGCAGATCCGCGGCAGCTGCTCCCCGACCGGCAGGTCGACCACTCGGGTGCCGCCCAGCCCGGTGCGGGCCACCACCATGCCGGGGTGGGCTGCCACCGCCTCCCCGATCACGGCCGCGTCCCGTCCCAGCGGGTGCGCGCGCATCGCCTCCAGGACCGCGTCGGCGCTTTCGCGCGGGACGAACGCCACCAGCTTTCCCTCGTTGGCGACGTACATCGGGTCGAGCCCCAGGACGGCGCAGGCATTGGCCACCGGCGCAGGGACGGGGACAGCCCGTTCCTGGATCACGACTCCGGTGCCCGAGGCCGTCGCGATCTCGTTGAGGGAGGCGGCGAGCCCGCCACGTGTGGGATCGCGCAGTACGTGCAGCTCGGGGGTGACCGCCAGCATGGCTTCCACGAGCCCGCCCAGGGCGGCGCAGTCGCTCTCGATCTCGACACCGAACTCCAGGCCCTCGCGCACGCTCATGATGGCCACGCCGTGGACGCCGACCGCCCCGCTGACGATCACGACATCGCCCGGTTCGACCCGCTGGGGACGCAGATCGACGCCGGGCGGGATGAGACCGATACCGGCGGTGTTGATGAAGATGCCGTCTCCGTGACCGGCCTCGACCACCTTGGTGTCCCCCGTCGCCACCTCGACACCCGCGTGGCGCGCGGCGGCACCGAAGGCGTCGGCCACGCGCGCCACGACGGAGAGCTCGACGCCCTCCTCCAGGATGTATCCGCAGGACAGATAGGCGGCGCGCGCGCCGCTCATGGCCAGGTCGTTGACGGTGCCGTTGACCGCGAGGTCACCGATGCTGCCGCCGGGGAAGAACAGCGGCCGCACCACGAAGGTGTCGGTGGAGAAGGCCAGGCGGGCGCCGCCCAGCCGCACGGACGCCGCATCGCCCATCTGCGCGAGCGTCTCGCCTCCGAAGGCGGGGGCGAAGATGTGCTGGACGAGTTCGGCGGAGAGGGCGCCGCCACCGCCGTGCCCCATCACGATGCGCGGGTGGTCGCGGAGCGGAGCCGGGCACGTCCATGCCGTGGGATCGAGTGACGGGACGCCGGAGGCGGATTCCCCCTCGGCGGTCGCGGCGCCGCGCGTGGACGTCTCGATGGTCTCAGACAACGGGGATCGCCTCCACGGGCACCGTCGTGTCGATGTCCAGCCGTCGGTAGAGGTAGTACGCGGCGCAAGCGCCCTCGCTGGAGACCATGGTGGCCCCGAGTGGGGTGCGAGGGGTGCAGGTGGTGCCGAACACCTCGCATTCATGGGGTTTCAGCAGGCCCTGCAGCACCTCTCCGCTGCGGCACTGCGCGGGTTCGCGGGTGTTGATGCCGGTCACCGAGAAACGGTATTCCGCGTCATAGTCCCGATATCGCGGGGAGAGCCGCCAGCCGCTGTCGGGAATGACGCCGATGCCGCGCCAGGCCCGGTCGGTGACTTCGAAGACGTCCTCCAGCATGCTCAGTGCGGCCGGGTTGCCCTCGGGGCGCACCGCGCGCGGGTAGGCGTTGTCCACGGTGTGTTCGCCGCGTTCCAGCTGGACCACGGTCCGGCGCACCCCTTCCAGGATGTCCAGCGGTTCGAATCCGGTCACCACGATCGGGACGCGGAAGCGTTCGGCCAGTGCGGGATACTCGCCCACGCCCATGACGCTGCACACGTGCCCAGCGGCAAGAAATGCCTGCACCCGGCAGTCCGGCGACCTCATGATCGCCTCGATCGCCGGGGGCACCCGGACGTGGGACACCAGCAGACTGAAGTTGCGGATGCCGAGCCTGCGTGCCTGATAGACCGTCATCGCGTTGGGAGGGGCGGTGGTTTCGAAGCCGATTCCGAAGAACACGACCTCCCGGTCCGGGTTCTGCTGGGCGATCTTCAGTGCGTCGAGCGGGGAGTAGACGACGCGCACGTCGCCGCCCTCACCACGGACCCGGAAGAGGTCACGGCCGGTTCCGGGGACGCGGAGCATGTCGCCGAAGGAACAGAAGATGACCTCCGGACGGGAGGCGATCTCCAGTGCCTTGTCGATGACCTCCAGCGGGGTCACGCACACCGGGCAGCCCGGTCCATGGATCAATTCCACCTGATAGGGGAGGAGTTGATCGATGCCGTGCCGGATGATGGTGTGGGTCTGACCCCCGCACACCTCCATCAGGGCCCACGGCCTGGTCACAGTGGAGTGGATCTCGTCGAGCAGCCGTCGGGCCAGTTCGGGGTTCTGGAATTCGTCGATGTACTTCACTGCCGAGCCTCCTGCGGTGCCTCACCGAAGCCGGGCATCGGGGCTCCGCCCGCCTCGGCCGCCATTTCCCACGGATCACCGAACTCTTCCTGCAGCAAGCCGAGTTGGGTGAAAAGCTCCAGGGTCTGCCGGGCCGACTCCTCGTCCAGCTTCTGCAGCGCGAACCCCACGTGGACAATGGCGTACTCGCCCACCTCGAGGTCCGGCAGATACTCCAGACACGCTTCCTTGACCACTCCGCCGAAATCGACGGTGGCCATTCGGGTACCGTCCCGTTCCTCGATCTCCAGCACTCTGCCGGGCACCGCCAGGCACATGGCTTCTCCTCGCTGTGGTTGGTCACCTGCCCGGCCCTGCCGGGACACGCCGTCAGTGGGTGGCTTCGGTCTCCCGCGCCGTGTTGGAACGGCCGTCGGGTGTTCGGGTGGCCCGGCTCCGGGCGGCGATCACCACCTGCCCCAACGCGAGTCCCCCGTCGTTCGGGGGGACACGGTGGTGGCGCAGAACGGTGAAGCCGTGCCCGCGAAGCGTCCGGGCGCATTCCGAGGAGAGCAGGGTGTTGGCAAACACTCCGCCGGTGAGGGCCACGGTGTCCAGGCCGTACTGCTCACGCGCGAGGACACAGGTGCTGCGGACGAGTGCGGCGACCGCCGTGTGGAAGCGCGCCGCGACGACTCCCGGTTCGGTGCCCGCACGCACGTCGTCGACCACGGCCGACAGTACGGGCGCGGGGTCGGCGATCAGCGCCGCCCCGCTGCCCGGGTCGGGTACCCGCAGAGCGAAGTCGTATCCCTCGCGGTGGCCCTCGGCAGCCTGGAGCGCGGCCGTTTCGAGTTCGATGGCGGCCTGGGCCTCGTATCCGGCCCGGTGGCAGATACCTGCGAGGGAGGAGACCGCGTCGAACAGCCGGCCCATGCTGGAGGTGGGGACGCAGTTGAGATTCCGCTCCAACTGCCGTTCCAGCGGCCCTCGTTCATCGGGGGGGCAGGCCATCGTGCACGGCAGGTCCCGCGCCCACCCGATCCCCGCCGCGCGCAGATGGGCCAGAGCCATGCGATAGGGACGCCGCACGGAGGCGTCACCGCCCGGCAGCGGAACGTATGCGAGATGTCCGAACCGGTGGTATCCGTCGTAGTCCGCCAACAGGATCTCCCCGCCCCACACGGCTCCGTCGTCGCCGTAGCCGGTGCCGTCGAACGCGACGCCGATCACCCGCCGGCTGCCGTCCAGGCCGTGTTCGGCCATCGTGGAGGCGATGTGCGCGTGGTGGTGCTGCACGCGCACGACCGGCCGCTCACCGGCCAGGCGCCGGGTCAACTGCCCCGAGCGGTATCCGGGATGCCGGTCCACGGCCAGGACGCCGGGCCGCACCCCGGTGAGGGTCTCCAGTTGTTGCGCCGCGCGCTCGAAGACGTGTTGTGTGGCGAGGTCGTCCATGTCGCCGATGTGGGCGGACAGCCAGGCTCTGCGCCCCTTGGCCAGACACAGGACGTTCTTGAGGTCGCCCCCGGCGGCGAGCCCCGCCGGTACCGGGAAGGGAAGTTCGAGGGGCCGGGGGGCGTATCCGCGGGAGCGGCGCACGATCAGCTGTTCGCCGTCGCAGACACGGACGACGGAGTCGTCGCACGGGACCCGGATCGGGCGGTCGTGGGTCAGCCAGGCGTCGGCCAGGCCGTGGAGCCGCTCCAGTGCTTCGGCGTCGTCGGTGACGATCGGCTCCCCGGCCACGTTGCCGCTGGTCATGACGAGGAGGCGCGGCCCGGCCGGGTCGCCGGGCAGGCCGAGGAGCAGGTGATGCAGAGGGGTGTAGGCGAGCATGACACCGAGGTCGGGGCTGCCCGGGGCGACGTTGTCCGACGGGACCGGGGCGCCCGGCACGGCGGCGCGCGCTCGGCGCCGCAGCAGGACGATCGGCCGGGCGACGTCGGTGAGCAGGGCCCGCTCCTCGACGCTCGCACGGACGACGTGCTCGATGTCGTCGATGCCGCGGGCCATGAGGGCGAACGGCTTGTCGCCACGTGCCTTGCGACGGCGAAGCTCGGCCACGGCCCGGGGGTTGCTCGCGTCACAGGCGAGGTGGTAACCGCCGAGTCCCTTCACGGCGAGAATCGCGCCGCCGGACAGGAGTTCGCGGGCCGCGGCGACCGGGTCCGCGGCATGGGTGCGTCGCGGGGTCGTGCCCGGATCGGGGTGCGGCACCAACAGGTCGAGCCGGGGTCCGCAGCGGAGGCAGGCGACCGGCTGGGCATGGAAGCGGCGGTCCGCCGGGTCCGCGTACTCACGGGCGCACTCGTCGCACATGGGAAAGCCGGCCATGGTGGTGTGCGCCCGGTCGTACGGCAGCCCCGTGACGATGGTGAACCTCGGGCCGCAGTTGGTGCAGGTGATGAAGGGGTGCCGATGGCGCCGGTCCGCGGGGTCGGCCAGTTCGGCGAGGCAGTCGGCGCAGGTGGCCATGTCCGGCGGGACCAGTGTGCGGGAGGGTCCGCCGGTCCGGGAGGCGACAATGGCGAAGCCGGTGCCGCCCGCGGCCGGGACCTCCCGGTGCTCGACGGATTCGAGGACGGCCATGGGCGGCGCGTCCGTCGCGATCCCTTCGCAGAACAGGGCCACGGCAGCGGGTGATCCCTCGACTTCCGCGACGACGCCCTCGGGAGTGTTGGTGACATGTCCGGCCAGGCCCATCGCGAGGGCGCGCGAGTAGACGTAGGGCCGGAATCCGACGCCCTGGACGACGCCTCGCACCGTGACCCGGCGACGTTGCGTCGGCTCGCCCGAGGCCCGGCCGGACCGTGGCGCCGTCACGCGCGGGTCTGCGCCGCGGCGCCGGGCGCGCCCGGTACGGCGGCCTGCTCGCCCCGACCGGTATGCGTGCGGGACCGGTCCCGGTCGTCCGCGCCGTGCTCCGTGTGTGCGTGGGTATGTGCGTGGGTGTGGGTGTGGGGGGAAGGGTGCTGCCGGGCCATGACGGGCCGGTGGACCGGGGCGCCGTTCGCGGCGTCCAGCGCCCGGTCGAGGAGCACCCCGACGCCGTCGCCGCGCCGGGCGGAGGTGAGGAGCACCTCCACCCCGGGGTTGACCTGCTCGACATGGGCGCGGAACGCGTCCTCGTCGAACTCCACTGCCTCGGCAATGTCCGCCTTGGTGACGAGGACGAGATGCGCGAGGCCGAAGGCGGTGGGGTACTTCAGCGGCTTGTCCTCGCCCTCGGTGACCGAGGCGAGGACGACCCTCAGCGTTTCGCCGAGGTCGTAGGAGGCCGGGCAGACCAGGTTGCCGACGTTCTCCACGAAGAGGAGCCGGGTGTCCTCGGGCAGCCATCCGTCGAGGTGCCCGCTCAGCATGTGGGCCTCCAGGTGACAGAGCCCGTCGGTCAGCACTTGCTTGACCAAGGCTCCGGAGCGGGCCAGGCGCGTGGCGTCGTTCTCGGTGGCCAGGTCGGCGGTCAGTGCCGCGACGGGCACGCCCGTCTCGCGGGCCAGCACCAGTTCGCGTTCGAGCAGTGCCGTCTTCCCGCTCCCCGGGCTGGAGAGCAGATTGACCACCGCTGTGCCGCGGCCGGCGAGTTCGGTGCGCAGGTGCTGCGCGGTCGTGTCGTTCTTCGCGAGTACCGCCTGTTGCAGATCGACCACACGGCACATGGTTCAGCGCTCCTCGGAAATCGGTTCACGGTTGTGCCCGTGCGCGGGGCCGTCGTCCCAGTGGACGTCGGCGATCTGGAGTTCGCGGCCCGAGAGCAGCTCCGCGGTCGCTTCCCCGCACACGGGGCAGCACAGCACCGGCGGCATTCCGACCGCCCATTCGTCCGCACAGGGCTCGCAGCGCGCTCTCGCCCGTACGGAGTCGACGATCAGCTCCGCGCCTTCCAGCACGGTCCCGGCACAGGCCAGTTCGAAGCAGAAGGACAGTGCCTCCGGCACCACTCCGGCCAGTTCGCCGACCTGGAGCCGGACGGACGTGACGCCGACGGCGCCTTCGGGCCGGAACGCTTCTTCCACCTGGCCGACAACGGCCATGGCGATGGACATCTCGTGCATGGGTCTCCGTCCTGCCCGCGTCATTAGACCGGGGGTGGCCGCCGCCGGCGGGTCGGCTCGCCGACGTCGCACGCCAGGTACGTCATTCGGTGCAGCCCGGCTCCTCTCCGGGCCCCGGTGCCGTCACATGCACCGCATGCGCACGTAGCGCTTGATGTCGGGCAGTACCTGGGTCAGGAGTGCGGCAAGGGCGGCGGCGACCGCGCCGCCGATAATGATCTTCTTCATGACGTGTTCGTCTCCTCAGTTCACGGCCGTGCCTGTTGCCGGCTGTGGGGTGGGCGTGGCCTGTTCGTCGTCCCGCACCAGCCGCAGAACCATGTCCACGGCCTGTGGGACGGCGGCGGCCACGGGGGCGCTGAGACCGATGCCCTCGTCGACGCGGGCGGGTTCGCATCCGACGACCAGCGTGCGTTGCGGAGGCCTGCAGCCCGTCCCTGCGCACAGGGTCTCCAGCAGGGTCAGGACCGCGTCGGGGGACATCCGGTGGCCGTCGAGCAGGGCCTCCTGCGGCTCGATCCGGCCCGGCCGGTCGGCCTCGATCAGATACAGCGTTCCGGGCTCGCCGCCGCGTTGGGCGGCGTCGATCAGGACGAGCGTGTCGTAGCCGTCCAGGAGCTGGTACGCGAGGTGGACTCCGCGCACGCCGATGTCCACGGCTTCGACGTGGCCGGGCAGAGGCTCCGCGGTCAGTCGTCGTACGGTCTCGACACCGAAGCCGTCGTCGCCGAGGAAGATGTTGCCGACGCCCGCGACCAGAGTGGTCGCCCGCTGTGCCGGGGGCGGTGTCATGCGTCCTCCAGTGGTGCGACCTCGTCGGGCTGGAAGTAGAGGAACCGCCCCTGCTCGCGCCGGATGTCCGCGCCCGGATCGCCCTCGACGGTGACGGCGAGGTGCACTCCCCCGTCCACATCGTGGAGTACCGCCTCGACCCGTGCGCTGCGGCCTCGCAGGAAGAGGTCCTGGGCGTCGGTGCGGCGCAGGCCCGGCCGCAGGAGCACACGGCTGCCCGAGCCCACCGAGCGGCCGTCCACCAGGATCCGGTCGCGCGCCGGATCGACCCGGTCGTCGGCGGCCGGGTCCCACCACGGCTGGTCCGGGCGGATCAGGTCACCGGCGTCGGAATCCTCCGGGGCGCGCGCACGCCCGCTCGGCGCGACGGCCGCGGGCGCACCCGGTTCGGTGACCTCCCGCAGGGCCCGCACCGCGCCGTGCAGCCGCTCCAGGACCTCGGGGGGCATCGAGTCGGCCAGGTCGATCACGGCCGCCGCCCGGTCGTCCGTCCCCCTGGCCTCGCGCTTCTCCCGGTCCGTCAGGGCCGCTGTGCGCAGGGTGAGGATCTCGTCGATCTCCGTGGAGTCGTACAGCGCTCCGGGGCTCTCCGGAGCGATGGCCGGATGGTCCTCCAGGATGATCGGGGACGAGAGCATCAGGTCCGCTCGGCCGGGCTCACCGGCCAGTACGGGCCAGGTGTGCAGATTCCGGCAGGCCCCGACCGCCCCCGCGGCCCACTCGGGAGGGTCGGTCATGGAGAGGAAGGCGCCTGTGTCGAGGCCGAGGAGGAGGTGCGCCGCGACCAGGGATCTGGGCAGGGCGGCGTCGCGGTCGCCGTCATCGGCGTCCGGGGTCCATGCGCTGGTGTTCTCCACGACGGCGGTGAGCCGCATCGCCCGGTAAGGGCCGTCGAGTTCGACGGCGGAGAGCCGTAGCTTCCCGCTGATCTCCTCGCAGCGGCGCACCAGCCGGCCCACGGTCCGGCCGTCCTCGTCGCGGACGGTCTCGCTCTCCTCGCGCGCCGGGCGGGAGAAGGGGACGACGACGCCGTCGCCGGTGAGCTCGGCCACGGTGGCGAGCACCTCGATCCGTTCCTCCGCACCCTCGTCCCAGGGAACGAGGACCCGGTCGGTGAGGTGGAGTTCGGGAACGGTCTCGAAGGTGCCGTCCTCGCGGAGTCGTTGCACGATGCGTCGTCTGGCGTGCAGAAAGCGCACCTCGGCCGCCAGGGTCGCGCCGGCCTTCGGTTCCATCAGGCACTCGGTGTGCTGGAAGTCGTGCTCGTCGGCGGCTGCCGTCCAGGCCGGTGGTACGAGCACTCCGAACTGCCAGCGGAGCCGGTTCTTGGCCGCCGACGCACGGTACGGATACAGGACGTAGCCCTCGAAGAGGACGGCGTCGGCCACCCCGCGGGCGGTGGCGAACCGCGATTCCAGCGCGGGGGTGAGCGCGGCCGCGGTCATTGCACCGTCCTTTCGGCGAGCCCGGCCGGCCCGGTGCCGGCGCAGGCCCGGTGCTGCTGGAGGGCGGTGGATCCGGCGGCGTCGAGCAGGGCCCGGACGGTCGATTCCCAGGACGCCAGTGCATGCCGGGAGCGGAAGGCGAGCAGCGCGCTCATGGTGTCGCGAGGCAGACGGATCCAGCCGCATCCGGGAAAGTGCTGTTCGACCATTTCCTGCCACGCCGTCACCGGCATCCGGAAGGGCGCCTCCAGGTCCCAGGGCACCGGCTCGACCCTGAAGCCGCCGGAGCCGGTGAACGCGGTACCGGAGAAGAGCATCAGGAGCGGCACCTCCCCCTCCGTCAGCGCGTTCAGATACCGTGTCGCGGCGATGTCCAGGTCGTAGGTACAGGGCACGACGACGTCCGTCTCCGTCTCCCCGGTGAACGCGGGGACCATGACCGGGACCTGGGCGAACTGCACGGGCTGGAGTGTGCTGCCCCAGCGCGGGCGCTCGCCGAACAGGTCCGCCAGTCCCTCGGCCTCGGCGGGTTCGTAGTCGCGCCGGGCCGGCTCGATGCGGATCTGGCAGCGCAACGCCATCGCGTGCACCCGGGCGCCCGGGGAGGCGGTGACGCGCAGCCGGAACACGAGCGTGGGGCCCGCCGCGTACGGGTCGGCGCGTACGCCGGTGCAGGTGAAAGTGAACTCCGTCATCGCCGCTCCCCCGCTGTTGCCCCGGAGCGGCGTTCGACGTGTTCGAAGAAGGCCCGGAGATCGGCTCGGGCCTCGGCTCCGCCGTCGAAGCCCTGCCACAACAGGCGCATGCGGCCCACCAGTTCGTAGCAGATGTCGATCGGTACGAGATAGCACTCCACCCGGCCTTCGGAGCGGCGCAACAGCAGCGCCTCCACATCCGGCTCCAGCAGTCCGGCGAGGCGGCTTCCGCCGAGGACCGTCTGCCAGATCGATGGATCGAGTTCGCTCTCGGTGGCTCCGGCAGGGCTCGGGTACAGCGCCACCAGTCGGTCCAGTGCGGCGTTGCGGAAGAAGAAGGCGACCCCGACCGGGATCTGCAGGAGTTCCCACGCGTGGTCGTCGAAGCGGTGGTCGTGTTCGGCCAGGTAGCGGTCCGGGACACTCAGGAACCGGCCCTGTGCGGCACCAGGTCGTTCGAACAGCAGGGCACACGGTGTGCAGGCGCACGCCAGCGAGCGCTGTTCGGTGTCCACCACATGCCGGTGGTTCCCCTCGGTGACCCGTACGCCGCAGAGTTCGCACTGCTCCGGCCGGGATCCGGTCGGTGCCGCGAACCGTCGCAGTGTGTGCAGGCCCGAGGTGGGGGCGGGCCGTCCGGCCCGCGTGGTGGGCGCGCTCACGGTGTGCCGGCCGGGGTCGCCCGGGTGGCCGGTTCGGCCTGCGGCGGACGGGTTCCGATCTGGAGGAGTGCCGGTTCCCGGGTGGCGGGGCCCGGTTCCTGTTCGACCGTGGTCACCTCCGGTGCGAAGCACGCGAGGGCGTTCTCGACCTGCTGCTGTACCGCCGGCGCTCCGGTGCAGCCGCAGCCGCCCGTCTCGGTGGAACGCAGGCGCAGGGTGCCCGTGCCCTCGTCGAAGGTCACGACCTCCACGGGGTCGCGGACGGCCGCGAGGGCCCGGCCGATCCGTGTTCCGGTGTCCTCGGGGTGCAGATCGTGCAGGACCAGGAGGCTCGACACGAGTTCGTCGCCCAGGAGTTCGTCCAGGGTGTCGCCGGTTTCACGGTCCGGTGCGGCCCGTAGCCCGGCAACGATCCGGGCCAGCCCGGCGCCGTAGAAGTCCATCAGGACCCGTACCAGCTCCTCGGCCGCCGCGACGGCCTTCTGGTCACCGGCCGCCGTCACCCGCTCAAGCACCTCGTCGATACGCCGCCCGGCCTGCTCCGCGTCGAGCGCCGTCGCCGCCGCGCTCATCCGCCCAGTCCGCTCAGCCCGGTGGGCACGTGCATCTTCTGCACGGTTCTGCCGCCGCCGACGTACATGTGGACCCCGCACGGGAGACAGGGGTCGAAGCTGCGGACGGTACGCATGATGTCGATGCCCTTGAAGTTCTCCGGCGGATTTTCCTCGAAGATGGGCGTGTTCTGCACCGCGTCCTCGTACGGCCCGGGGGTTCCGTAGGTGTCCCTGGTGCTGGCGTTCCACGGCGTCGGGGGGTAGGGGTGGTAGTTGGCGATCTTGCCGTCCCTGATCACCATGTGGTGCGACAGCACGCCACGTACGGCCTCGGTGAATCCGACACCGATGCTCTCGTCCGGGACCTCGAACTTCTCCCACGTCTGGGTACGTCCGGCGCGGACCTCCTCAAGCCCCTTCTCGGCGCAGTGCAGCGCGATCGCGGCCGCGTACGCCTGGAAGTAGGTACGGGCGCGGTTGCGCTCCAGCGCGTTGCTCCACTTCGGGATCTTCCACTCGAAGGTGGTCTCGGGCTTCGTCATCGTGCGCGGCAGGTTGATGACGACGCTGTGGCCGGTGGCCTTGACGTAGCCGACGTCGACGAGCCCGGAGAGGGCGGTGGACCAGAGGCGGGCGATGGGGCCGCCGCCGGTGTCCAGGGCCAGGTGGTCCTTGCCGTCGAACCAGCGCGGCGACATCACCCAGCTGTACTTGTCGTCGAAGTTCCGCTTCTGCGGCGCGGGGATCGTGTGCTGGTTCCACGGGTGGCGGGGGTCGACCGGATTGCCGAGCGGGTCGTGGGTGACGAACTGCTCCTTGCCCTCCCAGTCGTCGTAGTACGAACTGCCCAGCAGGATCCGGATGCCGAGGTTGATCTCGGTGAGGTCGTTGGTGACCAGCTTGCCGTCCACGATCACACCGGGGGTGACGAACATCTTCCGCCCCCAGTCGCTCATGTTGGCGTACGTGAAGTCGCAGTGCTCGGGGTCGTTGAGCGCTCCCCAGCAGCCGAGCAGCACCCGCCGCCGGCCGACCTCCTCGTACCCGGGCAGGGCCTCGTAGAAGAAGTCGAACAGGTCGTCGTGCAGGGGCACGACCCGCTTCATGAACTCCACGTACCGCATGAGGCGGCTGAGGTAGTCCGTGAAGAGCTGGACGGAGGCGACCGTGCCCACACCGCCCGGGTACAGGGTGGAGGGGTGCACGTGGCGCCCCTCCATGAGGCAGAACATCTCCCGCGTGTAGCGGCTCACCTGGAGTGCCTCGCGGTAGAACTCGCCCTCGATCGGGTTGAGCGACCTCATGATGTCGGCGATCGTGCGGTAACCGTGTTCCCCGGCGTGCGGGGCCTCGGTGCGCTCGGCGAGGTCCAGGACGCCGGGATTGGTCTCGCGGACCATCTTTTCGCAGTAGTCGACCCCGACCAGATTCTCCTGGAAGATGTTGTGGTCGAACATGTACTCCGCGGACTCGCCGAGGTTGATGATCCACTCACCGAGGTGGGGCGGTTTCACTCCGTACGCCATGTTCTGCGCATACACGGAGCACGTGGCGTGGTTGTCGCCGCAGATCCCGCAGATCCGGCTGGTGATGAAGTGCGCGTCGCGGGGGTCCTTGCCCCGCATGAAGACGCTGTAGCCGCGGAAGACCGACGAGGTGCTGTAGCACTCCGCGACCCGCTTCTGCTTGAAGTCGATCTTCGTGTGGATGCCGAGACTGCCCACGATCCGGGTGATCGGGTCCCAGGCCATCTCCACCAGGCCGCTGCCGTCGCCGGCCGCCTTAGTTGTCGGTGCCATCGTGTGTGCCGTAGCCCTTCTGAGAAGCGTGTGGTGGGGTCGTCACCGGACGGTGTACGGTGCGGTCGGTGTGTGGGGCGCGGTCACCACGGGGGCCGGTAGCCGGTGGTCAGCCGGCCCCGCTTGTGCCGCCACTTCGGCTCCTTGTCCACAGTCTTCTCCGTGATCGCCCGGAGCCTGCGGACGACCGCCCCGTACGCGCCACTGGCGGTGCTGGAGACCTTGGCGCCCGGGGGTTCGTCCATGAACGGCATGAACTTGTCGGGGAAGCCCGGCATGGTGCAGGCGATGCAGATGCCGCCGACGTTCGGGCAGCCTCCGATGCCGTTCATCCAGCCGCGCTTGGGTACGTTGCACTTGACGACGGGGCCCCAACAGCCGATCTTGACCAGACACTTGGGCGAGTCGTAGGTCTGGGCGAACTCGCCCTGCTCGTAGTAGCCGGCCCGGTCGCACCCTTCGTGCACGGTGGCGCCGAACAGCCAGGTCGGCCGGAGTTTGTCGTCGAGCGGGATCATCGGAGCGGCTCCCGCCGCCTGGTACAGCAGATAGGTCAGGGTCTCCGAGAAGTTGTCCGGCTGGATCGGGCAGCCGGGCACGCACACGATCGGGATACCGGCCTTCGACTTCCAGTCCCAGCCGAGGTAGTCGGGCAGGCCCATGGCGCCCGTCGGGTTGCCGGCCATCGCGTGGATCCCGCCGTACGTGGCGCAGGTGCCGATGGCGACGACGGCCAGGGCCTTGGGCGCCAGCCGGTCGATCCATTCGCTGGTGGTGATCGGCTGGCCGGTCTCCGGATTGTCGCCGAAGCCGCACCAGTACCCCTCGGGCTTGATCGTCTCGTTCGGGATGGAGCCCTCGACAACCAGCACGAACGGGTCGATCTCGCCGCGCTCGCCCTTGAAGAACCACTCGATGAACGTGTCCGCACCACCCACCGGACCGGATTCGAAGTCGATCAGCGGCCAGTGGACCTCGACCTTGGGCAGGCCGGGCAGCGCACCGGTCACGATCTCCTCGATGCTCGGCTGCATCGCGGCGGTGAGGGCCACCGAGTCGCCGTCACAGCTCAGCCCCGCGTTGATCCAGAGGATGTGGATCGGGGAGTCCTCCTCGGTGGCCGCGGCCGGTGCGTCCACGGTGTTCGACGTTGCTGCATCCATGAGGATGCCTCCCTGGAAAGAGACACACGAAGGCCGGCGGATCGGCCTTCACAGTTCTTCGTAGCAAGCGCCCGGTGCGAGTGCGGCATGGTGCGCCGCCAGTGCGGTGACGCCGTCCTTCCGACGGGATCGTCCCGCCCCCGGCGGGACGAGGTGCGGCGGCTGTCCCGCCGGGGGGTTCTTGAGCACGAACGCGTGCCGCAGTGCGTGGTAGGAGGACCGCGGGTCGAAGAAGATCCGCCGCATCTCGGCCAGCTCCGCCGCCCGGTGGTCCGCCAGGGGTCTGCGGGCCTCGTCCCGGTCCCGTTCGGTCTTCTTGGCGGCGATGCGCGACAGCGCCGCGGGTGACTCGGCGAGCCGGCTCGCCAGCCGTACGACCTCGCCCGCGAAGGACTGCGCGTCGCAGTCGACCGTCCGGTCGGCCAGACCGAGCCGCACAGCGGACTCGGCGCTCACCGGCAGCGCCCGTCCGGTGAGGCGCTCGGCGGCAGCCGCCCCCACCCGGCGTGGCAGCGTGTACGTCCAGTACTCGGAGCCGTACAGCCCCATCAGGCGGTAGTGCGGGTTCAGCACCGCTCCCGACCTGCACCAGACCTCGTCCGCCGCGAGCGCGAGCATGACCCCGCCCGCGGCCGCGTTTCCGCCGATCGCGGAGACCACCAGCCGGTCGGTGGTGGTCAGCACGGACTCCACGAGGTCGTCCATGGCGTTGATGTTCGCCCAGGACTCCTCGCCGGGGTCGGCGGCGGCCTCGATGACGTTGAGGTGGATCCCGTTGGAGAAGAAGTCCCGGGCGCCGCCCAGCACCAGTACCGAGGTGGGCCGTCGACAGGCCAGACGGTAGGCGTCGTGCAGGCGCCGGCACTGCGTCGTGCTCATCGCGCCTCCGGGGAAGGAGAACCTGAGGAAACCGGCCTGCCCCACCTCCCGGTATCCGATGTCGTTCCAGCCGCGCCCGCGCTCCTCGTCGTACCGCGGCGCAGGGTGCTCCGGCAGGGCGGGCAGACGCCCGGCGAGAGCCGTCACAGCGGGCAGTTTGAACGTGGCGTCCCCGCCCGGCCTGCGGCGCGGACGAAGCTCGGGGATCCACACGGCGCCGTCGGCCGTCGCACGGCAGACGGCCTCCCCGCGTACGGCCACCAGTTCGCCCGGCCGGCCGCGCAGTTCGTGCTCGGGGTGCCCCCCGTGCAGGAACCACTCGCCCCCGAGCAGTTCGTCGAGCACCCCTGGGCAGGAGTCGGCGGCCCGCAGCTTGCGCAGGACCGCCGCCGTGGAGTCCGACCCCCAGTCGATGCGGCGGTGCTCCTGGCGGAGGAACGGCCGGGTACGGATGCGCAGCTCCTCGTCGCCGCCGGTCTGCGGACGGGGGACGTACGTACCGGACGCGAAGCGCTCGACGGCGCGGTGCACGGCCCGCGACGCGGCGTCGGAGACCTCGTTGCGGTACAGATCGCTCTTGCCCACCGCAGGCACCGCATAGGTCTCCGAGGCCCAGATGTCCCCGGCATCCATCTCCTCGCCGGCCTGCAGGACGGTCACGCCCCAGGTGTCCGCACCCTCCTGGATGGCCCGGTCCAGGGAGGACGGCCCGCGGTCGCCGGGGGGGGCCGGGGTGGACGACCAGGCAGGCGTGCGCCGCCCATACGTCCCGGGGGATGGCAGTCTTCAGCAGCGGGGCCAGGATGAGGTCGGGCGAGAACGCGCGCACCGCCCGCCGCAGCGACACATCGCGCGCGATGGCGTCCAAAGTCGCGAGTTCCACCGCGACGGTGTGGCCGCGGTCCCTCAGTTCGGCGTGAACACGCTGAGTGAGGCTGTTGAACGCGCTCGCCACGAGCAGGATGTGCACAACGGCCTCCCGACGCCCCGATCCGTCCCGGTCCGGTCCGGAAGAATTCCGATCATGCGATGGTCGACCGCTGACGATGCGTCACCACCAGGCAACCGGCCGCAAAGTCACCCGAAAGCGAACACATCGGCGACCACTCAGGGGAATCCCGGGGCGCACCCTCTGCCGTTCCGGGCCCAACTGCCCACCCACCGGCGGCCAGTCGGGTCCGGGCGGCTCGACCCGCCCCAATGGCCTGTTATCTTTACGTGACTTCTCGACGCGACTCTCGGTCATGCTTTGGCCTTGGCTGCGGTGGAGTGGGCGAGGGTGGAGCGCATGGCCAACCTCCGGGCGTTTCGGTCCGATCAGCAGCCGCACGGCCTGAACTGAACCTGAGGTTGCACATGCCGTACACCGGCCGGGACGAATGATTCCGCCGCCCGCCGATCGCGCGCAGACGTCCGCAGGGTCTCGGGAGGGCCCGCCTGCACAAAGTGCGGCGGCGGACGAGCAGTGACCACTACACATGTACGGGCACGGTCGAAGTCAGTGGCCGGCCCGGCCTGTCATGGCTGGACGGAATGACACAGCACAACATATTCAGCAGAACGACGCATCGCGCCCGGACCTTATGCGCCCCTGGGGCGGGACGCCGGAAACAGGCGAAGCGGCCACGCCGGCGCCTGCCGCGCACACCCGATTATCCGCGCACGGGACGACGCGGCCGGCGACGATGGGTGCCCTCCTGGCGGTTGGTCATGGGCTCGTTCCTGATGTTCGCCGCGACGCTCACGACCGTGGTGGGAATCGCCTACGCGCGTACGGACATCCCGGAGGACCTCAATGCCTTCGCCACCCAGCAGGACACCGTGTACTACTGGGCCGATGGCTCTCCCATGGCCCGTACGGGCTGGGTGAGCCGCCAGGAGATGCCCCTGTCGAAGATTCCCGACGATGTCCGATGGGCCGTACTGGCGGCGGAGAACGCCGACTTCTACTCGGATCACGGCATATCGACCCAGGGGATCACCCGCGCGCTGTGGCGCACGGTCGGCGAGGGAGACACCCAGGGCGGCTCGACCATCACCCAGCAGTACGTCAAGAACGTCTACCTCTCGCAGGACCAGTCCTTCTCCCGCAAGTTCACCGAGATGCTGCTGGCGGTCAAGCTCGACCGGCGTGTGAGCAAGGACAAGATCCTTGAGGACTATCTGAACACCAGCTGGTTCGGCCGGGGCACCTACGGTCTCCAGCGCGCCGCCCAGGCCTACTACGGCAAGGAGGTCACGCAACTCGACGCCGGTGAGGGCGCGTTCCTCGCGTCGCTGCTCAAAGGGGCCTCGCTCTACGATCCCGCCGTCAACCCCCGCAACCACGCCCGCGCCGTCAAACGGTGGAAGTGGACACTGGACCGAATGGTCGAGATCGGCAAGCTGAGCCCGGCCGAACGCGCCCGGTACACCACTTTTCCCGAGCCGAAGCCTCCTCACAGGCCGAACAGCACGGCCGGGCAGAACGGTTACCTGGTCCAGCTCGCCGAGTCGTACGCCAAACGTGCCGGGCACATCTCCGACGCGCGCTTCGACCTCGGCGGCTACCAGATCTACACGACGTTCGAGAAGCCGCGGATGAACGCTCTCACACGGGCCGTGAAGGGCGCGCGCGAGACGCTCGATCCCAAGCAGCGCAAGGCCGATCGCCATACCCGGGTCGGGGCCGCGTCGGTCGCCCCGGACGGCCGGATCCTCGCCGTGTACGGCGGACCGGACTTCGAACGGCAGGCCTTCAACGAGTCCAACGCGGGCACCGTCCCGGCCGGTTCGGCATTCACCCCCTTCGTCTACGCCACAGGTCTGGAGTACGGCGTCTCGCGCAGGCGCAACGGCCCCCGGACCACCGTCACCCCCTCGACCATGTACGACGGTGACGACGACATCCCCGTCATGGCTGCCGAGGGACCGTACTGGGACCGCGGCGGCAAGATGGTCAAGGGCCACAACTAAGGCAACCGCTCCTACGGCCGCATCAGTCTGCACGACGCCCTGGCGAAGTCCGTGGACTCCCCGTTCCTCCAGCTCGGCATGGATGCGGGACTGAAGCAGGTCCGCCGTACGGCCGAGGCGTCCGGGCTGCTCCCGTCGAGCTTCGGTCCGCCCGTCCCCTCGTTCTCGATGGGCAACTCCACACCGAGCGCCATCCGCATGGCCGACGCGTACGGCATGTTCGCGGCGCACGGCATGCACACCGATCCGTACTCGGTCCGCAGGGTCACGCGCAACGGCGAGCCGGTCCGGCTCGGTCTGCAACGGGCGAAGCGCGCCGTTCGGACCGCCGTCGCCGACGAGGTCACCGCGTCGCTCGCACGACCCGGCGGGGAGAACGGTGTCGCCTCCGGCTCACCGGTCGCCGCCAAGGCCGGAACCACCGAGGACGACACCGCGCGCTGGTACGTCGGATACGACCGGACCGCGTCCACGGCCGTGGTCGTGTACCGCATGGACCTCACGAAGAGTCTCGCGCCACTGCCGCTCAAGGGGCTCGGCGGCGCCTCCGCGAACGGCAAGAAGCTCCCGTCCCGGATCTGGAACACGTACATGGAAGCGGTGACGAAGTGACAGAGAACAGCGCAGAGACCGTCGTCCACCGAATACGGGCCCGGCTGACTCCTCGTATCGCCCTCGGGCTCACGGCCTGCCTGGTGGCCTCGGGTGCCGCGGCGCTCGTCCCGCTGGCGTCCGACGGTCCGGACGGCCGGAAACCGCGGCAGGGCACCAGCACCGTGGCCGCGCCGACGCCCACCGCACGGGCGCACCGCGACGCTGACGGCAGGAAGACGGAGCAGGAGACGTGGGACGGGAAGGTCAGGATTCTGGGCGACGGCTCCACGTCCTACACCGGGCCGCAGCCGGATCAGTTGAAGGCCGAGCGCCTCAAGCCGGGTGAGAAACCGCCCCAGTTCGTGGTGTTCTCGTGGGACGGCGCGCTGGAGGGCGACGATCGCATGTTCTCACGCTTCCGCCGTGCGGCGAAGGAGAGCAACGCGCACATGACGTTCTTCCTCACCGGCATCTACCTGCTTCCGAAGGAGAAGAGGAGCCTCTACGAGCCGCCCCAGCACAAACCCGGCGCGGCTGCGATCTCGTACCCGACGCGCGAGCACATCCGCATGACGCTGGAACAGCTCGGCGACGCCTGGCGGGAGGGCAACGAGATCGGGTCCCACTTCAACGGGCACTTCTGCGACAAGAAGGGCGGTGGGGACTGGAGCACGTCCGAGTGGTTCAGCGAGATCAACCAGTTCTACTCCTTCGTACAGAACTGGAAGACGAACACGGGCTTCACGGACCTCGATCCGCTGCCGTTCGACCCCACCCGCGAGGTCGTAGGCGGGCGGGCTCCCTGTCTCGAAGGACAGAAGACCCTGCTGCCGGCGACCAAGCCCTTCGGCTGGCGTTACGACGCGAGCTCCCCGGGGGACTTCCAGATCTGGCCGTCCAAGAAGAACGGTATCTGGGACCTTCCGCTGCAGATGCTGCCGTTCCCCGGGAAGGATTTCCAGGTGCTGTCCATGGACTTCAACTTCCTCTACAACCAGTCGGAAGGCGCCACCGAGGGCGACCCCGCGAAGTACCGGACGTGGCGCGAGGAGGCCCGGGACTCCTATCTCGCCGGATTCGAGCGGGTGTTCCACGGCAGCCGAGCACCGCTGTTCATCGGAAATCACTTCGAGGACTGGAACGGCGGGATCTACATGGATGCCGTCGAGGAGACGATGCGAGAGGTCTGCCCGCGCAAGGAGGTGCGCTGCGTCTCCTTCCGCGAACTGACCGACTGGCTCGACGCACAGGACCCCGAGGTCCTCGCCCAGTGGCGGACGCTCGACCCCGCACAACCGCCGAACTGGAAGCAGTTGGGATGATGAACACGGAAGGCGGAGCTCCGGCCGGACGACTCGGATGACGTGACGAGTCGTGCAGTGCCGGGCTCCGCGATCCGGTGGGTGCGGGCGTCGTCGACGCCGGGGGTCAGCCCGCCTTCTTGACGAACTCCGTGGTGTACGTCTTGTCGAGGTCCACCTTCGCGTCCTTCAGGTTCGGGTTGAATGCCTTCAGGACCCGCTCGACGGTGGCGGGGCCGTCAGCCGGCATCACACCGTCCGTGGTGAACATGGGCAGGGTGCTCTTGATCGCCTCCGCGTAGAGAGCCTTGCCGCCGCCCTGGGCGTAGTCGGCGGGCATCTTCGCGGCGATCTCGTCCGCGCTGTGCGTGGACATCCACTTCAGCGTCTTGACGAAGGCGTTGGCCAGCTTCTGGACGGTCTCCTTGTGGCTGTTGACCCACTCGGTCTGCATGTAGAGGCTGGAGGACGGGTAGGGGCCGCCGAGCGCCTGCTGGGAACCCTCGGGGGTCCGCATGTCGATGAGGACCTTGCCGAGCTTCTTGTCCAGGATGGTGGCGACGGTCGGGTCGGTGGTCATGCCGCCCTGGATGGATCCCTGCTGAAGCGCGGAGATGAACGTCTGCCCCGCTCCGACGGCCACGGGCGTGAATTCGCTGGTCTGCACGCCATTGCTCACGGCAAGGTACTTCGTCAGGAAGTCGGTCGAGGAGCCGAGACCCGTCACTCCGAGCTTCTTGCCCTTGAAGTCCTTCGCCGACTTGATGTCACCCGCCGCCTGGTTCGAGACGATCTCGACCTCGCCGGGAGCATGGGAGAACTGGACGACCGACTCGACCTGCTTGCCCTTCACCTGAAGGTCGAGGGTGTGGTCGTAGAAGCCCACCGTGCCCTGGACGTCGCCGGAGACCAGGGCCGTCTCGGCCTGGACGCCTGCGGGCTCGGTCAGGAGCTGGACCGAAACCCCTTCCTCCTTGAAGTAGCCGAGCCGTTCGGTCAGCATCGCGGGCAGGTAGATGACCTTGTCCAGGCCCCCGACCATGATCTTGACCTTGTCGTTCTTGCCCCCGGAGGCCGAGGTGGAGTCGCCACCACAGGCGGTCAGGGTTGTCAGGGCGAGCGCCCCTGCGACAGCGACGGCCGAGATCCGGGTGGATGCGCGCATCTGATTCACGTCCTTGTGAAGAAAGAAATCGGGTGTACGGGTGTGCGGCGGGCGTCAGCGGGCGGTGTCGGCATCGGCCGGCTTCCAGCGGAAGAGCCGCTTTTCGAGGAAGGTCAGCAGGCCTTCGGCCAGCAGCGCGACGATCGCGAGGATGACCATCGCGGCGTAGACACCGGCCGCGTTGAAGGTGCCCTGGGAAGCGGCGACCAGCAGTCCGAGCCCCTTGGTGGCACCGATGTACTCACCGACGATGGCGCCGATGAGGGCGAAGCCGAAGCTCACATGCAGGCTGGTGAAGATCCATGAGGTGGCCGAAGGGATGACCACCTGAAGGGTCACCTGGCGGTTACTGGCACCCAGGATGCGGGAGTTGGCGACGAGATTGCGATCGACCTCCCTGGCTCCCTGGAAGGCGTTGAAGAAGACGGGGAAGAACACGAGGACGACCGCGGAGGCGACCTTCGAGGCCGGGCCGAGGCCGAACCAGATGAGGAAGATCGGGGCGAGCACGATGCGCGGCAGGGCGTTGAGCACCTTGATGTACGGGCCGAGGACGTCGGCGGCGAAGCGGACGCGACCCAGCGCGATTCCGAGCAGCACACCGGCGATCACACCGATGACCCAGCCGAGCAGCGCCTCGTAGAGCGTGTACCAGATCTGCTCCCACAGGGAGCCCTGGGCGGTGCCGTCGACGACCCAGGTGCTGATCTGGTCCCAGATCTTCGACGGCATGGAGAAGTTGAACGGGTCGATGACCGCGGTCCGGGCCAGCCACTCCCACAGTCCGATGACCGCGAGGAGCACCGCGACCCGGCTCCCGAGCACCAGGTACTTGCGGTTCCGGGCGGCCCGCGCCCTGGCTTGGGTCCGTTCGGTCTTGGTGACGGGGGCGCTCGCGGTGATGGTTTCAGGCGACATTGAACGCACCCCTCTCGCGGGTGATACGGACCTCTTCACCGAGTGAGGACCAGATCTCTCGGTAGATCTCGATGAACCGGGGTTCCAGACGCACCTGCTCGACCTTGCGGGGGCGAGGCAGGTCGATCTCGAAGACCTCCTTGATCGTGGCCGGTCCCGCAGTCATGACCACGACCTTGTCGGCCAGCGCGATGGACTCCTCCAGGTCATGGGTGACGAAGACGACGGAGGCGCCGGTGCCGGCCCACAGCTCCAGCAGTTCGTCCGACATCAGGGCCCTGGTCTGCACGTCGAGCGCGGAGAAGGGTTCGTCCATGAGCAGGATCTCGGGGTCGTTGACGAAGGTCGCCGCGAGGGCGACGCGCTTGCGCTGACCGCCGGACAGCTGGTGGGGATAGCGGTCCTCGAAGGAGGACAGCCCGACCCGGGCGAGCCACTCCCGGGCCCGCTCCTTCGCCTCGGGCTTCGGTACGCCGCGGAAGCGGGGGCCCGCCATCACATTGGACAGGACTGTCCGCCAGGGGAAGACCGCGTCCTGCTGGAAGACGAAGCCGACCTTGTCGCCGATGCCGCGCATTCACCGCCCACCAGCACCTCACCCTCGGTGGGCTCCTCCAGCCCGCTGACGAGCGTCAGGGTGGTCGACTTGCCGCATCCGGTGGGGCCCACCACGGCGACGAACTCGCCGCGCCCGATCGTGAGGTCCAGATCCCGTACGGCGGTGTGGAGCGTCCCCGAAGGAGTCCGGAACGCTTTGCTCGCCCCCCGCAGCTCGATGGCGGGGCTCGTTTCGCTGTTCATGGAGCGGGACGCTAGGGGCGGCCCGGGAACGTGGGCACCCTTGCGCTCACAACTCCCGCTTCTGCTCATACCCCGTGGTTCTGCTCGTTCTGCTCGCGCTGCGACAACGAATGAGCCACGAGGACTGGTCAGGGACGTCGGTGACGTTTACCTTGCGTTCACACGAGGACGAAACGGAGCATCAGGTTCCTGGTCGGCGGAAGGCAGAGGGCGAGCGCATGCGGATTCACTGGCCCCGCCGTGTCTTCGCCCAGGTCCTGGTCACCCAGGTGGCCATCACCACGGGCGTGATCATGCTTGTCACCGGGCTCTTCCTCGCACCCCTGAGTCACCAGCTCGACGACCAGGCGATGCGTCAGGCCCTGTCCATCGCCCAGACCGCCGCGCCGAACCGGGTCTGGTGCGCAACCTGACGAGCACCGACCCCACCCCCACGGGGCCGGTGCAGGCCGAGGCCGAACGGATACGGCGGGCCACCGGAGCGCTCTACATCGTGGTCATGGACACCCGCGGGGTGCGCTGGTCGCACACCGAGACCGAGCAGATCGGCAAGCACGTCTCGACCGACCCCAGTACGGCGCTGTCCGGCCAGGAGATCATGCAGATCGACAACGGAACCCTGGGCCGCTCGGCACGTGCGAAGGTCCCGCTGCGGGACAGCCGGCACAGCATCGTGGGCGCGGTCTCGGTGGGCCTCGCCTACCACAGCGTCCACACGCGGCTGCTCGAAGCCATCCCCGGTCTGCTGCTCTACTCCGGAGCGGCGCTCGCCGCGGGTGTGCTGGCCGCGCTGGCCGTCTCACGGCGGCTGCAGCGCAGCACCCACGGCCTCGCCTTCGCCGACATCTCCGCGTTGCTGGACGAGCGCGAGGCCATGCTGCACAGCATTCGCGAGGCGGTTCTCGCCCTCGACGCCCGGGGCCGGATCCGATTGCTCAACGACGAGGCCCAGCGGTTGCTGGAGCTGGACCAGGAGGCCGTCGGACGCACGCTGGGCGAGGTGCTGCCGCCGGGCCGTACGTCGCAGGTGCTGGCGGGACGGGTCGACGGCGCCAACCTGATCACCGTCTGCAACGGTCGCGTGCTGATCGCCAACCGCATGCCCACCGGTGACGGCGGAGCCGTCGTCACCCTTCGCGACCGCACCGAGCTGGAGCTGCTCGGCCGCGAACTGGACTCCACGCACGGGCTCCTGGACGCGCTGCGCGCCCAGGACCACGAGCACGCGAACCGGCTGCACACCCTGCTCGGACTGCTGGAGCTCGGCAGGCACGAGGCCGCGGTGGAGTTCGTCGCGGAGGTGGCCAAGGGTCACCGGGCGTCGGCGGAGCAGGTCGCGGAACGCGTCAACGATCCTTTGATCTCGGCGTTGTTGGTGGGAAAGTCGGCGATCGCGGCGGAGCGGGGCGCGTCCCTGATCGTCTCGCCCGCCACTCGGCTCCCGGACGCGGTGGTGGACCCGCGCGATCTGGTGACAGTCCTCGGCAACCTCATCGACAACGCCCTCGACGTCGCCTCGCTCATCGAGGTCGAACTGCTCGCCGAGGGCACCACCGCGGTCCTGCGGGTCAGCGACGACGGCCCCGGGGTGCCGCCCGCCATGCGCGAGCACATCTTCACCGAGGGCTGGTCCACCAAGGAGTCCCCCGCGCACCGCGGACGCGGGCTCGGTCTGGCGCTGGTGCGCAGGCTGGCCGAGCGCTACGGTGGCGCGGCTCGCGTCACGGCCCGGGCCGGTGGCGGCGCCGTCTTCACCGTCGTCCTGCCCGAGGCACTGAGCGTCCGGCCGCTGACCGAAGTGGGAGATTTGCGATGATCGATGTCCTGGTGGTGGACGACGACTTCCGTGTCGCCGAGATCAACGCCGCGTATGTGGCGAAGGTTCCCGGTTTCCGCGTCATCTCGCGTGCGCACAGCGCCGCGCAGGCGCTGGCCTTCCTGGAGCGCGAGCACGTCGATCTCGTCCTGCTCGATCACTATCTTCCGGACGAGACGGGACTGACCCTGGTGCGGCGGCTGCGCCAGCTCGGTCATCCGGCTGATGTGATCATGGTGACCGCGGCCCGTGACGTGTCGACCGTCCGGACCGCGATGCGGTACGGCGCGCTGCAGTACCTGGTCAAGCCGTTCAACTTCGCCGGTCTGCGGTCCAAGCTGGAGAGTTACGCCACCCTGCGCCGGACCCTCGAAGGCGTGGGGGGCGGTCGCGGCGAAGCGGGCCAGGAGCAGGTCGACCAGATATTCGGCGCCCTGCGCACGGCGGAGTCCGGCCCCGCGGCGGGTCTGCCCAAGGGCCACTCGGCACCCACGGCCGACGTCATCCGCCATGTCCTGTCGGCCGCCGACGAGCCACTGTCCGCACACGAGGTCGCCGCGCGGGCGGGCCTGAGCCGCTCCACCGCCCAGCGATACCTCAAGTACCTGGAGGGCGCGGGCCGCATCAGCCTCAGCCTCAAGTACGGCGACATGGGCCGGCCCGAACACCGTTACGCCTGGTCGAAGGCGAGCTGAGGAGCGCACGGCGGCACGCCCGCTCCGCCTCTCAGAGCCTGTCGGGCGGCCTTCGATCGGACAGCGGACGCGGTCTGGTGCGTGCGATTCCAAGGCGCCGGGATGTCCTCGGACGGGGTCTC